>CANHMF010000054.1 GCA_947461705.1 Synechococcaceae cyanobacterium
CCATGGATTGCACGCAGCCGGAGCGCTATGTGCTGCAACGGCTCAAGAGCGAGGGCTTTCTCGCCATTGCTGCCGATGGTGTCCAGCTGGTGGATGTGGAAACCTGGGACCAAGCCCATTGGTTCCACACCCACGAAGCCGCCCTGCGGGCAGCCCTGGAACTCAACACCGAAGGCCGTGGCCCCTTCGACGTGGTGAAGGTGGAAGTGGACGTGCGTTAGCGGGTGGCGCTGTGGGCGGGAATCGCCAATAAAAAAGCTCCTCAGATTTGCTGAGGAGCTTTTTGGATGTCCTTGGCAGGACGTCGTTGGAGTTGGTGGCGGGGAGGAGATTTGAACTCCTGACCTTCGGGTTATGAGCCCGACGAGCTACCAGACTGCTCTACCCCGCGTCGACCCCAGAACAATACAACACGGCCCCCCCCCAGGGCAACGAAGGGCAGGATGGAGAGACGTCGACCCACGGCAGGGCCGCTCCGCATGAATCGCTACCTCCGCTACGTGCGGTTTCCGTTGATCTGCTGCGTCATTGGCTTGGCAGCGATCTTTGTGGCCAAGGGTGGGTTCAGCCCCGCTGGGCTGCAGGCCGTGTGGGTCACCCTGGTGCTCCTGGCCCTGGAGATCAGCCTCTCCTTCGATAACGCCGTGGTGAACGCCCGCGTGCTGGAGAAGCTCACCCCCGGCCAGCAGAACTTCTTCCTCACCTGGGGCCTGGTGATCCCGGTGTTCGGGGTGCGCTTCCTCGGGCCTCTGGTGCTGGTGAGCCTGGCCGGTGGCATCGGCATGGGCGAAGCCCTGGATGCGGCCCTGCATCATCCGGAGCATTACCACGAGCTGCTGGAGCTCGCGGAGCCGCGGATTCTGGCCTTCGGCGGCATGTTCCTGCTGATGGTGTTCCTGCGTTATTTCTTTGATGAGGCCAAAACGCTGCACTGGGTGCAGGTGCTGGAGAAGCGCCTCAGCCAGGCGGGCAGGGTGCCGTCCCTGGAGGTGGCTCTGGCCCTGGTGATCCTGATGCTGGTGGCCGCCGTGCTGCCGGGCCCCTTCCGCAGTGACGTGTTGTTCGCTGGCTTGATCGGCCTGGTGCTGCAGATTCTCAGCACGTCGCTGGCGGACTTCTTCGGCGGTGAGGAGGAAGCCGTGGGGCGCATGGCCGCCAGCGGCGGCCTGGCCAGCCTGGTGTACCTGGAGCTTCTCGATGCCTCCTTCAGCCTCGACGGCACCATCGGTGCCTTCGCGATCACCAGCGACCTGGGCCTGATCATGACCGGCCTGGGCCTGGGGGCCCTGTTCATCCGCTCGCTCACGGTGCTGCTCAGCCGGGAGAAGGCGCTCGACCAGCTCATCTATCTCGAGCACGGCGCTCACTACGCCATTGGGGCCCTCGGCTTGCTGATGCTCGCCGGTGTGGTGATTGGCCGCTGGGGCTGGCATGTGCCCGAGTGGCTGAGTGGCCTGATCGGTGTGGTGCTGCTGGTGCTGGCCCTCGGCGATTCGCTGCGCCACAGCCGGCGCCATCAGGCCCTGCCCTCGGCCCACTGACGCCCCTCCTCACCCCATGGCCCTGCGACTGTTTCTCGATACGGCTGATCCCGAGGCCTGGGAGCAGTGGCTGCCCAGCGGGCTGTTCCATGGCGTCACCACCAATCCCACCCTGTTGCGGCGAGCCGGGCAGCCCTGCGATCTCGCCAGCTTGCAGGGGCTCAGTCTGCGAGCTTTGGAGCTGGGGGCTCGCGAGCTCCACCTGCAGGCCTGGGGGGATGATCTGGCCGGTTGTGGCGCAGCGCTGGCGGCGATCGCCCCGGGGCGTATCTGGGTGAAACTGCCGATCACCCGCTCGGGGGCCGAGGCGGCCAGGCTGTTGACGGCCGCCGGGGTGTCTATCACCTTCACGGCCTGCTACGAGCCGTCCCAGGTGCTGTTGGCGGTGGCCCTCGGGGTCGACTATCTGGCCCCTTACCTAGGCCGCATCAGCGACCTGGGCCGTGATGGCCACACGGAGCTGATCCGCATGCAGCGCTGTGTGGATGGGCTGGCTTCTCCCCTGAGGTTGTTGGTGGCCAGCCTGCGCCAGCCCGATGACCTGGCAAGGCTGGCGGCCGAAGGGCTCAACACCTTCACCATCAGTACGCCAATTGCTGAGGCGCTGTTCAGCTGTGGGGCCACAGAGGCGGCCGCGGCTCAGTTCGAGCGCGATGCGAGCGCTCCCTAACGGCCGTTATCGAAGCGCAGCTCGCCGTTCACCTCGAGCCTCACCCCCTCATTGGGCTGAAGGAAGGCCTGGCTCAGTTCCTCGAGGGTGAGGGGGGTGAGCCACTCCAGTTGCTTCATCAGGTGCAGGGCCACGGCGTGTTTGGCACGGCTGGCACCGTCCTCCACCTTGATGGCGAGGCCAAGGCCTTCCCCCACGCGGCTGAGGCACTGGATGCCTTCGGCGCCGCCTTTGCTGAGCACCTGGCCATGGCTGGAGCGCATCACTTCGGTGTCGAAGCGGCCACTGCCAGCCACCAGCTCGGGGTGGGCCAGCATGGCCCGGCTGAGCCGTTCGAGTTCAGCCTGCTCGGAGGCCCCCAGGTGGGCAAACAGCAGGGCCATCTGGGAGAGCTGCAGTTGCAGAGTGGGGGCGCCACAGTCGTCGCGGGCGGTCACGAGTTCAGCGCCTGGCATGCCCAGCAATTCCCCGACGCGCTTGAGCACCTGCTGTTGCAGCGGATGGTCGGTCTGCAGGTAGCTCTCCAGCGGCCAGTGCATGCGCCGGCAGGTGGCTAGGAAGGCGGCATGCTTTCCGGAGCAGTTGTGCTCCAGCGGGCTTTCCTTGCCCCTAGGGGTCGGGCACTGCAGCTGTTCCGTGTCCAGGTCCGCCTTCCAGAGGATCTTGAAGGCCTCGCGGGCCTGGCTGGCTTCCCCGGCATGGGAGGCGCAGGCGATGGCCAGAGCGCGGTCGTCGCTGCCGGCTTGATCAGCGGCACCGCTGGCCACAAACACCTGGGCTTGGAAGGGTTTGAGCGCCGAGCGGATGAAGCTCAGCTGCTGGGGATCGCCGGCTCGCATCAGCACCCGTCCGCGCTGGTCGCACACCACCGCATGCACCCGATGCAGGGATTCAGCGATGCCGTTACGGGTGAGCCGCACCTCCAGGGGTGGCATGCCGGGACGGGCTGCGGAACCGAAGCTGCTCGAGAAGGTCATTGCGGAGCTGATGGCTCGGCCCAGGCCGAAGCCGGTTGGCTCAAAGAGCCTGACAGAGGCTCGTCCCCACGAGCATCAGTGCCGCGGTGATGGCCATGGCCTGCTGCAGCCGTTCCAGCACGGGCTTCACCTCGTGGGTGGCCACCAGCAGATCCTGCTCGCGCCAGGCCAGCGGTTTTTCCCACACCTGGCCGTCGTACCAGCCCGATTCCTCGTAGTCCACCGCCGTGGCCATCAGGCGCTTCTGCAGGTTGGTCCAGCCCAGCCACTGGCGCAGCAGCATCAGCAGCGGCACCACGAGGCCTGCCACGGCGCCGGCCACCACCAGGCGGGGCAGGTTGTGGCGCAGGGGCACGCTGCCACTGGCCACCAGCATGGTGAGCGGCAGCACGATCAGCCAACTGCGCACCAGGGGCACCGCCAAGCCCTTGAAGCTGGCGTGGGGCCAGGTGAAGAACCACGACTGCTGCAGTTCGCGGTACTGCTCCAGGGGCCGCTGGTCAGGCGGCACCGGGCAAGCCTGGGTTGCGGCAATCGGCAGGTCCGGGGTGGGCTCCGGCGCGGGCATGGAGGGCCCGGCCTCAGGCCGGTGCAGCGTTTTCGGAGCCTAGGTAGGCCTCCTTCTCGCCGTGGCCCCAGAAGGATTCCAGGTCGTAGTAGCGGCGCTCATCGGGGGTGAGGGCATGCACGATCACCTCGCCGTAATCGAGCAGCACCCAGCGGCCCTCGGTCTGCCCTTCACGGCGCAGGGGCAACCGGCCGGTGCTCTCCTCGATCTTGTCCTCCACGGAGCGGGCGATGGCCCGCACCTGCACATCGGAGAGGCCCGTGGCGATCACGAACCAGTCCGCCAGGGAAGACACCTCCTCCACCCGGATCAGCAGGATGTCTACGGCCTTGCGGTCGTCACAGGCTTCAGCAGCCAGAAGTGCCAGAGCCCTGGTGTCGGCCTCAGCCATAGACGTTCTCGCTGCTCACGGATTGACGGGAGCCCTGCTGCTGAGCCATCTCAGCCCGGGCCTTACCAGCACTCTTGCGCAGCGCCTCCAGCCGGTCTTCGTAGAAGCCGCGCTTTTTCTTCTTGCGGCTCTGCTCCACGAGCTCCTTGAGGGCGCCACCGAGGCTCTTGTAGGCGTTGGGCAGGGTGTAGCCGAAGCGGCAGGCCAGATCGATGGCCCGTTCATCGGCGGCAATGGCGTCCTGCAGCCGCTTCTCCGAGTTGTTCTTGAGGTAGAGGCGGTAGCCGGCAAAGCCCGAGAGGCCCAAGGCCATCACGAGCAGCAGCCCGTCCTGCACCCAGAGCTCGCCGATCGCGCCGCCCAGGCCGATGGCCAGGGCCGCCATCTCCCAGCCGTCGCGGGGGACGGCATCGTTCTGGACCCGACCCACCTCGTGCCAGAACAGCAGGTTGCGGTGATCCAGGGCCAGCAGATCCCACTTCTGCAGATCCAGCTGGATTTCCACCTCATCGCGGCCGATCTCCTCGATGGTGATCAAGGGGGGATCCGCGGAGGCGGCGGCTTCCACAAACACCCAGCTCTGCATCTCGGGAGGCAGCAGCCCCTTCAGGCGCTGGAGTTCGCTCATGAAGTCGTCACCGGTGTATCGATGCTCACCCTAGCCATGGCTGGAAGCCAGGCCACGCCAGCGTTGGACTGCGTGAAGCACTGCTGCGTGAGAGGCTAGCCAGGTTTGGCCGCCGCCCTCTGCCCATGCCCCGTCGCACGGATCTGCGTCGCATCCTGCTGCTGGGTTCGGGGCCGATCGTGATCGGCCAGGCCTGTGAATTCGACTATTCCGGCACCCAGGCCTGCAAGGCGCTGCGGGCCGAGGGTTTTGAAGTGGTGCTGGTGAACAGCAACCCGGCTTCGATCATGACCGATCCGGACATGGCGGATCGCACCTACATCGAGCCCCTCACCCCCGAGGTGGTGCGGCGGGTGATTGAGCAGGAGCGGCCCGATGCCCTGCTGCCCACCATGGGCGGCCAGACCGCCCTCAACCTGGCGGTGGCCCTCGCTAGAGACGGCACCCTCGAGCAGTTCGGGGTGGAGCTGATCGGGGCCAACCTGCAGGCGATCGAAAAGGCGGAAGACCGCGACCTGTTCAAGCAGGCCATGGAGCGCATCGGCGTGGCCGTGTGCCCCTCGGGCATCGCCACCACCCTGGAGGAGGCCGAGGCGGTGGGTGAGCAGATCGGCGGCTACCCGCGCATCATTCGCCCGGCCTTCACCCTGGGGGGTAGCGGCGGCGGCATCGCCTACAACCCCGAGGAATTCCGGGCCATCTGCCTGAGCGGCCTCGATGCCAGCCCCGCCAATCAGATCCTGATTGAGAAGTCCCTGCTGGGCTGGAAGGAATTCGAGCTCGAGGTGATGCGCGACACCGCCGACAACGTGGTGATCGTGTGCTCGATCGAGAACCTCGATCCCATGGGGGTGCACACCGGCGACTCGATCACCGTGGCCCCGGCCCAGACCCTCACCGACCGGGAATACCAGCGGCTGCGCGATCAATCGATCGCGATCATCCGTGAGATCGGTGTGGACACCGGCGGCAGCAACATCCAGTTCGCCATCAACCCCGCCAATGGCGATGTGGTGGTGATCGAAATGAACCCGCGGGTGAGCCGCAGTTCAGCGTTGGCCTCCAAGGCCACCGGTTTCCCGATCGCCAAGATCGCCGCCCGCTTGGCGGTGGGCTACACCCTCGACGAAATCCTCAACGACATCACCGGCAAGACGCCGGCCTGCTTCGAGCCCACCATTGACTACGTGGTCACGAAGATCCCCCGCTTCGCCTTTGAGAAGTTCCGTGGCAGCCCGGCGGTTCTCACCACAGCCATGAAGTCCGTGGGTGAGGCCATGGCGATTGGCCGCAGTTTTGAGGAGTCGTTCCAGAAGGCCCTGCGCTCCCTGGAAACCGGCCATGCCGGCTGGGGCTGCGATCGCCCGGACGCCACCCCCGAGCGGGTGGAGCTGGACCGGGAACTGCGCACCCCGGCGCCCGACCGCATCTTTGCGGTGCGCACCGCGATGGTGGCCGGCTACAGCGACGCCGCCATCCATCGGCTCAGTGCCATTGATCCCTGGTTCCTGGCCAAGCTGCGCCGGATCATTGAGGCCGAGCAACGGCTGCTGCAGGGCCATTCCCTGCAGCAGCTCACGGCACCGGGCCTGCTGGAGCTCAAGCAACTCGGCTTCTCCGACCGCCAGATCGCCTGGGCCACGGGCACCAAGGAGCTCGATGTGCGCCGCCACCGCCAGGGCCTGGGCGTGAACGCCGTGTTCAAGACCGTGGACACCTGCGCGGCTGAATTCGCCTCCACCACCCCATATCACTACGCCACCTACGAGAGGCCGCTGGAGCGGCTCCACGCCGATGGCAGCCTCGAGCTGCTCAGCCCCGAGAGCGAGGTGCAGCCGGAAACCCGCCGCAAGGTGATGATCCTGGGGGGCGGTCCCAACCGCATCGGCCAGGGCATTGAGTTCGACTACTGCTGCGTGCACGCCTCCTTCGCCCTGCAGGCGGAGGGCTTCGCCACGGTGATGGTGAACAGCAACCCCGAAACGGTGTCGACTGATTACGACACCAGCGATCGCCTCTATTTCGAGCCCCTCACCCTCGAGGACGTGCTCAACGTGATTGAGGCCGAGAAGCCCGAGGGGGTGATCGTCCAGTTCGGCGGCCAGACGCCGCTCAAGCTCGCCATCCCGCTGCTGCGCTGGTTGGAGTCAAGCGAGGGCCGGGCCACCGGCACCCGGTTGTGGGGCACCTCGCCCGAGTCCATTGACATGGCGGAGGACCGCGAGCAATTCGAGGCGATCCTGCGCCGGCTGGAGATCCGCCAGCCCCGCAATGGCCTGGCCAGAACCGATGCCGAAGCCAGAGCGGTGGCCGCGGTTGTGGGCTACCCCGTGGTGGTGCGCCCCAGTTATGTGCTCGGCGGCCGTGCCATGGAGGTGGTGTTCGATGAGCAGGAGCTCAACCGCTACATGGTGGAAGCGGTGAATGTGGAGCCGGATCACCCGGTGCTGATTGACCAGTACCTGGAGAACGCCACCGAGGTGGACGTGGATGCCCTCTGTGATGCCACCGGTCGGGTGGTGATCGGTGGCCTGATGGAGCACATTGAGCCGGCCGGCATCCACTCCGGCGACTCCGCCTGTGCCCTGCCGGCGGTGAGCCTCGATCAGCAGGCCTTGGCCACCATCAAGCAGTGGAGCGAAGCCCTGGCCCTGGCCCTGAAGGTGAACGGCCTGATCAACCTCCAGTTCGCTGTCAAGGACGGCGAGGTGTTCATCATCGAGGCCAACCCCCGCGCCTCCCGCACCGTTCCCTTCGTGGCCAAGGCCACCGGCGTGCCCCTGGCCAAGGTGGCCAGCCAGATCATGGCCGGCAAGACCCTCGAGCAGATCGGCCTGACGGCCGAGCCGGTGCCGCCACTTCAGGCGGTGAAGGAGGCGGTGCTGCCCTTCAAGCGCTTCCCTGGTGCGGACTCGCTGCTGGGTCCGGAGATGCGCAGCACCGGCGAGGTGATGGGCACGGCCCAGACCTTCGGCCTGGCCTACGCCAAGGCGGAACTGGGGGCTGGCGAGGCCCTGCCCACCAGTGGTGTGGTGTTCCTCTCCACCCACGACCGCGACAAGGCGGCCCTAGTGCCCGTGGCCCGGCGCCTGGCGGAGCTGGGCTTCCAGCTGATCGCCACCGAGGGCACGGCCGTGGCGCTGCGGGCAGCGGGCCTCACGGTGGACTCGATCCTCAAGGTGCACGAGGGGCGCCCCAACATCGAGGACGCCATTCGCTCCGGGAGCATCCAACTGGTGATCAATACGCCGGTGGGTCGGCAGGCCGCCCACGACGACAAGTACCTGCGCCGTGCCGCCATCGACTATGCGGTGCCTGCCGTGACCACCCTTGCCGGTGCCCGTGCCGCGGTGGAGGCCATCACGGCCCTCCAGGGTGAACCCATGGCCGTGACCGCCCTGCAGGACATCCACCCCACAGCTGCTCGGTAGGGTTGGGCCAACTGCCTGCCCCTCCGTGACCGTTGCCCCCACCAGCGCCATCGCCTCCGGAACGGATTGCACGGTCGCCTTCCGCGCTGCTTACGAGAACCGCTACACCTGGGATCCGGACTTTGGCGGCTACCAGGGCCGCTGCGTCTGGGAACAGGCGGGTGAGGGCGGTGAACCCGATCGCCGCGCTGAGGGCCATTTTCAGGTGGGTGCTGATCTCAAGGCCACGGTGGAGGGCATCGCCGATGAGGAGGTGCACAAGGCTGTGGCCTCCCAGCTGTGGGAGGTGGCGATTCACCGCGTGCGCCGCAGTTTCGAGCAAACCCACGGCGCAAACACCTTCACCGCCGGCGACACCGATGCCGTGGGCACCGAAGTGATCGTGGGCGGCAAGAACGAAGGGGATCGCTACCGCATCCAGAACGATGTGGTGACGATGGTGCACCGGCACATCCACGGCACCGTGGTGACGATCTACACCGAGAGCACCACGGACACCGGTAGCGGTTACCTCAGCCACACCTACTCGAGCCAGTACGCCGATCCCGCCACCGGTGCGGCCCGCGGCGGCAAGAGTCAGTTCACCGACACCTTTGTGCCGCTCACCGAGGCCGGCCCCTGGGTGCTGAGTGAGCGGGTGGTGGCTACGGAGGCCCATGGGGAGTCCCCCGCCAGCCGTCAGGTGTTCCGCTTCGAGGATCTCCAGCCCCTGGGCTGAGGCCTCCTCAGTTCGGCATCGTCACAAACTCCTCGGCCACCGTGGGATGCAGGGCCATGGTGCGGTCGAAGTCGGCCTTGGTGGCGCCCATGCCGATGGCGATGGCCGCCATCTGAATGATCTCGGCGGCGTGCTCGCCCACCATGTGGCAGCCCATTACCTTGCCACTGGACCGCTCCACCACCAGCTTGAGCAGCACCCGCGGACCCCTGGCCGGCAGGGCCTGGCTCATGGGCCGGAAGCGGGCGCGGTGCACCTGCACGCCCTCCACGCCGAAGCGCTCGATGGCCTGCTCTTCGCTGAGGCCCACACCGGAGAGCTCCGGCTGGGAGAACACGGCGCTGGCCACCAGGTCGTGGTTCACCTGCCGTGGTTTGTTGCCCCAGATCGTGTCGGCCAGAGCTCTGCCTTCATCAATGGCCACCGGCGTGAGGTTGATGCGGTCGGTCACGTCTCCCACCGCGTAGATGTGGGCCACGTTGGTGCGCTGATCGGCATCCACTGGGATTCGATGCCCCTCACTGGCGACACCGGCTGCCTCAAGGTTGAGTCCGTCCAGAAAGGGACGCCGTCCGGTGGCTAGCAAGACGCCGTTGCAGTTGATCCGCTCACCGCTCTGGCTGATCACGGTGAGATCCCCTGGGCTGCCTTCGATGGCGGCGGGGCTGTGGGTGAAGCGGATCTCGATGCCATCGGCCTGCATCGCCTCCTGCACGGCCCGGCTGGCCTCCAGGTCAAAGCCCCGCAGGAGATGGTCGCCGCGCACCAGCTGGGTTACCCGCACCCCCAGGCCATTGAGGATGCAGGCGAATTCGCAGGCGATGAAGCCCGCACCCACCACCACCACCTGTTCGGGGAAGTGCTTGAGCTCGAACATGTCGTCGCTCACCCAGCCCAGTTCCGCTCCGGGGATGGCGGGGCGGTGGGGGCGCCCCCCCACGGCGATCAGGATGCGCTCCGCCTGGAGCTGGTGCTGCTCCAGGCCCATGGCGTCGTGCACGGCCACCGTATGGGCATCGGCAAAGCGTCCCCAGCCGCGCATCAGCTCCACATCGGCCTTCTCCAGAAAGCCGATGTGGAGCTGATTGAGCCGATCCACCTCGGCGCGCACCTTGGCCAGCAACACGGCGCTGTCGTGCTGGCTGTCGCCGATGGTCCAGCCATAGCTGGCGGCATCGTGCAGATGGTGGCCCATGGCCGACCCGTAGACCAGCAGCTTCTTGGGCACGCAGCCCCGGATCACGCAGGTGCCGCCCACGCGATCACCTTCCACGATGGCCACCCGGGCCCCATGGGAGGCGGCCCGCTTGGCTGCGGCCAGTCCACCGGAGCCAGCTCCGATCACGATCAGGTCGTAGGAGGTGCTCATGGGGGATCGCGGCAGCGGATGAACGGTGGACGTCACGCTATGGCGTGATCTCGAGCGGCAGCAGGGCCTCCGCCAGCTTGGCCCCCCCCAGGCGCGCGCCGTTCAGCTGCGTATCGCGCAGATCGCAGCCCTCCAGGTTCGCCCCGTGCAGGTTGGCTCCGTTCAGGAGGGCAAAGCTGAGGTCGGCGCCGCCCAGGTCGGTGAGCTGATCCAGGCCGGAACGGAAGTCGGCCTCCACGAGGCGGGCCTCGCACCAGCGGCTGCCGGCGGCCACCACGCCCCGCAGACAGGTGCGATGCAGCAGGGCACCTGTGAAGTCGGCACCCTGGAGACGCGAGCCGGAGAGAGCGGCCTCGTGCCAGAAGGAGTGGCTCGCCTTCAGGCCGGACAGATCCGCGCCCCAGATCAGGGATTGCTGGAAACAGCCGCCGCTCACGTCGGCATGGCTGAGGCGTGCATGGCCGAAGCGAGCTTCCTTGAAGCCGCCGCCATGGAGGTCGCAATCGGCGAGGTCGAGATCAACGCCATCGAGATCCCCCAGCTGCAGGCCTGGAAAGTGGCGCTGCCCGTTGGCGAGGGCGGCGCCACTTTCCAGGGTTTGCGGTGCCGGGCTCGGGCCAGGCATCACAGGATGGCGGCGAGGGCGTCCAGCTGCTGGCGGCGGGTGGCCAGCAGCAGCTTTTCGGCCTGGGCCATCAACTTGAACACCGATTTATCAATCACGTCGTAGAACACCAGGGAGCCCTCGGGCCGGCGCTGCACCACGCCGGCGATGGTGAGCAGCTTCAGGTGCTTGGACACCAGGGCCTGGCTCAGCCCGGTTTTCTCGACCACCGCCGTGACGTTGAGGGGGCCGCTGCGCAGGGCTTCGAGAACGGCCAGCCGGTTGGGCTCGGAGAACACTTTGAAGTATTCGGCCAAGGCTTCCATGGGTGCCGGTGCGGGTGTGAGCGCGGGCGGCGCTCAAGGCGGCTGGCGCATCACCCATCCTAATGCGGACTTGCGTTAGCGGATCACCGCAGAACCGACCTACCGTGAGTCACGGGTATCACGATGCCGCTATTCCGTGGTTTCGTTGTTCTTGTGCCCGTGTCGGCTGTGTCGCTTGCGCCGCCTGTGGCAGTGCTGCCGCCGCCTTGGCTCCGGCAGGAGGGTCTGCTGGAGCTTCCGCACGATTGCCGAACGGAGCAGGCGTGCATCCGCCTGTTGCGGGGCCTGCGGGGCTGCCTCTGCCCTGGGCGCCATGCTCCAGGAGATGGAGGCTGATTACAACCGCGCACACTTCGATCGCAAGGCCCCCCTCGATCGGCTGCGGGCCCTCAACCCCGAGGAGAAAGCGGCCTATGGGAGTTATCTGGCGCGCTCCTGCGTGCCGGAATTGTCGGGCTTACTCTTGTTCAAGGAACTCTCTCGCAAGCTGCAGCAGGCCGATCGTCCCGACCTGAGCCGCCTGTTTAATCTGATGGCGCGCGATGAGGCTCGCCACGCTGGCTTCCTCAGCCGGGCGCTCGTGGCAGAAGGCATTGATATTGATCTGCCGTCGTTGAGTGGCAAGCGGCCGATTACCTGGTTCCCGCTCGGTTGGGTGCTGCATTCGGTGTATCTCTCCGAGAAGATCGGCTACTGGTGTTACATCCTGATTGATCGGCATCTTAAGGCCCATCCTGCAAATGACTTCGCTCCCCTGTTTGATTTTTTGAAGCTGGTGACAGGACGAAAACCGCCACGGTGACATCTTCAACATGCTGATCCGCGGCTGCGCGAGGGCCTGCGGGGCCTCCTGCTGAGCCGTTTTTTCCTGTGGAGTGTGTTTCTCACCCACAGCCTCATGGTGTGTAAGCGAGGCAACTTCTACAAGCGGCTGGGCATGGACCCCAGCCGCTTCGATGAGGAGGTGATGCGGCAGACCAATCGCACCGCGCGCCGTGCCTTCCCCCTGGCGTTCAATCTGGAGGGACGCACCTATTCCGACCTGCGCGATCAACTGGTGGACACCTTCCGTGCCATCCAGACCACGGCCGCTGAGCCGGTCGGTCTGGGCCGAGCCCTTAAAGGCCTGGGCCTGCGGGGACGCTTCGCGGCTCTGCTGCTGTGTCAGTGCTGCCAGCCGATGGTGCGCTCCTCTGAGGCGATCGGCTGATGGTTGCTGTTGCGCTGCCCACCCTCAAGCGGGGGATCACTGTTGTGCCTGGCCGTTTGCCCTTCAGCGCCGGCACGGTGCTGTTCATGGGAGTCCTTCACGCCTTGGCGCTGGTGGCTCTGTTGCCGCGCTTCTGGAGCCCAACGGCGCTGCTGGTGCTCTTTGGGCTGTATTGGCTCACCGCCTGCGTGGGGGTGACCCTGGGGTATCACCGCCTATTGGCTCATCGAGCGTTCCAGGTGCCCCCTTGGCTTGAAGTGGTGATCGCCAGCTGTGGTGCCCTGAGCTGCCAGCACGGACCGATCGACTGGGTGGGCCTGCATCGTCATCATCATCTCCATTCGGACGATCCGGCAGACCACCACAACAGCCACCTCGGCTTTTGGTGGAGTCATCTCGCCTGGATGTTGCACACCGTGCCAGCCAAGTGTTATGTGCACCAGCTCACCCCCGAGCTGCAGCACAGGCCTTATTACCGCTGGTTGAACCGCCATTTCCTCCTGCTGCAGCTGCCCCTAGCGGTGGGTCTCTACGGGATGGGTAAGGCCACGGGCAGCGGCGGCTGGGCTCTCGTGCTCTGGGGGATCCCCCTGCGCCTGGTGCTGGTGTATCACGTCACCTGGCTGGTGAATTCCGCCACCCATCGCTGGGGCTATGTGAGCTACGCCAGCGGTGATGGCTCCCGCAACAACTGGTGGGTGGCTCTGCTCACCTTCGGTGAGGGCTGGCACAACAACCATCACGCCTACCCCAGCAGCGCCCGCATGGGTTTTCGCTGGTGGGAGCTCGACCTCACCTGGTGGCACATCCAGGCCCTGAGGCGCCTGGGTCTGGCCCGCCGCATCCGCCTGGCTGCCTCCCTGCATTCCCCATCCCCATGACAGCCGCATCAACGGTGTGGTGGTGGTGGGAGAGGGTCTGGCGGACCAGCATTTGCGCTTGCTGGCCAAGGCCATCCCTGAAGACAGCGAGGAGTTGCTCCGCCACCTGGGTGTTTCACCGTCAAGGGTCTCCAGGACGAAGCGGAACACCTCCACACGCCTAGGCCTGGCTGAGCCCCCCACTTCCCCACCCTGGAGCCGGCGCGCCGTGGCCACCGATCTGCAAACGATCGGCTACAACCGCAGAACAGCGCGTCGCCTGATTGTGTCCGCTGCGACCCTTGGCGCAAGCACGGCCCTGGCCCACGGAGGCTGACCATCTGCCGGTGGAGCTGGGTCTGCAGGTGCAGGATCCCGGCGTGCTGGAGCGGCGCGAGCTGATCAAGCAGGTGATGTGTCACGTTCAGGTGAGCCTGGAGCTGGAGCGCTTCGCCTGCGAATGGCGCGA
>CANHMF010000055.1 GCA_947461705.1 Synechococcaceae cyanobacterium
ACTTCGACGGTGACCAGATGGCCGTCCACGTGCCCCTGGCCATCGAGGCGCAGACCGAGGCACGCATGTTGATGCTGGCCAGCAACAACATCCTCTCGCCTGCCACTGGCGAGCCGATCATCACGCCGTCCCAGGACATGGTGCTCGGGGCCTACTACCTCACGGCCGTGCAGCCCGACTACACCAAGCCCGAGTTCGGCGATCGCAGCCGCACGTTTGCCGGTTTGGGCGATGTGCTCAGCGCCTTTGATGAGAAGCACCTCGCCATGCACGACTGGATCTGGGTGCGCTTCAGCGGCGAGGTGGACGATGAGGACGACGGCAAGGAACCCATCAAGGCAGAGACCCTCAGCGATGGCACCCGCATCGAGCAGTGGAACTATCGCCGCGACCGCTTCGACGAGGACGGTGCACTGATCAGCCGCTATCTGCTCACCACCGTGGGCCGTGTGGTGATGAACAGCACGATCATTGACGCGGTGGCAGCCGCCTGAGATCCCGGACGTCTTTCCCTTCCCTCCTTTCCTCTTCGCGCGCAGCCATGACCGCCACCCCCGCCAAGAAGTCCAGCAAGAAGTCCAGCAAGAAAGCCGCTGCTGAAGCCCCCGCCCCCGTGTTGGGCGCCTCGGCTCCCTTGAGTAAGGCCGCCCCGCCGTTCCGCAACCGCACCATCGACAAGAAGGCGCTGCGCAACCTAATGGCGTGGGCCTATAAGAACCACGGCACCGCCGCCACGGCCTCCATGGCCGACGAGCTCAAGGATCTGGGCTTTCACTACGCCACCCAGGCCGCCGTGTCGATCTCGGTGGACGACCTGCGGATTCCCGGTGAGAAGGCCCGTTTGCTCGAGGAAGCAGAGCAGCAGATCACCGATACGGAAGAGCGTTATCGCCTCGGTGAGATCACCGAGGTGGAGCGTCACACCAAGGTGATCGACACCTGGACCGAGACCAACGAGCGTCTGGTGGAAGAGGTCAAGAAGAACTTCAACGAGAACGACCCGCTCAACTCGGTCTGGATGATGGCCAACTCCGGCGCCCGGGGCAACATGTCCCAGGTGCGTCAGCTGGTGGGCATGCGGGGCCTGATGGCCAACCCCCAGGGCGAGATCATCGACTTGCCGATCCGCACCAATTTCCGTGAGGGTCTGACGGTCACCGAATACGTGATCTCCTCCTACGGCGCCCGCAAGGGTCTGGTGGATACGGCCCTCCGCACCGCCGACTCTGGCTACCTCACCCGTCGTCTGGTGGACGTGGCCCAGGACGTGATCGTGCGCGAGGACGACTGCGGCACCACCCGCAGCATCCCCATCGACGCTGATGACAAGGGCAAGTACGCCGCCAAGCTGGTGGGCCGCCTGGCTGCTGAGCCCGTGGTGGATGCCAATGGCGAGATCCTGGTGGACCGGGACGGAGAGATCGATCCTCCCCTCTCCCGCCGCATCGAAGCAGCCGGCGTCAAGACCGTGAAGGTGCGCTCGCCGCTCACCTGCGAGGCAGCCCGCTCCGTGTGCCGCAAGTGCTACGGCTGGGCCCTGGCCCACAACGAGCTGGTGGACCTCGGAGAGGCCGTTGGCATCGTGGCCGCCCAGTCCATCGGTGAGCCGGGTACGCAGCTCACCATGCGGACGTTCCACACCGGTGGTGTGTCCACCGCCGAGACCGGCGTGGTGCGCTCGGTGGTGGAAGGCACCATTGAGTTCGGCAGTAAGGCCCGCGTGCGGCCCTTCCGCACCCCCCACGGTGTGGACGCCCAGATCGCCGAGACCGATTTCGTGCTGACGGTGAAGCCCACGGGTAAGGGCAAGCCCCAGAAGCTCGATATCACCAACGGCTCGCTGCTGTTCGTGGCCGACGGCCAGGACTATGCCGCCGACACGACCTTGGCCCAGATCTCTTCCGGCGCTGCCGTGAAGAAGAGCGTGGAGAAGGCCACCAAAGATGTGATCTGCGACCTGGCTGGCCAGGTGCGCTACGAAGACGGCATCCAGCCCAAGGAGGTCACGGACCGCCAGGGCAACATCACCCACAAGGCCACCCGTCTGGGGCGGATGTGGGTGTTCGCCGGCGACGTGTACAACCTGCCCCCCAATGCCCAGCCCGTGGTGCAGGGCAACAAGGCTGTCACCACCGGAGAGGTGTTGGCCGAAAGCCGCCTGGTGAGCGAGTACGGCGGTGCAGTGCGTCTGCGCGAGAGCGCCGGCGACTCCCGCGAGGTGCAGATCGTCACCACCAGCCTCACCCTCAAGGACTGCAAGCTGGTGGGTGAATCCACCCACGCCGGTGAGCTCTGGCACCTGGAGGGCAAGGACAACATCCGCTATCGCCTCAACACCAACCCCGGCAGCAAGATCGGCAGCGGCGAAGTGATTGCTGAGCTGGCCGACGACCGCTTCCGCACCCAGACCGGCGGCATCGTGAAATATGCCCCTGGCCTGGCGATCAAGAAAGCCCGTAGTGCCAAGAACGGCTACGAGGTGAGCAAGGGTGGCACGTTGCTGTGGATTCCCCAGGAAACCCACGAGATCAACAAGGACATCTCCCTGTTGATGATTGAGGACGGCCAGTGGATCGAAGCCGGTACGGAGGTGGTGAAGGACATCTTCAGCCAGACTGCCGGCATCGTGACGGTGACCCAGAAGAACGACATTCTGCGCGAGATCATCGTTCGCTCCGGCAAGCTCCACCACGTTTCTGATGCCAAGGTGGTGAGCCGCTACAGCGACGGCAAGATGGTGAATCCTGGCGAGGAAATCGCCAAGGGTCTCAAGGCCGACGCCATGGTGTTTGTGGAGGCCGTGGATACACCGGAGGGCGGTGCCCTGCTGTTGCGTCCTGTTGAGGAATACCGCATTCCCGATGAGGCTCATCTGCCCGAACTGGGTAGCGTCAAGCAGTCCAATGGCCCCAGCCTCGGCCTCAAGGCCACCCAGCGCCTGGCCTTCAAGGACGGCGAACTGATCAAGAGCGTGGAGGGTGTGGAGCTGCTCCGCACCCAGCTGATGCTCGAGAGCTTCGACACCACGCCCCAGATGACGGTGGATGTGGAGTCGGTGCCCGACAAGCGCGCCAAGACCATCGATCGCCTGCAGCTGGTGATCCTCGAGAGCCTGCTGGTGCGCCGCGACACCCTCTCGGACGCCAGCCACGGTTCCACTCACACCGAGCTGCAGGTGGAGGACGGCATCAACGTCAAGAGCGGTGATGTGGTGGCCACCACCCAGATCCTCTGCAAGGAGGACGGTGTGGTGCAACTGCCCGATCAGGTGGAGGGCGAGCCCATCCGGCGTCTGATCGTGGAGCGCGCCACCGACACCAGCACCATCGACCTCGGCTCCGCCAAGCCCGAAGTGAGCGAAGGGCAGCGCCTTGTGGATGGCGATCTGCTCGCCGCCGGTGTGCCCGCACCTTGCTGTGGCCAGGTGGAGGCCGTCAGCGGTAGCAAGGTCACGATCCGCCTGGGTCGCCCCTACATGGTGTCGCCCGACTCCGTGCTCCACGTGCGTGACGGCGAACTGGTGCAGCGCGGTGACTCCCTGGCGCTGCTGGTGTTCGAACGCCAGAAGACCGGTGACATCGTGCAGGGTCTGCCTCGTATTGAGGAGCTGCTGGAAGCTCGCCGCCCGCGGGAATCCGCCGTGCTGTGCCGTAAGGCCGGCACGGTGCAGATCAAGCAGGGCGACGACGACGATTCCGTCACCGTCTCGGTGATCGAGTCCGATGACGTGATCACCGAGTACCCGATTCTGTTGGGCCGCAACGTGATGGTGTCCGACGGGCAGCAAGTCACCGCTGGTGAACTGCTCACCGATGGTCCGATCAACCCCCACGAGCTGCTCGAGTGCTTCTTCGAGGATCTGCGCAGCCGCAAGCCCACCATGGAAGCGGCCCAGGAGGCCATCTCCAAGCTGCAGTTCCGCCTGGTGCAGGAAGTGCAGAACGTCTACAAATCCCAGGGCGTCACCATCGATGACAAGCACATCGAAGTGATCGTGCGCCAGATGACCAGCAAGGTCCGCATCGAGGACGCGGGGGACACCACCCTGCTGCCCGGTGAGTTGATCGAGCTGCGTCAGGTGGAGCAGGTGAACAGCGCCATGGCGATCACCGGTGGTGCTCCCTCGGAGTTCACCCCTGTGCTGCTGGGTATCACCAAGGCCTCGCTCAACACCGACAGCTTCATCTCCGCGGCCTCTTTCCAGGAGACCACCCGGGTGCTCACCGAAGCCGCCATCGAGGGCAAGAGCGACTGGCTGCGCGGTCTCAAGGAGAACGTGATCATCGGTCGCCTCATCCCCGCTGGTACCGGTTTCAGTGGCTTTGAAGAGGAGCTGCGCGCTGAGGCCGGCCCCCATCCCGACATCCTCGATGAGGATCCGGCTGGGTATCGCCGCATGCAGAACCTGCGTCCTGACTACACCGTTGAGATGCCGGCCCCTCCCTCTGCTGCTGCCCCTGGCGTGCTGCTGGAGGATCCCTCTGACGACGACCTGGAGGCCACCCGCAGCCGCCACGGCATCGAAGCCGCCGCCAGCACGATGGCTGCCTTCACCCGCCCCGCCGTGGAAGAAGGTCTGGAGGAGGAGCTGATTGCAGACCCTGCTGCCCTCGAGGGCCTGCAGGAAGAAGGCCTGCTCACCGACGAGTGACCGTCTCCATTCCCTCCGCCAGTCCCGCCATGGTTCAACCCAAGCTCATCCCCCAGCGGCGGCTTCCCCGCTACGGGTTCCACACCCACACCGAGCGACTGAACGGTCGTGCGGCGATGCTCGGCTTTATTGCCCTGCTGGTCGTGGAGGTGCAACTGGGTCACGGTCTGCTGGTCTGGCCCTGATGGGCGGTTCAGTTGTTCCTGCGGCTGTGGCATCCGAGGCCCGTCCCCTGCTGGGGATGGGCCTTTCGGCTCTGGAGCAGTGGGTGAAGGATCGCGGCCAGGCGGCCTTTCGCGGCAGGCAGCTGCACGATTGGCTCTACGCCAAAGGGGCCCGCAGCCTCCAGGAGGTGTCGGTGCTCCCCAAGGCCTTCCGCGAGCAATTGGCCGCCGAGCCGCCCGCTGGAGCCTTCGATTGGCTGGGTCGCTCCCGCGAGCTGCACCGCAGCGTGGCCCGCGACGGCACCACCAAGCTGCTGCTGGGGACGCACGACGGCCTCAGCCTTGAGACCGTCGGCATCCCGGCCAGTGATCGGCTCACCGTCTGTGTCAGCAGCCAGGTGGGATGCCCGATGGCCTGCAAGTTCTGTGCCACCGGTAAAGGGGGACTGCAGCGCTCCCTGGCGGTGCACGAGATCGTGGATCAGGTGCTGAGCGTGCGCTCCGTGATGGAGCAGCGCCCCAGCCATGTGGTGTTCATGGGCATGGGCGAGCCCTTGCTCAATATCGAGGCGGTGCTGGCGGCCATCGATTGCCTGTGCACCGATTTGGGTATGGCTCAGCGCCAGATCACGGTGAGCACCGTGGGTGTGCCCCGCACCCTGCCCACCCTGGCGGAACAGGCTCTGGCGCGCCTGGGCCGGGCCCAGTTCACCCTGGCCGTGAGCCTGCATGCTCCCGATCAGCGGTTGCGGGAGGAACTGATTCCGACGGCCCATGCCTACCCGATCGAGGCCCTACTGGAGGATTGCCGCCGCTACGTGGCCATCACTGGCCGGCGGGTGAGTTTTGAATACATCCTGCTGGGTGGCCTCAACGACCAGCCCCGCCATGCGGCGGCCCTGGCCCAGTTGCTGCGCGGCTTTCAGAGCCATGTGAACCTCATCCCGTACAACCCCATTGAGGAGGAGGAGTTCCAGCGTCCCGGCCCTGGTGCCGTGGAGGCCTTCCGCCGGGCCCTGCAGGACCGGCATGTGGCGGTGAGTGTGCGAGCCAGTCGGGGGCTGGATGCCGATGCTGCCTGCGGTCAGCTGCGCCGCCGCCTGGAGGGCTGATCCCTGGGGTCAGTGGCCGTGCCCTGGTTCAGGTGGCGTCCCGCGCGGGATCAAAGGTGCCCCGGGGCTCCTGTTCGCCCCATGGGGCCAGGCGGGCCAGCAGCAGGAAGGCGGGAATGGCGGCGGCCGCGGTGAGCAGGAAAAAGACGGGCCAGCCCGCCTGTTCGGCCACCACACCGGCCGGGGCCGAGAGGATCGAGCGGCTCATGGCATAGACCCCCGAGAGCAGGGCGTACTGGGTGGCGGAGAAGCGGGGATTGCACAGGCCCATCAGCAGGGCCACGAACACGGCCCCCACCATGCCGCCCGTGAGGTTCTCCAGGCTCACGGCGGTGATCAGTCCGGCAAAGCCTCCACCGAACTGGGCCAGGGCCCAGTAGCTGAGGTTGCCGGCAGCTCCCGCCAGGGCGAACAGCCACAGGGAGCGGTTCATCCCCAGGCGGCTGAACAGCACGCCGCCCAGCACGGTGCCCGCCATGGTGGCCGCGATGGCCCAGCCCCCCTGCACCAGGCCGATGTCGGCATCGCTGAAGCCCTGCAGCTTCAGGAAGGGGATGGCCATCGCGCTGAGCAGGCCATCGGGCCAGCGGTAGAGCAGCACCAGCAGCAGGAGCTGCCAGGTGCGATTGGGGCCTGCCCGGAACAGGAATTCCCGCGCGGGCCCGAGCACTGCCTGGCGCAGGCTGGTGACCGGGTGCTGCACCGGCGCCAAGGCGGGTGCCGTGAGGGTGAAGGGCACCACGGCCGCCACCAGGGCTGCGGCGGCGAGCAGGGCCACCGGCCAGCCGAAGCGCCCGGCCAGCAGGAAGCCGCCGGCCCCCACCGCCAACATGGCGGCTCGGTAGCCCAGGGCCGCGGCGGCCGCCCCGGCCCCCCGTTCCTGCTCCGGCAGCAGGTCGGTGCGGTAGGCATCCACGGCGATGTCCTGCGTGGCGCTGCACACCGCCAGCACCAGGGCGGCGATGCCGATGGCGCTGAGGCTGGCGGGATCCGTGCTGGGCCGTAGCAGGGCCATGGCGGCAATCACCGCCACCAGCAACAGCTGCATCACCAACAACCAGCCCCGGCGCCGATCCGGCCAGGCGATCGGCCAGCGATCCAGCAGCGGTGCCCAGAAGAGCTTGAGGGTGTAAGGCAGCTCGGCCAGGGGAATCAGCCCGATCAGCGCCAGGGGTACACCGCTGGCGGTGAGCCAGCCCTGCAACAGCTTGCTGCCCACCATCAGCGGCGCACCACTGGCCACGCCCTCGGCAGTGACGGCCGTGAGCCGCCTCCAGGTGCCGGCTGTCTCGGCGGCCTGCGGACCCATGAACGCGACTCGACTGGGCGAAGACTAGGGGCCTTGGATCGGGGGGCCTGAATCCAGGCTGATCGACCCTCAGAATGGTGTCCATCGCCTGGGGCGCCGAGCCCGTTCGCCGTGCAGTTTTTTCGCTCAACCCTGTTGCCGGCGGCCATCGTGGTGCTGTTCGGCCTGGCCCTGTTCGCCGTGAGTGCCCGCATCTGGTTGCCGGGCGATATGGCCGCCCCCGCCCCGATCAGTTGAGCTGCCCGTTGCGCCGCACGCCCAGCTCAGCGAGAGCCCTGCAGCGGCGGGCTTTTACGATCGCCCCATGACAGGCCCGTTCCCCGAGTACTCCCACAGTCCGGCCGAGTTGGCGCTGGATCCGGAGATGCTCGCCAACGAGCTGGCCGAGGAACTGCTGGGGGACCCCCTCGACGATCTCGATTCCCTCGAGGCCGAGCAGGCCGATGTGGCGGCTGAGTGCGATCTCGGGCTGCAGTTGCTCCAGGGCGGCCATGACGACCGCATGCAGGGGCTGCGCATCTTCTGCGAGCACCGTGATCCCCGCGCGGCGGCCCAGCTCTTGCCGTTGCTCGAGGCCAGCTGTCCGATCCTGCGCATGAGTGCGGTGTACGCCCTGGGGCGGAATCCGGATCTGCAGGCCGTGTCGCCGTTGCTGGCCCTGCTTCAGAACGACAGCAATGGTTATGTGCGCAAGGCCGTGGCCTGGAGCCTCAGCAGCTACCCCGATGCCCCGGTGATGAACCCGCTGATCCGGGCCCTGGAAACGGACATCGCGGCGGTGAGGCTCTGGGCTGCCAGTTCCCTGGCCGATGCCGGTGCCACGGGCCTGGCCAAGGCGGATCAAGCGGCCGGTCGACTGCTGCAGGCCCTGCGCATCGACAGCGAGCCCGTGGTGCGCAGCAACAGCGCCTGGTCGCTGGGACGCCTCTATGGCGATCTGGTGGAGCCTCGCCAGAAGGAGGTGGTGGAGGCCTTGCTGGGGGCCTTGCTCCACGACACGGACATGGCGGTTCGAGACGAAGCTCGCCTGGCCCTGGAGCAGCTGGAGGATCCCCTGGTGCTGGAGCGGCTGCAGACCCTGGTGGATGAAGGGCTGTTGGCGTAGGTCAGTCAGCCCCTGCTGAACCCGGCTAGCATCCCGTCACCTTCCGCTGCCTGGGATGGCCCAGCACTCCATCCGCTTTCGCATTCGGCCCGACGGCCGCGTTGAGGAGCTGGTGGAAGGCGTTCAGGGCAGCGGCTGCGAGCAGCTCACCGAACGCATCGAAGCCAGGCTCGGCACGGTGCAACAGCGCCAGTCGACGTCCGAGGCCTTCGTGGCCCAGACCTCGGCGGTGACACCTGAGCAGACCATCTCTACCTCGGTTTCCTGATGTCGCACTTCAGCACCGTCAAGACGGAATTGCGTGACCGCGCTGCCCTGATGGAGGCGCTGCGGGACCTGGGTCATCAACCCAGCGATGGCGAGCATCCCGTGCGCGGTTACCGCGGCCAGACCGTGGTGGCCGATCTGGCCATCGCCTCCAGTGAAGGCACCAACCTGGGCTTCCGCTGGAACGAGCTCAGCGGCAGCTATGAGCTGGTGACCGATCTGGATCTGTGGAAGCAGCCGATCCCGGTGGAGCGCTTTCTCGCCAAGCTCACCCAGCAGTACGCCCTGCGCAGCATCCTGGCCGCCTCGGTTCAGGAGGGCTTCCAGGTGAGTGAACAGCGCCAGGCCAGCGATGGCAGCATCGAACTGGTCGTGACCCGCTGGGACGGTTGATCCCAGTCCTGGGAGCTGTGCGGTGAGTGCCGATCCCTCGCTGGCCTTTTCGACGCCCGCCGCGGTGCCAACCAGGGCGAGTGGTTTCGAACCCCTCCTGGGGGGAGCCCTGCGCCAGAAGGCTGTCTGGGTGGATGAAGCCGTGTGCATCGGCTGCCGCTACTGCGCCCATGTGGCCGGCCACACCTTTGTGGTGGAGGAGTCGTGGGGGCGTTCCCGAGCCATCCGCCAGGACGGCGACAGCACCGAGACCATCCAGGAAGCGATCGACACCTGCCCGGTGGATTGCATCCATTGGGTGAGTTACGAGGAGCTGCCCGCCCTTGAGGAGCAGTGCCGCTCCCAGGAGCTGCTGCCCCTCGGGCTGCCCAGCTCCAGCCGTCCCAGGCGCACCCTGCCGCGGCGGGATCCCTCCTGATGCTCCCGACCCGCCGCTTCGGCCGCACGGAACTGCCGATGCCCGTGCTCTCCCTCGGGGGCATGCGCTTTCAGCAGAGCTGGAGCGACCTGCCGGCCTCAGAGATCACGGACCACAGCCAGGCGAACCTGCGCGCCACCCTCGAGCTGGCCATTGCAGCGGGGTTTCACCACATCGAGACGGCCCGTCACTACGGCAGTTCCGAGCGTCAGCTGGGCTGGTTGTTCCCCGAGGTTCCAGATCCGCAGCGGATCCTGCAGACCAAGGTGCCTCCCCAGGCCGATCCGGAGGCCTTCGAGGCGGAGTTGGCCCTGAGTTTCGAGCGCCTGGGCCTGGGCAACGGCTCCGGGCGGGTCGATTTGCTGGCCATCCATGGCATCAACCTGCCGGAGCACCTGGAGCAGACCCTGCGGCCCGGCGGCTGCCTGGAGGTGGTACGTCGTTGGCAGGCAGCGGGGCAGATCGGCGCGGTGGGCTTTTCAACCCACGGCAGCCTGCCCCTGATCCTGGCGGCGATCGAGAGCGACGCCTTCGACTACATCAACCTGCACTGGTATTTCATTCGCCAGGACAACCGTGCGGCGATCGATGCCGCTATCGCCCATGACATGGGGGTGTTTGTGATCAGCCCCACGGACAAGGGCGGGCACCTGCACAACCCGTCGCCGCGACTGCTGCAGCTCTGCGCGCCACTGCACCCCATCGTGTTCAACGATCTGTTTTGCCTGTCGGCAGCCGGGGTTCACACCATCAGCGTGGGGGCGGCGAGGCCCTCGGATCTCCACCTGCATCTGCAGGCGGTGGAGCTGCTGCCCCAGGCCGAAGCACTGCTGCCCCCGATTCTGGAGCGGCTGGAGCAGGCCCGTCGCGAGGCCCTGGGTGAAGCCTGGCTGAGCAGCTGGAGTGAAGGCTTGCCGGCATGGCAGGACACCCCCGGGCAGATGAATCTGGCCACCCTGCTGTGGCTCTACAACCTGCTGGAGGCCTGGGACCTGCAGAGCTACGCCAAGGCCCGTTACGGCCTCCTGGGGGCTGGCAGCCACTGGTTTCCGGGCGCCAATGCCGATGCCCTCGACGCCAGCGTGAGCGAGGCGGAGCTCCTGGCGGTGTTGGCAGCGAGCCCATGGCGGCACCGGATTCCGGCCGTTCTGCGCGACCTGCGCTCCCGCATCGGTGGCCAGCCCACTCAGCGGTTGATGGCGGGGAGCTGATTCTGCGTCGGCCACTCAGCTGGCTCGCGCAGCTCCGAGGGGGAATTTGCTGGGGATCCCCACCGCCCGCGGATAGGTGCGGGGGCAGGGTTCACTGGCGCTCAGCAGCAGAGCGGTGCGCACGCCCCGGCCGCCGGGAAGCTCCCGCTGTTGCTGGCGGCTGATGCGGGCCTTCAGGGGCAGCAGGGCCCGTTCCAGCTCCTGTTGATCGCCGGCTGTCCACTGGCCCCGGTAGAGCAGCGCTTCGCCCTGGGGGGCCAGCAGGGGTACCAGGTATTCCGCCACCACCGGGGCGGCCGCCACCGCCCGGGCCATGGCCAGGTGGTAGTGGCCGCGGCAGCGTTTCTGGTGGCCGGTGAGTTCCACGCGCTCGCAGCGCAGCTCCACCCGCTCGCCCAGCCCTAGGGCCTCGGCCATGGCCTGGACGGCCTGGGTCTTGCGGCCCACCGAATCCACCAGCGTCAGCTGGGCATTGGGCAGGACAATCGCTACCGCCAGGCCGGGAAACCCACCGCCCGTGCCCACGTCGATGCAGCGCAGCGCCGCCTCTGGCGTGCTCCGCAGCAGCGGCAGCAGCGGCCAGAGGCTGTCCATCACCTGGGCGATCCAGAAGTCCTCCCCCTCCACCAGGCGGGTGAGGTTGAGGCGGCTGTTCCACTCGCGCAGGTGCTGTTGCAGCTGGATCAGCTGTTCGGTTTGGCCTGGGCTGGGACGCCAGCCCAGCGCCTCCCAGAGGGCGTCGCTGGGGGTGGCAAAAGGGGTGGCGGACTCCGGTGCGGCTGGCATCCCCTAAGGCGGCATGGGCAAGCTCTCTAGGATCCCGCACACCCGGTACCGCCTCGGTGGGAGCTGCCAACCAGTCCGCCAGCCACTACGCGTTGCTGGGCCTCAGCCCCCAGGCCACGGGGCCTGAGCTGCGCCAGGCCTTTCGCAGCCTCAGCAAGCGCTATCACCCGGATACCACCGCCTTGCCCGAGGCGGAGGCCCAGGAGGCCTTTCGCCTGCTGCAGCAGGCTTACCTCACCCTCAGCGATCCCGAGCGCCGCCGCGCCTACGACGCCAGCCTGCTGGCGGTGGAGCCGGTGCGGATGCCGCCGCCCTCGGTGCGCCTGACCAGCCAGCCAGCCCCGGTGCGGCGGGCCCTGTCCGGCGGCGAGTGGTTGGCCCTGCTGCTGCTGGCCCTGGCGGTGGTGTTCAGCCTGGTGCTGGGGGTGGGGCTGGCCTGGGCGCGCGGGGCCGAATTCGTGCGGGTGCCGAGCTGGTGGCCGCCTGACGGGCAGACTGCCGAACCCACAGGCGTTGCCCTCGCGGATGTCTCCTCTGCCACCCCCCCAGGCGCCGCTGTACAACCACTCGCTGCCGGCGTTGGAGCAGTGGCTGAGTGAGCTCGGGGCGGTGCAGCGTTCCAGCAACTCCTGCCTGTGGAACCTGACCCGCAGCGGCTGGACCGCTGAGATTGAGCTGGATGTCGAGGAGCTCAGCGTGCGCTGGCAGGCCAGCGTGGGCCCAGCCACGGTGGAGCGCCACTTCCCCTACGGCTTCAGCCGCGCCGACGTGGAGGCGGCGATTCTGGCCGGGCCCTAGCAGCGTGGCCATGATGCAGGGCAGGCGAAGCGTGCCATGGATCGCTCCCGTCACCACTCGAACCGTTTCCTCCAGCCTCAGGAGCTCAGGGCTGCTCGCCCGGGCCGGGCCTGGTCCGGCACGGAGGTGTTCGCTGAGGGGCAATGGCAGAGCCTGCGGGTGCGGCTCGAGGCCCGGGGCTGGAATGCCACCCAGATCGAGCAGATCCACGATCAGATGCGCCAGGGATGGTCCCTGCCCTTGGCGGAAAACAACGTGGCGGTGTTGTCAGGGCACTGCCCACTGAAGGCCCGCCGGCACTAGAGCTTGCGCTTGCACACCTCGCTCTGCTCTTCACCGGCGGTGGAGAAGGGACCGCAGCTGAACCAGCGCACCATCGACACTTCGATGTCGGTGAACAGCACCAGGATGGCGGCGCAGAGGACGGCAACGGCGCCGCTGATCAGCAGGTTGGACGTTTTCATGGGTTGAGCTTATGGGTGAGCTCCTGCTCTTGCCACTGCTGGGCCAGGGTGTTGCTGTTGATGGTGGCCAAGGGCGGTAGGCAGGCCAGCACAGGGGCCCCCGTGAGCCGTTCCAGGGTGGCGGTGTTGTTGGCATGGAAAGGCCCATTCAGCACCAGCCCCAGCAGGGGGATCCCACGGTGCCGCAGGGCCTCCACCGACAGCAGCGTGTGGTTGAGGGTGCCCAGGCCGCTGCGGGCCACCAGCAGCACGGGCAGTCCCCAGCGCCGCACCTGATCGATCTGCAGCAGGTCGAGGCGCAGGGGCACCAGCAGCCCGCCGGCGGTCTCCACCACCAGGGGCCCTGTCACCGCGGGCAGGGCCAGGCGCTCGGGATCCAGGGGCGGACCGGGATGCTCGGGATCCCCGCTCTCCAGTTCGGCAGCCCAGTGGGGTGAGGCCGGGGTCCGGTAGCGGTAGGCCTCCGGCAGCAGCCGTTCGGCGGGGAGCCCTAACCAGCGCTGCACCTGCTCGCGGTCGCCGCCGCCCTCGAGGCCGCATTGCACCGGCTTCCAGTAGGTGGCCCCCAGCCCCTGGACCAGCCAGGCACTCACCAGGGTCTTGCCCACATCGGTGTCCGTGCCGCACACCACCAGCTGTGGCGATGGTTGGGTCATCGTTTGCGGCCCAGCAGCAGCAGCACTTGCCAGTCTGGTTCCGGCCGGCTGGCGCTGGGCCAATGGGCCAGCAGCTGCCGCAGTTGTGTGGGGCCCAGGGGTGCCCTGTGGCTGGCCTGGGCGCCGATGGCCTTGATCTGGCGCAGGAAGGCCAGGCCGTCCTGGCTGGGGCGGCTGAAGTGCAGCCGCCGGCAG
>CANHMF010000056.1 GCA_947461705.1 Synechococcaceae cyanobacterium
AAAACTCTGCTTCTGGGGTGGCGGGTAGAATGTCGCCGTAGCCAATGCTGCCCAGGGTGATGAAGGCAAAGTAGGTGAGGCGCTCGATCACCTCCGAGCCTGGCAGCATGGTGCCCAGGCTGAAGGTGCTGGGATTGATCACCTGCATCAACGTGGCGAGCTGGCCGGCGCTGAGCCCCAGGTGCACATAACCGGCCGCTCCCAGGCAGAGGGTGCGGGATCCCACGCCCTCCACTTGCGCCAGGATCTGCAGGATGCGCACGGCTGTGACCAGATAAAAACTGCACAGACCGGTTAGCACCAGGATGACCACAGGGCTGGGGGTTTCAGGCCCCAGGAGGAGGGGCAGCCAGACGGCGATGGCGGCAACCAGGCCCAGGCCGCTGTAGAGGCGCTTGCTGCCCAACAGTGCCAGCCCGGCACCGTTGGCCGGCATGATCCGCACGGATTGCGCCACCAGGTTCAGGCCCACCAGGGGCAGGCAGATCCGTTCGGCCAGATTGCCATCCAGGTTGGTGAAGGGCATCGCCAGGATTGGCAACAGGGTGGCCAGCAGAAACCAGGGGAATCGGGTCTCCACCCCTTGAATCAATGCCCCCTTCGGCGTCAGGCTGGGGCTGATCACCTGGTCACCTCCGATTCCACGTCCGCCACGGCCGCTCGGGTGCGGGAGTTGATGTAGCGGCTGAGCAGAAGACCAATCAGCAAGCTCACGTAGAGCGTGCTCGTGATGCTGAGCAGGATCACGAAGCTCTCACCAATGGGGCTGGCCGGCACAACATCGCCATAGCCCAAGGTGCCGATGGTCACAAAGGCGAAGTAGGAGAGGCGGGCTACCAATTCCTCGCCTGCAGCCATGCTGCCCAGGCGAAAGCTGTCATTGTCGATCACCTGCAGGGCCGTGGCGAGTTGGCCACCGGTGAGGCCCAGATGGATGTAGCCGGCAGCTCCAAGGCAGAGGGTGCGGCCATTCACCCGGTTGCTGTTGGCCAGCACCGCCACGATGCGCACCGCTGTCATCACGTAAAAACCGGCTCGGATCAGCACAAACAGCAGCCGCAGTTCCCAGGGCACGTTGTGGCCCAGTAGGAAGGGGACCCACACAGTGAGAACACCGAGCAGGCCCAGGCCTCGGTAGAGCCCATCGGTGGGCACAGGTCCGATGGTGGAGCGCCAACGCGGCAAGCATCGGATCGACTGCAGGATGAGCAGATCCACGGCTACGGGCAGGCACAAGCGCTCCAACGTGTTGCCCTGCAGATCGGCGAAGGGCAGCGCGAACAGCGGCAGCAGCGTGCACAGCAGAAACCAGGGAAATTGTCGTTCCTTCGCCTCGATGGTGTTGGCGTGAAGGTGCAGGGCAGAGCTCACCATCACCGCTGCATCAGTTCAGCCGCCCGCCCGATCAAGCGTTCGGCGGTGGCGTCGTACACGCTTGCGGCTTCTTCGGCGTTGCGGCCCACGCAGGTCATCCCCAACTTGCCGAATTCCGAGAGGCAGCCCAGCAGGTGAAACACGCTGCCCCGCAGGCGGGCCGGGTCGTAGTGGAGATCGGCCTCGGCCACGATGTCCACCAGGTCTGCTGGCAGCAGCCCCCGCAGCCGCCCATCGGTGAGGTTATCGGTGGCCGTGTAGTGCAGGGGCTGACCCGTGGGTGCCAGGAACAGCCCCGTGGCTGGATCCAGCTGACCGGTGGTGATGGCCCGCAGGGCCATGTAGGGATGGGTGGTGCCCCCCTGGCGCAGGTTCACCTCAATGGCTTGCACGTCCCATTGGCCGTTGATCAGGCGGGCGATGAAGTCCACCGCGTAACGCTCCAACGCCCCCTCGCTGGCCAGGGCCTCCCCCACCGCCTGGCCGTGCCGCATCAGTTCGAGGCGATAGGCCGCTTCGGCTGGGAAGGAGCAGCCCAGGTAGGTCTGGCCGCTGGGTCCGCCAAGGATCTGCTCGTGGGTGGACAGCACCTCCACGGCACCACCGGGGTGGATGGTGCCCTGCACACTCGGGGAGCTGAGTTGCTCGCCACCTTCCAGCCAGGCCTCCACCAGGGCCCCTTGCTGGGCGAGCAGCTCGCGCCATTGGCGCGCGGGCATCGGCAGGGTTTCGAGCGATTGGCGAATGCGCTGGCGCCGTTCGCCGCTGCTCAGCTCCTGCAGCTGGAGTGGTTCCAGCTCAAACGGCGCATTGCCCTCGCCGCTGAAGCCCTCGTTCAGTTTCACCACGCAGCGCCGCAGGCTGGGATGGGCCTCCCACAGCTCGGCCGTTGCCTCGGCCAAGTCGTCGAGCTGGTGCACCAGGGTGCTGCCTGGGGGGTGGGGCACACCGCAGCGGGCGAACAGCTCCCGGCTGCCAGCCTTGCTGCCCCAGTGTCCCAGGGCTGGATCGGTGCCCAGCAGGGGGATCTGCAGCCGTTCGGATAACTCCTTCTCGAGCGCGCTCACCACAAAACAACTGATGAAGCTGCGGCCCGGGCGCAGTTGAGCGTGGATGCGCTTGAGCAGCGCCGGCCGCTCCAGCAGCTTGGCGGTGAGCGGGCGGCTGGAGGCGTCGTCGGTGTCAAACAGCTGCAGCCGCCGCCGCGCGTGGGAGGTGGGTACCCCCGGCAGCAGTTCCAGCACCGCATCCACCACCAGCTCCGGCAGCAGCTTGCTGGTCACGTAAATGGCCCGCACCTCGGGGTCCCGCAGTCGCACCAGGGAGAACAGTTGGCGCTCTTCGTAGTGGTGGGCTCCGGTCACCAGGTCCATCTGGGCCTGGTCCATCGAGAGCGACGGCACCACCAGTACGTCGAAGGCGGCGTTGCCTCCGCTCTGCTCACAACCCCAGCCCGGCTGCAGCTGGGCCTGGAGCTCGCGGAAGGAGAGGGGCATGGGGGCGTTCCGGTGCCCCCAGTCTGGTGGACCTGAACCCAGCGCACCAGCCTGTCTTCAGGCCGTCGGGGTGAGACTGCTGCGGCTGGCCTGCACGGCCCAGAGGGCCATGGCTCCGTAGAGGAGGCAATAGAGCGGTGTGCCCCAGGCCCAGTGCTGTTCCACCAACAGCCAGCTGGCCATCAGCGGTGCGGTGCCGGCAAACAGGGCCATGGCCAGGCTGTAGGCAATCGAGAACACCGCACAGCGCTGATGCATTGGCACCAGGGCCACACCGAGCACCCCTTGCGCCCCCATGGTGGCCATCAGCGGCAGCAGCAGCAGCCCCTGCGCCACAGCCAGGTTGGCCAGGCTGCCCCCCTGGCCGATCAGCAGCGCCAGGGGCATCACCAGCAGGAGCAGGCCATTGCCCCAGCGGTTCACCCGGATCAACCCGAAGCGATCCGCCAGCTGCCCGCCCAGCACCACCAAAGGCAGCCCCAGGGTCTGCACCACGGTGGACACGCTGTTGGCCCCTGCAGTGCTGCCCGCCTGCTGGCCGGCGTGATCCACCAGGAACACGAAGCACACGTAGAACACCACATTGGCGAAGCTCACCACGCCCATCACCTGCAGCACCAGGCGCCATTGCTGGGCCACCTGCTTCAGGCGCCAGCCCATGGCACCGCCGAGATCGCCAAGGCTGCGGATCGGCGGCGCGCCCTCATCCACCGGCAGGGTTTCGGGCATCGACCGGCGCATCCAGAGACCCAGGCCCGCCACCGCCGCCCCCAGCAAAAACGGCAACCGCCAACCCCAGCTCGCCATGGCGGCGTCGCCAATGGCCCAGCCGATCAGTGCCGCGGTGAGGGAGCCCAGGCTGAACCCCAGCAGCCCGCCGGCGGTGGCCAGGCTGGACACGAGCCCTGCATGGCCTGTGGCGGCCGCTTCGGTGGCGTAGGTGATGCTGCCGGTGAATTCACCACCCACCGAAAATCCCTGCACCATGCGCAGCAACACCAGCAGCAATCCGGCCGCCACGCCGATCTGTTGATGGGTGGGCAGCAGGCCGATCAGCAGGCTGGACAGCCCCATGATCACGATGCTCAGGCTGAGCATTAGACGGCGGCCCAGCAGATCGCCCAACGGGCCCAGCACCAGGCTGCCCAGGGGCCGCATCAGGTAGCCCACGGCGAACACCCCGAAGCTGGCCATGGTCTGCAGGGCCGGCAGCTCGGCGGGGAAAAAGGCCCGGCCCAGGGCACTGGCCACAAAGCCATACACCGCAAAGTCGTACCACTCGAGGGCATTGCCCAGCAGGGCTGCCACGGCCGCCAGGCGCCGCTGACGGGCCGTGAGCTCCACCCCGCTGCTCAGCTCCATGGCGGCGCCGTGCTGCGGTTGCCATCCCGCACGGCGTTGTACATCGGGGAAAGGATCTCCACCTTGGCCTGGGCGAAGGCGTCCTGAATGGAACCCAATAGGGCTGAGAGGGTTTCGCGATAGCGGTTCACATCCTCCACGCAGGCCGTGAGTTCGTAACTGATGTGGTAGTCGTTCAGAGCTGTCTGCAGCACAAACGGCTCCGGCTCGGAGGCGATGCCGGCGGTGGTCTCCGCGGCACTGAGCAGTAGCTGGTGCACTGTGCGCCAGGGCACGTCGTAGCCGATGGTGATCGTGGTGGCCAAGGCCACGGATTGGTTGATTTCACGCCGGGCGAAGCTGAAGTTCACCACCGAGCTGCCGATCACGGAGGCATTCGGCACGCTCACCAGTTCATGGCGCGGTGTGCGGATGCGCGTTACCAGCAGGGCCCGCTCCTGCACAACACCCACCACACCATTGATATCCACCCGGTCGCCCTCCTGGAAGGCCCGCGTGTAGATCAGCATCAGGCCGGAAATCACATTGGTGGCCACCGCGCTTGAACCCAGGGCCGCCAGCACTCCCAGGAACAGCCCTGTCCCCTGGAACACCTTGCTGCCCGAGCCAGGCACGTAGGGGAAGGCGATCACCAGGCCCCCCAGCAGGATCAAGGTGGCGGCGATCCGGCCGGTGGGTTGGGCCCACTCGCTGTAAAACCAGTCGAAGCGAACGCTGCCCCGTTGCAGCGCCGTAAACCAGGCGTTGCTCAGGCGGATTGCCACCAGCGTGAACGCCAGAATCACGGCAATGGCGAGCAGGTTGGGGATGGCCGCCACCACGGCTGTGAGCAACCCGCCCACCAGGTTCAGGATCTGGCTGCGCAGCCCCGCGGCGATCACCTGGGTGGGTGGGAAGAAGCCCAGCAGCAGCGGGATCAACAGATAGCTGGCCAGGGCCAGCAGGAACCAGTGCAAGCCTTGCAACAGCACCAGCAGGCTGCGCTGCACCAAGCGGGTGGTGAACGGTTGGTTGGCGCCGAGCCGCAGGTGCTCCAGGGCTTCCAGGGGCTGCTGGGTAATGGTGCGCCGCAGCCAGGAGTGAAGGCTGAGTTGCCAGCGCATCCAGAGGATGTAGATCCCCAGCACCAGCAGGGCCAGGGCCGTTCCCCGCAGCCAGGCGCTGAGGCTGTGGCTGCTCCGGTAGCGCGCCACGGCGGCCCCGAGTTGCTGGCTGTAGCGGCGGGCTAGTTCCTCCCGGCTCACCCCGAAGGCTGCGCCGGCACGGTCGTCCACCCCCAGCAGCGCTGTGAAGCTGCCATCGGTGCGCCGCAGCCCCACCATCGCGTAGGGCGGCACGTCCTTCACCATGAAGGCCTGGGGTTGCACGCTGCTGTCCTGGGCCAGCTCCAGCAGCCGCTTGCTCCCCCGCTGGGCCACTTCAGCCGGGGTCTGGGCACCGGTCACGGCGCGAAGCTCGAGCACGGGGTGGCCATCGAGGCGGATCCAGGCCACGCCAGCCCATGTCGGAGCCACCAGCTGCAGGCTGATCACCAGGGCGGCAGCCAGGGCCAGCCAGCGCTGCATCCGTGTCGTCATCGCCAGGTTCGGTAACCGCTCAGCGGACCCAAGAGCAGCCTCACTCTGAGCAGTGGGGCCGTGGTTGTCGACGCCCGCTGCGTGGATTGCAAAGCTGAAGGAATCCTGAAGGCACTCACTGCTCTTTTTTTATGGTTGAAGGGATCAGGCCCTGCTGCTGCGGTGCTTTGCGGCGGGTTTGGTGTCTGCGACTCACCGAGGCACCACGGGTAGGGTGGCTTCCATCGTTGACTTGAGCTGACCATGACGGCAGGTACCGCCGCCCTCACCTTGGGTCAGCTCGAGGCCAGCTATCCCCTCTACTGCAAGGCACTGCGTCGCCTGGTTCAGGAAGGCTCCAGCTTGGAACAGGTGCAACGCACCGTCTGTTGGGACAGGTTGCAGATGTTGCACAAGTGTCTGCCGACGCAATACCGCAACCCCGTGACCCACTACACAATGCTGCGCCGCGATTGTGGCTTGATGGAACAGGTGGCCTGAGCTCCTTAGAACTTGAGTCCGATTTCTAGGCCTGTGGCGAGGATCCCTGGCACATTGCCTCGCGGTCCGGGATGCACGATCCATTGCAGGCTGGGTTTCAGGGTGAGCCAGGGGTTCAGCTGCAGCTGGTAGCCCAGCTCCACCAGGCCCTCGTAGGTGCTGGTTTGCCCGGATGGTTGGTCAGGGTTGAGGGTGCTGCGGCCCACCCCCAGGATCAGCACATCGTCCGGTCGCCCTGGCAGTACTCCCTGGCTGATCAGTCCTGCCCCCAGGAACAGTGGGCTGAGGTCCGTTGGGTCGTCAAGGCTCACATTCGTTCCCACCCAGAGGCGATGATCACGGCCGATCGGCAGCGGTAACGCCCAGGTGGCCGTGCCGTAGATCCCGTAGCCATCCCCGCTCGTGCCGTAGGCCCCTGCCTGCAGCAGGCCCTCCGGCAGTGGGTTCAGCGGCTTGGCTGAAACGGGTGGCTGCTGCGTTGTGGCCGTGAGCCAGGCCGGGGAGAAGGTGAGTTGCAGCACCTGGACCCAGTCCGTTCCCGTCGACGGCGGGTCCTGCTTGCGGCCCAGCCAGCCGGCCACAGGCAGGGTGGTGGAGAGGTTGAACAGCCCGTAGCGCAGCGATAGATCCTGCCGGGCCTCAATCGCCACCACGCCCCCTGCTGCGGCATAGGGATTGATGGGTAGGTCGTTGATGGTGATGTTGAGGGTGTTGTTGAGGGCCGAGTGCACGTAGTAATCCAGCACCGGTGCCGCGATGAAATCGGGATTCAGGGGCAGCACGCCGGCCTTGAACCCCAGCCAGCCCGTTCCTGCCTGGCGCTGCAAGCTCAGCTCACTCAGCCAGAACCCATCGCCATGGGCCACCTGCTGGAGTGGGAAGATCGCCCCGATCTCCTGGCCGTAGAGGGGATTGCCGCTGTAGTGGTTCACCTCCAGGTTGAGCTGCCAGTGGTCGGCTTCGCTCCAGTGGGTGCTGTCCTTGTGGACCCCCCGACCCACAGAAAGGCTGGCGGTGGTCTGCTGCATCCAGCTCCCCATGGTGCTGAGGCCACCGACGGGGTTAACCATCGGCTCGGCCACCACTTGCAACTCCAGGTCCATCCAGGCGGGCAGGGGCAGCAGCTCCTGGGCCATGGCCGCTGGCGGCAGCGCTAAGCCCAGCCAGCATCCTCCGCCTAACCAGCAGGCAGCGCCGAGCCATCTCGGTAGGGATCGGCGCTGGAACGGGCGCATGGATCGGCCGGTTTCGACCCAGCCTGCAGCCCTGGCTGGAGTGTCACCCCAACGGTGTGACCTGGGTGGACTAGGCCACAGCGTCGCCACTCACCACCACACTCACCACCGTGCCGCCTTGGCGCAGGATGCGCTGCAGAGCCTCGTTCATGCGGCTGTAGGGAACGCGGGTGGTGTAGGCGCCATGGCGCACGAAGGCGTTGTTGGCGATGCCCGTGGCGGTGATCGTCACCACGCGGCTGCCTTCGCCAGCGGCTCCGGCGCTCGGGGCCGCCACCAGCAGTTCCTGGCTGCGGAAGCCGTAGGCCGGGGTGCCATCAATGCTGCGGCTGCTGGTCAGCTCACCGCTGGGCAGGGCGCTGCCCTCGGCCATGGAGGAGCGGAAGGGGCCGTCGGTGCTGATGGGGGCACCCGCCTTCACGGGGATGGCCCGATCCTGGTGCAGGGCGCGCCCCAGTTTGAACTGGGTGCCGCTGCCGTCGCCCTTCACGGAGGCCGCAGCACCGCGGGCCAGCTGCATCAGCCAGGAGAACTGGCGCCCCTCCTGGCCCTTGGAATAGTTCCAGCCGTGCATGTGCGGCACCATGTCGTTGCCGAAGCTGGCGTTGTACTCATCGCTGTCGATGTATGAATCGATTTCAGCGTCGTAGCCCTGCTCCTGCAGGATCGTGAAGTGGCGCAGCATTTCCGCCTTGTTCTGCGGGGCGCGGCCCAGCAGGTGTTTGTGGTTCAGCTCGATGAACCGGTAGGGATTGCAGTTTTCGAAGAAGCGGGAGCGGTATTGGGCGCTCGTGGCCACGGTGCGCACGAACTCACGCACGTTCAGGTAGCCGTTGCGGAACAGGGATTCGGCCCCATCCAGCCGTTCGCTCTCCATCAGGTATTGCCCGCCCAGCACCTGCTGGTACACGGCACGAATGATGGTGCGCTTATCGCTGTCGGAGGCGTGGTTCCAGTTTTCTTTGTTCAGGCCGCTGGCAAACCGCTCGATGCCCAGGGCGGGCGCTTTCACGAGAGACATGGTGCACGGACAGGCAGGGAGGGGGAGGCGCACCGTGCAGAGACGGGGCCGTTTGGACCGTAGGGACGCTCGTTCGGGGCGTCCGCAAGTTTTGCAAGCTCTTAATCTGCTGCGGTTTCGGCTTTGAGCTATGTAGGGAAGATCCCTTCCCGGATGGTTGCGGTGGCGCCTCGCTCTGGCTCAGCACGAACACCTCACGCGATGCTTCACCAGCACAGGCCTGGCTCGCCGGCGGCCTTTCGCTGGAGTGTGATTCTCAACAGCCTGCTGTCTGGCCTGCAGCTGGCGATCGGGTTTGCCTTCGGTTCCCTGGCTCTCGTGGGAGATGCCATTCACAACCTGGGCGATGTGGCCGGCCTGTTGTTTGGCTGGGGGGCTGAGCGGCTCAGCACCCGCCCCACCAACGACACCTTCACCTATGGCTATGGCCGCAGCACGGAGCTGGCCTCATTGATCAATGGCCTGCTGATTGTTGGGGCCGGGGCCGTGGTGGTGTGGGAGGGGATTCAGCGGTTGTCCCATCCCGTGGAGGTGATGGGCGGCCCCGTGGCCTGGGCGGCGTTGGCCGGTGTGGTGGTGAATCTCCTCTCTGCCCGGGCCTTCGGCACCGATCATCAGCACGATCTCAATCGCCGTGCTGCGGTGTTGCACCTGCTCACCGATGCCGCCGTGTCGGCGGCGGTGCTGGTGAGTGCCCTGTTGGTGATGGCCACCGGCTGGAACTGGCTCGATGCCGGCACGGCAATCCTGGTGGGAGTTGTGGTGATCACCACCGGCTGGGAGCTGTTGCGCGAATCGCTGCGCATCAGCCTGGATGGTGTGCCTCGCGGCATTGAGCTGGAGGCGGTGAAGACGGTTCTGGCGGCTCTGCCCGGGGTGGTGGATGTGCATCACCTCCATGTCTGGGCGATCAGCACCTCCCAGACCGCCCTCACCGTGCACCTGCGTCGCCGCAGCGCCGGCATGGACGACATGGAGCTGCTGCATCTGGCCAAGGAGCGCCTGGAGCACTTGGGGATTGCCCACAGCACCATCCAGCTCGAACCTGCAGGCCCCGAGCTGGATGGCACCGCTCACCCCTGATCGCCCTTGAGCCGCCAGGGCAGCAGCTCACCGGCGTGGAACGGCACCAGCTCCGTGGCCGTGTCGGTGCCATTGACGAGGCTCAGCCGCAGGGGAATGCCAGGGGCATTGCACTCGGGGGACTGCTGCTCCAGCGTGATCTGGCCCTCGTTGAGGGGCAGGCCATAGAAGCGGGGGCCATGGGTGCTGGCGAAGTCCTCCAGCCGGTGGAGTGCGTTCTCCTCGTGGAACACCGTGGCGTAGCTCTCGATGGCGTACGCAGCGTTGTAGATCCCCGCGCAGCCGCAGGCGGCCTCTTTGGCGTGGCGCGGATGGGGCGCGGAATCGGTGCCCAGGAAGAACTTGGCATTGCCGCTGGTGGCCGCCGCCCTTAGGGCCAGCCGGTGCCGTTCCCGCTTCGCCACCGGCAGGCAATAGAAATCAGGCCGCAGCCCCCCTTGAAACAGGGCATTGCGGTTGATGTGCAGGTGGTGGGGAGTGATGGTGGCTGCCAGGTTGGCCGGTGCGTTGATCACAAACTCCACGGCATCGGCTGTGGTGATGTGTTCAAACACCACCTTCAGCCCCTGGTATCGCTGGAGCAGGGGCTCCAAGTGCCGCTCGATGAACACCGCTTCCCGGTCAAAGATGTCCACGTCTGCGCTAGTCACTTCACCATGAAGTAACAGCGGCATGCCGATGCGTTCCATCGTTTCCAACACGGAGCCGATGGTGTTGAGATCCCTCACACCTGCGTCGGAGTTGGTGGTGGCCCCCGCGGGATAGAGCTTGGCGGCGGTGAATACCCCCGACCTGAAACCCTGCTCCAGATCGGCTGGATCGATGGTCTCGGTGAGGTAGGCCGTCATCAGCGGGGTGAAGCTCTCTGCCGCAGCGGCACCGGCGCTGGCCCGCAGGGCCGCAAGGATCCGGCTCCGGTAGGCCTCGGCGGCGGCCGCAGTGGTGACGGGCGGTTGCAGGTTCGGCATCACAATCGCCCGGGCAAATTGCCGGGCTGTGTGGTGCACCACGGCCTGTAAGAGCGCACCGTCGCGCAGGTGCACATGCCAGTCGTCTGGGCGGCGGATCGTGAGGCTCTGGGGAGTGGTGTCCATGGCGATCAATGCGTCAGCTTCTTGCCGCCGGTCACGAGGAAGGCGCTTAGGGCCAGCAGCAGCACGCTGGCACTGAAGATCAGCAGGTTGGTGGCGCTGTCTATGGGCAACACGAGCATCGCTTTGAAGGCCGACACAATCAGGGCCACCACAATCACCTTCACCAGCTTTTCCTTGAGGGCATCCAGGCTGCGGATGTCGAGCAAGCCATTGCCCCCCGTGTCTCCGGGCTTGCGTGCCGCCTCGATATCCGAGATCAGCAGCTCGTAAACGCCATAGCCGAAGATCAGCAGGGCAATGCCGATCAGGTAGAGATCCACGCCTCCCACCAGGATGCCGAGAAGCTTCGCGATGCTCTTGCTGTCGTCCGGAGACGAATCTGCCAGCAACAACAAGGCGTGCACAATCTCCCGGGTGCCGCAGATGAAGGAGGCCGCCGTGCTCACCAGACTCATCACCACCGGCACGATCGAGATCAGCCGGAACTTCCACAGCCAGCGCTCGAAGCGGCGTTCCAGGACGGACGAAATGCGACCCATGCCGTATCGGATGCCTGGGTTGACCCTAGGTGGCGGTGCTGTCCGGGCTGAAGGTTCCAGAGGCTGAGAGCGATGGCCAGCCAGTCCGATGGGAGCATCACCCTGCGGGTTCAGCCCCGCTCCAGCCGGGATCAGGTGCTGGGGGAACGCGATGGAGCCATCGCTATCAAGCTCAAGGCACCGCCTGTGGATGGTGAGGCCAACGCGGCCCTGATCCGGCTGGTGGCGAAGCGGCTGGGGGTGCCGCCACGGGATGTGCAGCTGGTGCGCGGAGCCACGTCGCGCACCAAGTGGATTCGGGTGGAGGGTTGCACGGCGGAAGCGGTACGCGCGGCCCTGCTGGCCTGATTGCCAGAATCCCGCCATGCTCCCTTTTCACTGGCTCACCCAGACCATTGCGCTCGGTTTGGGGATTGCCTTCAGCCCCATCAACATCGCCCTGGTGGCGCTGCTGCTGCTGGGCCGCCAGCCCCTGCTGCGCTGCGCCAGTTACCTCGGGGGCTGGATGCTCGCCAATGGTGGCGCCCTGTGCGCGGTGGTGCTGGTGGGTGGGCGCTTCAGCTGGGCCATGCACCTGGGCACCCGCGGCCAGGTGCTGATGGATCTGATCGGCGCCGGTGCCTTGATCGGTCTGGGGCTGTTTCAGCTCACCCCGGCGGTGACCCTTGGAGAGGAGGGCTGGGCCATGCAACTGATGGGCCAGTTGCCTGAGCTGGACTGGCTTCCCCTGATGGGCCTGGGGGCCGGCTGTGCCCTGGTGAGCCCCGAGAACCTGGTGTTCTACGTGAAGGAGGGCGGCATGTTGCTCTCGAATCACACCGGCCTTCGGGGAGATCTTGAGGTGGGCCTGGTGTTTGTGGCCGTTGCCACGTCGTTGCTGCTGTTGCCTCCCCTGTTGTGGCTGTTCAGTGGCGGCCGTCTGCGGGAACCGCTCACGCGCCTCAACGACTGGTTGGTGCACCGCGCCGAATGGCTGGTGGGGGTGTTCGCCCTGGTGCTGGGGCTCTACCTCGGCTGGCAGGGGATCGAAGGCCTGCATCAGCTCACGGCCGTGGCCACCTGAGGGTCCCGGTCACCAGGACTCGTGAAGGCTGTGCAGGTGCCTCCGTCAATGGTGCACCACCGTGCAGGTGCCGCTCCACCCGGGCCACCGGAGACTCTGCATCCGATGACGCACAAGTCCAGGGGATCTACTGGCAAACTGCGCCGAACGTCCTAGGGCCCAATGCTTCTGCTGCGCAGACTTGCCGCATCGCTTCCCCTGATCGCCTCCTTGGCCCTGGTGGGTTGTGCCAGCGATGGCGGTGGCGGGATTCAGAGCCAGAAGCTCGCCACCATCAAGGCCCGCGGCAAGTTGATTTGCGGTGTGGATGGCAAGTTGCCGGGATTCAGTTTCGTGGGGTCCGACGGCCAGTACACCGGCCTCGATGCCGACGTGTGCAAGGCCACGGCCGCCGCACTGTTTGGTGATCCCAGCAAGGTGGACTACCGCGACCTCAATTCCAGCGAGCGTTTTGCGGCCCTGGCCAGTGGCGAGGTGGATCTGCTCTCCAGGAACACCACCGAAACCCTCAGCCGCGATGCAGCCGGCGGCAACGGCCTCAGCTTTGCCCCCACCACCTTCTATGACGGCCAGGGCGTCATGACGCCCAACGCCAGCGGTGTGAAGACCCTCAAGGATCTGGCCGGCAAGCCCATCTGTGTGGAGAGCGGCACCACCACCGAGCTCAACCTCGCCGATCGCATGCGCGAGCTCAAGGCTGCCTACACCCCCCTCAAGTTCCAGACCGGCGACCAGACCTACGCCGCCTACCTGCAAGGGCGTTGTGTGGCCGTGACCAGCGATCGCTCCCAGTTGGCCGCCAAGCGCACCAGCTTCCCGGATCCGGCTGGTCACAGCCTGCTGCCGGAGGTGCTCAGCAAGGAGCCCCTCACCCCAGCCACCACCAATGCCGATCCCGCCTGGGCCGATGCGGTGCGCTGGACCATCTATGCCCTGATGCAGGCGGAGGAACTGGGCATCACCCAGGCCAACATCGACACCAAGTTGGCTGAGGCCAAGGCCAACCCCAACCAGGCCGATCTGCGCCGTTTCCTGGGGGTGGAGGGAGAGTTCGGCAAACAGTTGGGTCTGCCCGCCGACTTCGTGGTGAAGGCGGTGAAGGCCACCGGCAACTACGGCGAGATCTTTGAGCGCAACGTGGGCATGGGCTCCAAGCTCAAGCTGGAGCGCGGTGCCAACCGCCAGTGGACAGAGGGT
>CANHMF010000057.1 GCA_947461705.1 Synechococcaceae cyanobacterium
CCAGGGCGAGCAACAGCACGGCCCCCAGATCCAATGTGAGGTGCAGCATCAGCCGTTCCCCCGTTGGCGGAACATCGCCAGCATCCGGTCCGTCACCAGGAACCCTCCAACAACGTTGAACAGTGCAAAACCCAGGGCCACGGCACCCACCAGCTGCAAGGCCGGGGTGGGGGCCTGGGCGATCAGCGCCAGGGCCGCCAGCAGCGTGATGCCGCTGATGGCATTGGCGCCACTCATCAAGGGGGTGTGCAAGGTGGGGGGCACCTTGCCGATCAGCTCGAAGCCCAGCAGGCTGCCGAGCAACAGCACCCAGAGCGCTTCACTCATGCCACCACCTCCTGGCGTGCGGGCCGCAGGTCGTTGCGGCGGCACACGCCCTGGTGGGTGATCAGGCAGGGATCCAGCAGCGGATCCTCCGGATCGAGCTGCAGTTCCCCGTCCTTCAGCAGCACCTCCAGCAGGGCCGCGAGGTTGCGGGCATAGAGGGCGCTGGCGTGCTGGGGCACCGAGGCCGGCAGGTTGGAAGCCCCGATCAGGCGCACGCCGTCGAGCAGCACCTCCGCATCGGGCTCCGATCCGGCGCAGTTGCCCCCCTGGGCCACCGCCAGATCCACCACCACCGCACCCGGGCGCAGCAGGGCCAGCATTTCGCGGGTCACCAGCACGGGCGCCGGCTTGCCGGGCACCTGGGCAGTGGTGATCACCACATCGGCCTCCTGCAGGTGCGGCGCCAGCAACTGGCGCTGGGCCTCCAGGAACACCGCTCCGGCCTCGCGGGCATAGCCGCCCACTTCGCCGGGGGCCTCCTCCAGCTGGGGCGGCTCGATGAAGCGCCCCCCGAGCGACTCCACCTGTTCCCGCGCCGCCGGGCGCACATCGCTCACCTTCACCATGGCGCCGAGGCGGCGAGCCGTGGCCACCGCCTGCAGGCCCGCCACGCCGGCACCGAGCACCACCACCTTGGCGGGCTGCACGGTGCCCGCTGCCGTCATCAGCATCGGGAAGAAGCGATCCAGGGCCGCCGCCGCCAGCAGCACCGCCTTGTAGCCGGCGATGTTGGCCTGGGAGGAGAGGGCATCCATGGTCTGGGCGCGGCTGATGCGCGGCAGCAGCTCCAGCGCCAGCGCTGACACCTGCCGGCTCTCCAGCTGATCCATCAGGCCGCCATTGCGGAAGGGATCCAGCAGGCCCAGCAGCAGGGCGCCTGGCTTGAGGGTCACCCCCGCCAGCTCAGGGGCCTGCACGGTGAGCAGCACATCAGCGGCGGCCCACAGCCCCTCCGCCTCGGTGCTGTCGCCATCGAACAGCTCAGCCCCCGCCTCGGCGAAGGCCGCATCGCTGTAGCCAGCAGCCTGGCCAGCGGTTCGCTCCACCCAAACGCTGCAGCCTCGGCTGCTCAGACGCTTCACGGTTTCGGGGGTGGCCGCCACCCGGGTTTCTCCCGAGCGCCGTTCCCGAGGCACCAACACACGGATCAAGGGCCAGGCCTACCAGGCATTCCATTCCCATTGATTGGTCGGGAACACACCAACGGCAACGGAAGCGCTGGCTATGTGCGCACTCCGGAACAGAGCCCGCCCCCAGGGCAGCGCTCAGAGCCAGGCCGCCAGGCTTGAAGCCGGAAGCTCCGGGGGGCGTTCCGAGCTGGTGATTTCCACAATCCGGCCGCCGCTGGCCGGATTGTCCAGGGCCTCCAAGCACACCCGTGCCACCAGGCGGCGGGGAATGCTGCCCTCCTGCTGCTGATCAGCGGCGCTGTAAGTCACCTGCTGGGCCGCCAGGTTGTCCTCGGCCTCCTTGAGGCCACCGGGGCGGATCACGGTCCAGTCCAGCCCGCTCTGCTCCAGCCACTGCTCGCCCAGGCGCTTCCACACCAGAATCAGGCCGAACAGGTTGAGCGGGTGCAGCCACAGGCCGGCACAGAGGGAAGTCACCAGCACCAGCCGCGGCACGCCCACCGCCTGGCAGGCGCGGATCTGCTGGCGCACCCCGAAGGCATCCACCTTCAGCGGGGCCGCTAGATCAATGCTGGGCCGCGCGCCGGTGGCGATCACCAGGGCATCACAGCCCCGCAGGGCCTGCTGCAGGGCCGAAGCATCCGCCAGGTTGAGCCGCACCACCTCGGCTCCCTCCAGACCCTCGGGCAGGGCAGAGCCAGGCCGCACGATGGCGGTCACGCGATGGCCGCGGCCTAGGGCCTCTTGCACCACGCGCCAGCCGGTCTTGCCGGAGGCGCCGCTGACGGCCAGATGCATGCCTAGAACAAGGGCAGAAGCTCCTGTTCTAGGCAGTGGGCCTGGGGCGTTGACCCCTGATGGCGCAGATGGCGCGCCCGCAGGATCATCGGGTCGAGATCGCACTCGTGCGCCAGGGAGCGCTCAAAGCGCTGGCGCAGCTCGTCGGGCGTGAGGGCGAAGGCAGAACGCTCGTCCATGGGCTGACGGGGCAGAACCCGGGAGCGGGGTGATGGCCGGAAGTTAGGGACGCTGCAGCCAATGCGAATAGGTAGAAGTGCGCATCTTTTTTCGCCGCGGGCGAACAAAATGGCGCCATGCCAGCACCCTCCTTCAACCTGGGGACCCCCAGGCCCCAGGCCGACACCCAGGCGGGCAGCCAAACGGGGCCGGCCCTGCAGCCCCGCCAATGGCAGGTGCAGTTGATCCAGCTGCTGCGGCGCCGCCTGGAGCAGGGCAGCGGCGACGTGCTGATCAATGCCGGCCCCGGTGCCGGCAAAACTCTCGGCGCCCTGCTGGGCTTCCAGCGCCTGCACCAGCAGGGCCAGCTGCAGCGCTTCCTGGTGTTCTGCCACCGCAGCTCGATTGCCGGCCAGTGGCTGCTGGCGGCCGAGCGGCTGGGGCTGGAGCTGCGGGAGTGGGAGGCGGGCCTGGATCTGGGGGCCCACGCCGGCCAGGGCCTGTTGATCACTTATCAAGCAGCCGGCCGCAACCTGGAGGCGCTGCTGCTGCAGCTGAGCACCGCCCCCTGGGGCCCCTGGCTCGCCATCGCCGACGAAGTGCACCACCTGGGCGTGGACCCGGAAGAACCCGAGGCCACCGCCTGGGGCCATGCCTTCAGCAGGCTCAGCCAGGGCGCCAGCCTGCGGCTGGGCCTCACCGGAACGCCCTTCCGCGCGGACAACCTGGCCTTCTGCTCCGCCCGGCGCGTGCAGGTGCGCGATGGCCAGGAGTGGGTGGAGCAGATCGCTCCCGACCTGAGCGTGGAGCCACGCCAGCTGATTGCAGCCGGTGATGTGCGCCCGCTGGAATTCCGCTTTCAAGACGGTTGGGTGGACCATGGCCGCGAGGGTGAGCGGGTGGAGCAGGAGCGCTCACCACTGTCGCTGGAGCAGCGCGAGAGCTGGCGAGCCCGCAACCTGCGCCGCGCCATCCGGCTCGGGGATTCCAGCAGCATCGCCCTGCGGCTCTTGCTGAATGCCCGCCGCCGCCTGGAGGCGGTGCGGCGCGAGCACCCGGAGGCGGGCGGCCTGGTGATCGCCCGCGACATTGCCCACGCCCGCCGCATCACCGGCCTGCTGGAGGAGGAGGGCGATCGGGTGCAGCTGGTGCACTCCCAGGACCCCGAGGCGGCCGACCGCATGGAGGCCTTCAAGCGCGGCGAGGCCGACTGGCTGGTGAGTATCGACATGTGCGCCGAGGGCTTCGACGCGCCCCGGCTGCGGGTGGTGGCCTACCTCACCACCGTGGTGACCCGCACCCGCTTCGTGCAGGCCATCACCCGGGCCGTGCGCATGGATGGCAGCCGCGCCCAGCAGGAAACGGTGCCGCGACACCCCTCCTATGTGTTTGCCCCAGCCGATCCGCTGTTGATGCAATACGCCCGCACCTGGTCGCTGAGCGAGCCCTACCTGATCCGCCCCCGCAACACCGAGGTCGACAGCGAACCAGCCGGTTCCGGGCGGGGCGCGTCGCTGCCCCTGCAGGCCTTGCAGGATGGCGCCGGCGAGGTGATCCGCATGAAGGGACCCCAGCTGCCGAACTTCCTGCTGCAGCGGTGATTACATCACACTGCTGCAGAAAATGCGACGTTTAACGAATCAACCCCGCAAACCGCGCTAGTCGCGATCAGCGTGGGGCCAACGAGCAGGACCCATGAAAGGTTCGATCCAGCGCCGGCTCACCGTCGCGATCAACTGGTCAGCAGCCCGCATTGCCAGCCTTGATGCGCGCGAGCGCTACGAGGACAGCTACGCGCTCACCGAGGAGTTCCGGGAATGGATCCTCTGCGTGGACGAGCATCCCGGCCTGATGGCCGAGCACGTGCTCATGGTTCCCAATCTCAAAACCCTGCCCCGCGAAGGCAACAGCAACGAAACCGACGGACTCCTGGAAATCTAAAGCAATTCTTTAGAGGCTTCGCCATCATTTTTGGATTGATCGCGCACGGATCAGCGGCGCCATCCAGCCCGGCTCCCCAGCCAACCCCGTCCAGGACCACAGCTCCAAGACCACAGAAGCAATCAACAAGCGAGATTCACGGGACTCTTTAATAGATACTGACCGGCTGAGCGTCGGCCGCCGTGAGTCCACCACAGTGTTCCGGTACAGAGCCAGCGTGAGCGCGCCCGGCGACCCGGCAGCCCCGCAACCGCTCCGGCCACTGCTTACACTCAAGGCGAAGTGAGTCCGCTTTAGCCATGGCCGGTGAGCGTCCCGTCGTTGAAAACCTGGTGATCGTTGGCTCCGGCCCTGCCGGGTACACCGCCGCCATCTACGCCGCCCGCGCCAACCTCAGCCCGATCGTGATCACGGGCTTTCAGGACGGGGGCATTCCCGGGGGTCAGCTGATGACCACCACCCACGTGGAGAACTTCCCTGGCTTTCCCGACGGCATCCTGGGGCCCGATCTGATGGATCGCCTCAAGGCCCAAGCCGTGCGCTGGGGCACGCGCCTGGTCGAGGCCGACGCCGACAGCCTGGATCTCTCCCAGCGCCCCTTCCGCATCACGGCCGACGGCCAAACCATCCTGGCCAACGCCGTGATCCTGGCCACCGGCGCCAGCGCCAACCGGCTCGGACTGCCCAGCGAGGGGCGCTTCTGGAACGCCGGCATCAGTGCCTGCGCCATCTGCGATGGCGCCACCCCCCAGTTCCGCGACGTGGAGCTGGCAGTGGTGGGTGGCGGCGACTCCGCCTGTGAGGAGGCCGTGTATCTCACCAAATACGGCAGCCGCGTGCACCTGATCGTGCGGGGCGAGCAACTGCGGGCCAGCAAAGCCATGGCCGATCGGGTGCTGGCCAACCCCGCCATCACCGTGCACTGGAACCGCCAGGTGGCCGATTGCTCCGGCCACGACTGGATGGAAGCCATCACCCTGCGGGACTCCCGCAGCGGTGCCACGGAGGAACTGGCCGTGCGCGGCCTCTTCTATGCCATCGGCCACACCCCCAACACCCGCCTGGTGAAGGGCCAACTGGACGTGGACAGCCACGGCTACCTAATCACCCAACCCGGCCGACCCGAAACCAGCCTGGATGGCGTGTACGCCGCCGGTGATGTGGCCGATGCCGAATGGCGCCAGGGCATCACGGCCGCCGGCAGTGGTTGCCAGGCGGCCCTGGCCGCCGAGCGCTGGCTCACCCACCACAACCTGGCCGTCACCGTGAGCCACGATCCGGTGGAACCTGCCGAGGTTGGCGAAACCCAGCGCACCGCCGAGAGCGATGCCGACAACTTCGACCCCAACGCCCTCTGGCAAAAGGGCGGCTATGCCCTGCGCAAGCTCTATCACGACAGCGACAAGCCCCTGCTGGTGGTGTACACCTCCCCCACCTGCGGCCCGTGCCACGTGCTGAAGCCCCAGCTGAAGCGGGTGCTCGACGAACTGGGCGGAGCCGCTCAGGGGGTGGAGATCAACATCGAAGCCGATCGCGACATCGCCGAACAGGCCGGCGTGACCGGCACACCCACCGTGCAGCTGTTCTTCCAGAAGGAGCTGAAACAGGCCTTCCGCGGCGTGAAACAGCGCAGCGAATTCAAGGCCGCGATCGAGCAGCTGATCGCCACTCCCGTGGGGTAACCCCAAACACCAAGGCACCCCACTCCGTTTGGGGCCTGTCCAGGAATGGTGCCCCGTGGTGCACCATTCCTGGACATCGCGAAAACAAACTTCCCCAGCGAGGCAGCCAGTCAGCCAGCTAGCCAGCAGGGTCAAGCCGACTGGCAGACACCAGAGTGCATCGGGTGACAACCGCGGTGCACCGGGTCAATCGGATCGAGCGGAGATCGGCAGCGTTGCACTCCCGTGGCACAGCCACTGGCTGCAAACCAGCTGCGCTCAGCGGCGCCGCGGGCCGCCGGGGCGGTTGCCACCCGGACGGGGACCGGTGGCTCCGGCGTTGCGCTCCCGGTAGGTGATGCGGCCGCGGGTCAGGTCGTAGGGGCTGATTTCCACCAGCACCTTGTCGCCGGCCAGCAGCTTGATGCGGAATTTCGTGAGCTTGCCGGCTGCCCGGCAGAGGCATTGGTGGCCTGCGGGCTGCTCGAGGGTGACCAGGTAAAACCCGTTGCCCTGCTCCTTCTCGATGACGCCGGAGGTCTCAATCATGCGCTGCTGCCAGCCAAAAACCGAACTGCTGCCAACAGCTTAGTGGCCGCCATCCACAGGCACCGCCGCTAGGGTCAGCCGCACTGCCCCGCCTGGCCTGCGCCGCTCCACCGATGTCCCTCCCCCCCCTGTCGATGGATCTGGGCCTGTTGCTGATCTCCATTGGGGTGGTGAACCTGTGGAAAGCCCGGCAAGCCTCCTGACCACGCTGCTCTTCCACAAGCCCTACGGGGTGCTGAGCCAGTTCACACCCGAACAGGGCAGCCGCTGGGGCTGCCTCGCCGAGTTCATCACCACGCCTGGGGTCTATGCCGCCGGCCGGCTGGATGCCGACAGCGAAGGCTTGCTGCTGCTCACCGATCAGGGCCGGCTGCAGCAACGCCTCACCGATCCCGCCTGGGGCCACTGGCGCCGCTATTGGGTCCAAGTGGAGGGTCTGCCCACAGCCGCAGCCCTCGAGCAACTGCAGAGCGGCGTGCTGATCCAGGGCAAAGCCACGCTGCCCGCGAGAGTGCGCCAGCTCAGCCCAGATGAGGTGCAGGCCGCCCAACTGGCGGAACGGGATCCCCCCATTCGCCACCGCCTCAACGTGCCCACCAGCTGGCTGGAGCTGGAGCTGCGCGAAGGCCGCAACCGCCAGGTGCGGCGGATGACCGCAGCCGTGGGCTTTCCCACCCTGCGGCTGTTACGGGTGGCCATGGACCTGATGGACGGCCAACCACCGCTCAGCCTCGAAGGCTTGAACCCTGGGCAATGGCGCAGCGTGAACCCAGCGGAAGCCCAGCGGCTGATCAACCTGCTGCGCCCTCAGGCGCCGGGGCCCCGCTCCCCAGGCCGGGGCGGCCGGGCCGGCGGCGGGAAATCCGGACGCGCCGGCGCCGGTGGATAGGGCGGCTTGGCCGAGGGAGCTGCGACGGCTAAACCCTCAGCCCAGAACGTCCTTGAGTTCGCGCACGGCCTGCAGCTGGCCGTAGTAGTAGTTGGCGCGGGCACGGCGGTCGGGGTCCTCGAGGCTGTCCAGGGCGTCAAAACCAAGGCTCTGCCAGAGCTCATGGCCGCAGGCCCGGTTGATCTCCTCCATGGCCTCCTGCTCCAGGTTGCCCAGACGGCGCTGGAGATTCTTCACCTGGGCAACAGACATGACAGGGGCGCAGCAGCGGGAATGATTCAACAGTACAGACGCACTAGCGTCTCAGAAGGGCAGCTTCTTCTTGGCTTCCTTGTCGAGATCCGATTCCATCTCCCGCAGTCGGCGCAGGATCGTGTCGTAGTACTCCTGCAGATAGTCCTCCAGGCGGGTGGTTTCGGCAGGATCGAGGCCGAAGGCCGCATAGCTCTCCTCCATGGGGGCCGAGAGAGTGGCGCCGCCACCGGTCACCTTGTCGAAGGCGAGGCGCTCAGCCACGTTCACGCCGGGCTCAAAGAAGGAGGCCACACCCCGCATCAGCCGGATCAGGAAGGGCCGCACCCGGAACACCCGGGCCGTCTTGCCGCTGTACTTCTCACAGAGCTGGGTGATTTCCCCGGTGTTCCAGGCCTTCGGGCCCACCACCGGCAGGGCCTTGCGGATCGTGTCGGGGTGATCGAGGGCCGCCACCGCGAAACGGGCCACGTCCTGGGTGTTCATGTAAGCGATCGGCGTGGGGGTGCCGCTCACCCACACCGTCTGGCTTTCCAGCACGGGAATGGCGAACTGGCTGATCACCCCCTGCATGAAGGCCACGCAGCGCAGGATCGTGTAGTCCAAGTCCGACTGGATCAAGAGCTGCTCGGTGCAGTACTTGATGTCCATCAAGGGCACATCCCGATGCTTCTCGGCATCGAGCAACGACACGAACACGAACCGCTTCACCCCGGCGCGCTCGCAGGCGTTCAGCAGATTGAGCTTGCCGGTCCAGTCGGTCCCGTAGACGCTGCCGCCCTCGGTGGCCCGGGTGGTGGCCGCATCAATCACGGCGTCCTGGCCCTCGAGGGCGTAGTCCAGGCTGTCGGGCTCGAGCAGATCCCCGCGGGTGAGTTCGCAACCCCACTCCTGCAGGAAAGCGGCCTTACGGGGCGAGCGCACCATGCAGCGCACCTGATGACCGGCATCCAGGGCCCGCTTGGCGATCTGCCGGCCAAGGGTTCCTGTCGCACCGATCACCAGCACCTGCATCTGACCCCTTCAGCGAGGTCAGAGCCTAGAGGTGAGCCCGCTGCCAATGCGGGAACGGCAGGGCCTTGAGCGGCAGCGCTCAGCTATCGCCCTCGAGCTTCAGCAGCACCATGCCGCCCACCAGGCCCACGGGAATCAGGATCCAGAAGATGGCTGCGATACCGAAGATTTCCGAGGCCATGCCCATGTGCCGTAACGGCTTACCTATTTAGCGCGCCGCTGGCGGCCGCCGAGGCCTCAGGCCCTGAGCTGACACGGGCTGCCACCTCCAGGATCCGCGGCCAGGGGGCATCACTGCGGAACTGGCCCGCCATCACGCCCGAGACCGACGCCGCCAATCCCTCCGCCCGCAACTGCTCCACCAGCCGCCCACAGGCCGGTGGCCCCCCGCCCAACCGGCGCGCCAGCTCAGCCGTGGGCCAGCAACGGGCCGGCAGGCCCGGATCGCGCAGCAGCGTCTCCAGCAAACGCCTGGAAGCCTTGGCCAGGCTGGAATCAGCGGCGGCTGCCATCGCCTCCAGGGTTGGGGGATGCTGCAACGGCCCCAGCCAGAGGGGGCCGGAGATCGTGAGCGCCGGCCTCTGGTCGGGGGTGCAGCAACAGGGCGGCCACTGGCGCAGTTGCAGGAGGCTCTGGGTGTGCTGGTCGCCGCAGCCATGGCAGTAGGCCAGTAGGCCCAGCTGGCGTTCCTCCTGGGCCGCGGGCTTGCGCAGGAGTTCGATGGCCGTGCGGAAGGTGCGGCCCTCGCTGAAGCTGAACAGGGGGCGGATGCCGCGCCCCAGCGCCCAGGCGGCACGGGCCACCACGGCGATCTGCAGCCGCAGGGCCAGCTCCCAGCTGGCGGGATGGGCCCGGGCGGCCGCGCCGAGGGAGCGGATCGCGCCGCTGCGGTCGTGGCCGGTGGGGGAGCGGCCGTCCGTGCTGGCCAGATAGAGCACCCCACCAAAGCGCAGGGCCTCCAAGGCCAGGGGCACCAGGGTGGTGGGGCAGCCGAAGGCATCGAGATCGAGCAGGTCGAAGCGCTCCTCGCGGATCAGGCACTGGGCCAGGAGTTTCTGGGCCGTGAGCGCCGTGGTGCGTAGGCCTGCCACCCCCGCCAGGTTGCGCTGCAGCAGGGGCAGGCGATCCGGGTCCGCGTCGTTGGCCCACACCGCCGCGGCGCCGGCCTCCCGGGCATAGCGCTGGCTGCGGATGCCGCAACCCGCCATCAGATCCAGCACCCGCAGGGGCGCCTGGGCCGCCAGCCCCCGTGCCAGGGCCACCCCCAGATCCCGCGAAGGGCGGGATTCCGGCCGGAAGAAGCCCTCGCCCAGCTCCAGGTCTGCGGAGGCTTCGCAATAGTGAACGGACCCAGCCTGTGCCGTCTTGTCCTCCGCGATGGCCATCAACCCCACCCAGCCTGCCCTGCGCGGCAGCCACTGGGGTGAACACGGGGCCTGGGCCTGGCGGGGCCATGTCTGCCACTGGCGTGTGCTGGGCAACCGCGCCCATCCACCCCTGGTGCTGATCCATGGCTTCGGGGCCGCCAGCGGCCACTGGCGCCACAACGCCGCCGAGCTGGCCGCCGCCGGCTGGTGCGTGTATGCCATCGACCTGCTGGGCTTCGGCGACTCCAGCCAGCCGGGCCACCACCGCCACCGGCATCTGGATAACCGGCTCTGGGCCCGCCAGTTGCAGGGTTTTCTGGAGGAGGTGGTGCAGGCCCCGGCGGTGCTCGTGGGCAACTCCCTCGGCAGCCTGGTGGCCCTCACCTGCGCAGTGTTCTTTCCCCGCTGGGTGCTGGGGGTGGTGGCGGCGCCCCTGCCGGATCCCAGCCTGCTGATGCCCGTGGCCCGGCGCCGGGGCCGCTGGCGCCGCACCCTCAAGCGCCATGGGGTGGTGGTGCTCTGCCGGCTGCTGCCGCTGGAACTGCTGGTGCCCCTGATTGCCCGCACCCCCCTGCTGGATCTGGGGCTGCGCAGCGCCTACACCACGCCAGATGCGGTGGACCGTGAATTGCGGCGGCTGGTGGCCCGCCCCGCCCTGCGCCCCCGGGCCGCCCACGCCCTGCGGGCCATGAGCATCGCCATGGCCCTGCGCCCCCGGGCCGCCACTGCTGCACCGTTACTGGAACGCATGCAGCAACCCCTGCTGGTGCTGTGGGGCAGTGAGGATCGCCTGGTGCCGCCCCAGGTGCGTCATCGCCTGCCTGCCCACAAGCCGGATCTGGAGCTGGAGGTGCTGGCCGGGTTGGGGCACTGCCTGCACGACGAGCAACCCGAGCAGTTCAACCGACGCCTGCTGGCCTGGCTGCACCAACGCCGGCCGGCCCAATCCGGGCAAGCCGGCACGTAATTTGGGTGGACAGTTTGGCCACAGCAGCCCTGGGAATGAAACACACCCTCTCGGTGCTGGTGGAAGACGAATCGGGAGCCCTCAGCCGCATCTCCGGCCTGTTCGCCCGCCGCGGTTTCAACATTGAGAGCCTGGCGGTGGGGCCGGCGGAGAAGCGCGGGGTATCGCGCCTCACCATGGTGGTGGAGGGCGACGATCGCACCCTCCAGCAGATGAGCAAACAGCTCAACAAGCTGGTGAACGTGCTGGGCGTGATCGACCTCACCAAGATTCCTGCTGTGGAGCGGGAACTGATGCTGCTGAAGGTGTCGGCACCGCCGGAAAACCGGGCGGCAATCCTGGATCTGGTGCAGGTGTTCCGCGCCAAGGTGGTGGACGTGGCCGACCAGGCCCTGACCATCGAAGTGGTGGGCGACCCGGGCAAGCTCGTGGCCCTCGAGCAGGTGCTCGAGAGCTACGGCATTCTCGAAATCGCCCGCACCGGGCGCATCTCCCTGGAGCGGGCCTCAGGGGTGAACACCGCCTATCTGAAGGTCACCAGCCTCGACAAGCGCGTGCCGGCCTGAGTCAGTCCTTCACCAGGGTGCCGCCCTCCACGAGGGTGGCCTTCACCAGCCGGTCGCCCTGGCTGATCTCGTCCACCACCTCCATCCCCTGGGTCACGCGGCCGAATACCGCGTAGCGGCCGTCCAGTTCTGGCAGGGCCTTGAGGGCGATATAGAACTGGGCACTGGCGGAATTGGGGTCTGCCGAGCGGGCCATGGCCAGGGCACCGCGCTGGTGCTGCAACTTCAACTTGCTCTGTTGGCCAGGGCCAACGGCGATGTCGCCGTAGCGCGGCTTGGCCTCACCCTGGAGAAACAGCTCCAGCGGAATCAAGCGGGGCTGGCCGCTGGCCGGGTCGATGAAGCTGCCGGTGCCGAGCTGGTCCACAGGCACCTTGGGATCGGCGCCCTGGGGGTCGCCGCCCTGCACCACAAAGGGAATGGGATCCCGCACCACCCGGTGGAACACGGTGCCGTTGTAGGCGCCGCGGCGCACCAGATCCACGAAATTGCCGGCCGTGAGGGGGGCGGCATCCCCATCAAGACTGAGCTGCACCACGCCCTTGCTGGTGGTGAGCTCCACCACAGCCTGGCCCTTCAGGCAGGGCACGCCAGTGGTGCCACAGCCCAGGTCAGCGCTGGGGCCCTGGGCGGCACAGGCCACCGGACCAATCGGACTGAGCAACAGAGCCAAGGCCAGCAGCAGGGGCCGGAACCGACGGACCAACGCCATCACACGCCCTCCAGGGGCACTCCCAGGAAGCGAGCCAGCTCGGCGCCGCCCTGCTCGAGCTCGGCCAGGGGCATCGGCTCACCCACCCGGGTGAGGGGCAGGTCGCGACGACCCTGCACCCGCAGGGCCAGGCGGCGACGGGGATTGAGGCCATCGCGCACATCCACCTTCACGGCCTGGATGTCCTTGAGGGAGGTTTCCACGCTGATCAGCTGGCGGAAGCCACGGCGGGTCACCGTGAGCTGACCGGCCTGCTTGTCAAAGCGGTTGGCACCGGCACCCACGTCCAGGGCAATCACGGTCCACAAATAAGCGGACAGGGCCATGGCGGCCAGGCCGTAGAGGCCCATCACCAGCCCCTGGGGCACCCACAACAGGGCCGCGGGGTGACCGATCGGCAGCAGATCACGGCCCAGATAGCTGGAGGCGCTGGTGAGCAGGAAGCCGAGGCCGCCGGTGCTCACCACCGCAGCCACCAGCACATTGGAGAGCCGGCGGGAGCCCAGCACCGGCTGCTCCAGCACCAGGGCGCTGGCGCCCGAACCGGGGGAACTCTTGGCCGCCTTGGCGGGGGATGCCGATGCCATGGAAGGCGGTTAACCGTTGGGCCCGCCATCTTCGCGCGGCCGCCAGCGCCCTGGCGAGAGGCCTGAGCACAAATACCCAAAACGCAATGGTGACGGGCCGTGTCAGCCCGCCGAAACCCGCCTCGCAGTGCGGGTGAACGTTGTTACCATCGCCCGGTAACCCACAGCTCGCGGGTTTCCCGCACCGCTCATTTCCCACCCATGACGATCGCTGTAGGGCGCGCGCCGCAGCGGGGATGGTTCGACGTCCTCGATGACTGGCTCAAGCGCGACCGCTTCGTTTTTGTTGGGTGGTCGGGTCTGCTCCTGTTCCCCACCGCCTATCTGGCGCTGGGTGGCTGGCTGACCGGCACCACCTTCGTGACCTCCTGGTACAC
>CANHMF010000058.1 GCA_947461705.1 Synechococcaceae cyanobacterium
GCAGGGCGGGCAGATCGGCCTCCAGCTGCCGGTGCAGTTGCAGCCGATCGGCCTCCGGCAGGGCGGCGGCGGCGGCCGCAGGAGCCTTGCTGCCCAGCCGCTGTTGCCACTGGCGCAGGCGCTCCACCCGCTGCTGCCACTTGCGGCTGCTGCGCAGGGCCTGCAGCCCCCTGGCGTCCAGCACGGCTGCCAGTCGGGCCAGGGGCAAGGCCTCCAGGCTTTCCTCGGCGCTGAGGCCTGCGGCCAGGGCCGTGGCGGGGCTGAGGGCCTGCAGCGCGTTTGGGCTTGCCTGGCTGGTGCCAGGGGGCGCCCAGGGCTGCAGCAGGCCGCACTGGAAGGTCTGCTGCAGCCCGCGCTGGCCCTGCGGAGCGCTGGCCAGTTTCTCCAGTTCCGCCAGCACCCGCTCCCCCGCCACCGTGGCGATCCGGCCATGGTGCTCTTGGATCCACTCCCAGGTGGTGGCTTCCAGCCCAAATCCCAGTTCGCTGGCCAGCCGTAGCCCCCGCAACAGCCGCAGGGGGTCGTCGAGCAAATTCGCCTCGCTCACCGCCACCAACGCACGCGCCTGCAGGTGGCCCAGGCCTCCCGTGGGGTCCAGCAGTGCGGTGTTGGGCTCGAGGGGGAGTGCCAGGGCGTTCACGGTGTAGTCCCGCCGGCGTAGATCCGCCTCCAGGCTTGGGCCCTCCTGGCGGGCCAGGTCCACACTCCAGCCCCGGATCGCCAGGCGCGCGATGGACCGCTCGGCATCCAGCACCACGGTGCTGCCGCCATGGCGGCGGCTCAGCTGCCGGCAGAGGGCGAGGGCATCCGTGGGCACCACCAGGTCGAGGTCGGGCTTGCTGCCCAGCCGATCCAGCAGGGCATCGCGCACGGCGCCTCCCACCAGGGCAGTGCCAGCGGGGAAGGCCTCCCGGGGAATGGGCCATCCCTCGGCCGCCAGGCGCTGCCAGGCCAGGGCCGCATCGGCCGTGGCATCGCCTCCGGCACCGGCAGGGGTCACAATGGCGCCATCCGCACCGGCTCCGGGCATGTGCATCTGCGTGGACTGCCGCTGGGTCGACCAGTGCCAGGCCTACCACGCGGTGGAACGGCAGCATGGCGTGCCCCACCTGACGCCGCAGCCCTCCTTCGTGCCGGACGCCCCCAGAATTCACGTGCAGGTGATGGCGCTGCCCCAGCACCAGGTGGGGGTGGAGTGGGATGTGCGCGCCTGCGCCAGCTTCGAGGCAGAACCGGGCCGCTGGCAGAGCCTGCGGCCTGGCCGGACGGTGCCCACATGAGCGGCCCGTCGTTGCTGCTGGCGCTGCACAGCTCCAGTGAAACCTTCGCTCTCGCCGTTCAGGCCCTGACGGACGACCACCCGGCCCAGGTGGCCAGTTTTCCCCTCGGGCGCCGGCTCTCCAACGAGCTGCTCGCCTGTGTGGAGGAGCTGCTGCCGGCGGACCAGTGGCGCCGGATCGGCCGCCTGGTGGTGGCCACCGGTCCGGGAGGGTTCACCGGTACCCGGCTCACCGTGGTGTTTGCCCGCACCCTGGCCCAGCAATTGGCCATCCCCCTACATGGCTACAGCAGTTTTCTGCTGATGGCCCATCGCCTGGCGGCTCCGGGCCAGGTGATGGCAGAGGTCCCCCGCTTCTGGCTCACCCAGGAGTTGCCGCGGCGTGGGGTGGTGGCGGGCTGCTACGGCCCCGCCGCCCCCGGGGGGCTGGGGGAACTCGCGGAGCTGGAGCCACCGCGGCTGTTCCGGGTCGGCGACGGCCTGCCCGCCGAACCTCGGCAGCCAGCGGTGGTGGATCCGGAGGCGGATGCTCTGCAGTTGCTGCAGCTCGGCCAGCGGGCGGCCGCTGCCCAGCTGCCGGGGCCCTGGCAACCGGTGCTGCCCCTGTATCCCACCAGCCCTGTGGATGGGCTGTGACGACCGATCGTCGCCAGCGTCGCCGTCGCCGGCCGCGACCCCGTCGCTCCGGGGGGCTGCGCTGGTGGGTGCTGCTGGCGGCCGTGCCCCTGCTGTGGCTGTCCCGGGGGCTGTGGCTGCCCCCCGCGCCGGCACCGCAGCTGATCTTGGTGCTGGGCGGGGATGTGGAGCGGGAGCGGGTGGCCGGTGAACTGGCCAAGCGCGATGGTCTGCCGGTGCTGGTGAGCGGCGGTAGCAACCCCGAATACGCCACCTGGCAGTTCGGGCGCCAGGGGCTGGATGCGGGCCGCGTCCAGCTCGATTACCGCGCCACTGACACCCTCAGCAATTTCACCTCTGTGGTGGATGAGCTCAAGCGCGCCAAGGTGCGCCATGTGCTTCTGGTGACCAGCCGCGATCACATGGCACGGGCCCTGCTGGTGGGCCGCATCGTGGCGGGCAGCCGGGGCATTGCCCTCACGCCGGTGGAGGTGCCCTGCGGCAACCGCTGCATGCCGGAAGGGGAGCGCAAGGTGTGGGGTGATGGAGCCCGTGCCGCCCTGTGGGTGTGCACGGGCCGTGACCTCAAGCGCTGGGCGGCAGAGCACTTCGGGCCGCTGCTGGAGGGAGTGCAGGACCGCTGATCAGGCCCTGATCCAACAGGGCATTGATCTGGGCCTGGCAGGCGGCGGTGGCGGCATCCAGATCCGCCCGTTTGCGGGAGGCCGGTGGTGGGATCGGCGTGCCGATGCGGATGTGCACGGGTACCAGCCGGGCCTGCCTGGATCCTGTGCCCAGGGCTCTGTGGCTGTTGATGATGGCCACCGGCAGCAGCGGCACGCCGGCCCGGGCCGCCAGCAGGGCGGCACCGGCCTGGGGATCGTTCACCCGGCCATCGGCCTGGCGGGTGCCATCGATGAACACGCCGGTGGCCCAGCCCTGCTCCAGGCGGTCGGTGGCGGTGCGAATGGCTTCTCGGTCGCTGGCACCGCGGGCTACCGGGTAGGCGCCGCAGGCGCGGATGATCGGCCCCAGCAGCGGCACCTTGAACAGCTCCGCCTTGGCCATGAAGGCCACCGGACGGCCCAGGGCGTGGCCCAGCAGCGGTGGATCCAGGTGCGAGCCGTGGTTTGCCACCACCACCAGGGCCCCCTCCATGGGCACGTTGGCATTGCCGGCGGTGCGGCCGCGGAACAGCAGGCGGTAGATCGGGAACACCAGCAGGTAGCTCACGATCCGGTAGGTGAGGCTCGGACGGGGGGTGCGGATCAGCGCTGGTGGGTCGGCTTGTCGGCGGCCGCGCAGAAGTCGCCTCACAGGCCCAGGTCGGCGGCGCCGGCAATCTGGGCGGTGCTCACACCCTCGCAGCTGCGCTTGATCAGGCCGCTGAGCACGTTGCCTGGGCCGATCTCCACGGCGGTGGCCAGGCCATCGGCGCTGAAGCGCTCCATTGTTTCGCGCCAGCGCACGCCTGTGGTCATCTGGTGGCGCAGGCGCGCCTTGAGGGCCTCGCCGCTGGTTTCAGGGGTGGGGTCGGTGTTGCTCAGCACCGGGATGCTGGCGTTGTTGAAGGACACCCCCTCCAGGGTGGTGCTGAAGGCCGCGGCGGCTTCGGCCATGAAGGGGGAGTGAAAGGCTCCGCTCACCGCCAGGGGGATGGCGCGCTTGCAGGTGAGCGCGCCGCTCACCGCGGCCACCGCCTCGGGGCTGCCGGAGAGCACCACCTGGGCGCTGCTGTTGTCGTTGGCGATCACCACGGCGTCGTTGGCGGCCACCAGGGCCTCCAGCTCGCCGCGATCGAAGCCCATCACCGCCGTCATGGCCCCACCGCCCGCGGCGGCCATCAGCTCGCTGCGGGTCTTCATCAGGGCCAGTCCGGTGGTCACGTCAAACACGCCGGCGGCATAGAGGGCCACCAGCTCCCCGAGGCTGTGGCCGGCCACCACATCCGCTGTGCGGCCCTGGGCCTTGAGACCATCCACCAGCAGGCTCTCGATCACGAACAGGGCCGGCTGGGTGTTGCGGGTGTCGTTGAGGTCGCTGAGCGCACCGTCGGCTTCGCCCGCGCAGACGGCCAGGAGGTCGCGGCCGAGCAGCTCCGAGGCGGTGGCGAAGCGCTCGCGGGCGCCGGGCAGCTCCAGCACGCCGGCGGCCATGCCGACCTTCTGCGATCCCTGTCCAGGAAACACCCAGGCAATGCCCATGGCCACTTGCGTTGCACGTTGGGGGGGAGATTAGGCCGTGGGACTGGTTCAGCCCTGCGGGCCCGCCCAGCGCAACAGGGCGCCACCCCAGCTGAGGCCTGCGCCAAAGCCACTGCTGGCGATCAGGTGGCCGGGCTGCACCCGCCCATCTTTCACCGCCTCGTCGAGCATCAGCGGAATGGTGGCGGCGGAGGTGTTGCCATAGCTGGCCAGGTTGCTCAGCACCCGTTCATGGGGGATCTGGAAGCGATCGGCCACGGCATCGAGGATGCGCTGGTTGGCCTGATGCAAGAGCAGCCATTGCAGGCTCTCCGCGCTGGTGCCGGTGGCCTCCAGCAACTCCTTGAGCACGGCGGGTACTTCCCGCACGGCGAACTTGTACACCTCCTGGCCGTTCATGCGCAGGGGCGCAAAGCCTCCCACCTGGGCCGTCACATGGCCCAGCAGGGCCTGACGGCTGTCGGTCTGGGCCAGGGTGAGGCAGCTGTTGCGGCTGCCATCGGAGCGCATGCGGAAGCCCAGCAGGCCGTTATCGGCTTCGGGACAGGCCTCCACCGCCACGGCGGCGGCTCCATCGCCGAACAGCACACAGGTGGTGCGGTCGTCCCAGTCCACCCAGCGGCTGAGCTGGTCGGCGCCGATCACCAGGGCCCGGCGCATGGCGCCGCTGCGCAGGTATTGGCTGGCGGTGATCAGCGCGAACAGAAAGCCGCTGCAGGCGGCTGTGAGATCAAAGGCCACAGCATTGCTGGCCCCCAGGGCGCCCTGCACCCGGGGAGCGGTGCCGAACAGGTCGTCCGGGCTGGAGGTGGCCAACAGGATCAGGTCCACATCCTGCGGATTCCAGCCCGCATGGGCCAAGGCCGCCGATGCAGCGCGAGTGGCCAGCAGCGTGAGGGGCTCCTCGGGCGAGCACACCCGCCGGGCGCCGATACCCGTTCGGGTGCGGATCCACTCATCGCTGGTGTCGACCCGCTCGCTCAGTTGCTGGTTGCTGATGCTGATGGCGGGTACGGCGCTGCCGCTGCCCACGAGGGCCATCCCGTATGTGCCCATCTGGCCCAGCAACACCGGTTCAGCCCACAGGTGGGCTCAGTCAACCACAGGCCACGGCCACGCCTGGGGTCTCGCTGAGGCGGTGGAGATCCTCCATCACGCCATGGCTGGCGGCGGAGTGGGCCAGGCGCAGGGCGCTCACCACCGAGAGGGCTTTGCTGCTGCCATGGCCGATCACGCAGATGCCATCCACCCCCAGGAGCAGCGCCCCGCCATGCTCCGCGTGATCGAGGCGTTTCTTGATGCGCCGCAGGTTGCTCATCAGGAAGGCGGAACCCACCTTGCCGCGCCGGCCACGGGGCAGTTCCGCCTTGAGCACATCGAGTAGCACGCTGCCCACGCTCTCCAGGAATTTCAGCAGCACGTTGCCGGTGAAGCCGTCGCACACCACCACGTCGAAGGCGCCCGAGAGCACGTCACGCCCCTCGCAGTTGCCGGCGAAGTGGAAGCGGCTCTCCGCCTGGAGCAGGGGGTAGGTCTTGAGGGCCAGCTCGTTGCCCTTGCACTCCTCCTCGCCGATATTGAGCAGGCCGATCCGGGGCTGGGCCACCTGCAGCACATCGCGGCTGTAGATGTTGCCCAGCAGCGCCCACTGGTGCAGATAGCCGGGTTTGCAGTCCATGTTGGCGCCCACATCCAGCACCAGCACCTGCTGGGTGGGGTCTTTGGTGGGGAACAGGGCGCCGATGGCGGGGCGATCGATGCCCTTGAGGCGCCCTAGCCGGAAGATCGCCGAGGCCATCACGGCGCCGGAGTTGCCGGCTGAATACACGGCGGTGGCTTCGCCCTGTTTCACCAGGTCCATGGCCACGTTGATACTGGCGTCGCGCTTCTTGCGCACCACCGTGGCCTCTTCATCCATGCCCACGGAGGGGCCACTGGGCACGATCTGGATCAACCCGTCCCGCTGGGCGGAACTCAGCTCATCCGCCAACCCGAGGCTGGCCACGGCGCTGTCCACCACGGCCGTTTCGGCCACGAACTTGATGCGCAGGGGCAGCAGCCGCACGGCCCGCAGGCACCCCTCGAGGATCGGGCCAGGGGCGTAGTCGCCGCCCATGCCATCGACCGCCACCCAGAGGCGATCGGCGTCGTTGATCGCGAGCTCGCCGCTGCCACCGGCTCCCTGCTGCAAACGGCGCAGCGGATCGAACACCAGCGGTTGCAGCAGGGTGTTGGCGGCGGCCCCCGCGGCGTTGGCGGCAGCGCCGGCCGCGTTGGCCGCAGCCCCGGCGGCATTGCCGGCGGCTCCAGCCACCTGGCCGGCGGCGGAAGCGGTGCCCACGGCGGTGCCCACCAGGCTGGTCACCGCCGCATTGCGGCGATACCAGATCACCAGACGGCGAATGGCCTTGGGCCGCGAACGACGGGCGTTCGGGCCAGGACCTGGGGCGTCAGTTGGCTTCGGGGGCAACGGCTTCAACGATGCGCTGGAACAGGTAACCCGTGCCACGAGCCGTGAGGATCAGCTCGGGATTGGCGGGGTCATCTTCCAGTTTGGAGCGCAGCCGGGAGATGTGGACGTCCACCACGCGGGTGTCCACGTGCCGTTCGGGGGTGTATCCCCACACGTCCTTGAGGATTTCGCCGCGGCTGAAGGGCTCACCGCTGCGTCCCACCAGCAGTTCCAGCAGGCTGAATTCCATGCCTGTCAGGCGGATGCGCTCCTCACCGCGGTACACCTGGCGCTTGTTGGTGTCGATCCGCAGCTCACCTACCTGGATCACCCCGGAGTTCGGGATTCCCGCCGCCTGGTCCTTGTCCACGCGGCGCAGCACGCAGCGGATGCGGGCCTCCAGCTCCTTCGGACTGAAGGGCTTCACCACGTAGTCGTCGGCGCCCAGTTCCAGGCCCGTGATGCGGTCCGCCACGTCGCCCAGGGCGGTGAGCATCACGATCGGCACGTCCGATTCCTTGCGCAGCTCCTGGCACACGCCGTAGCCGTCGAGCTTGGGCATCATCACGTCGAGCACCACCAGATCGGGGCTGGTGCGACGGAAGGCCTCAAGCGCCTCAAGGCCATCGCAAGCCGTGACAACCTGGTAACCGATCATCGACAGGCGCGTCTCGAGGATGCGCCGGATGCTGGCTTCGTCATCGACGACCAGGATCGTTTCCTTGGCGGGGGCTGAGGCCGTCATTGCGCCACTCTGACCAGGCGGGTTAAGTAGTTCGACCTACTGAAAAGGTCGGCGGGCCCCTGGGTTCACCTGAAGCCACCTTTCTTCATACACCGTCTTGGCGCGCGCCACCACCACTTACGTCTGCCAGAGCTGCGGTGCGCAGACCCGCCAGTTTTTCGGACGCTGCTCGAGTTGCGGCAGTTGGAACAGCCTGGTGGAGCAGGTGGCGGCGGCCACCGATACCCGTCGCCGGCGCCCCGTGGCCACCGCCGCCGAGGCGGCAATCCCTGCCCAGGCCCGCCGTTCCGAGCCCATCCATGCGGTGGGGGATCGCCCGCTGCAGCGCCTGAGCAGCGGCTACGGCGAGCTCGATCGGGTGCTGGGCGGTGGCCTGGTGCCCGGCTCGCTGGTGTTGCTGGGGGGCGATCCCGGGATTGGTAAATCCACACTGTTGCTACAGAGCGCCCAGGCCATGGCGGCACGCCACTCCGTGCTCTACGTGAGTGCGGAGGAATCGGCCCAACAGGTGAAGCTGCGCTGGCGGCGCCTGGCGGATCCGCGGGAGTCCGGCGGGGCCCAGGCCGATGGGCCCGCGGCTGCGTTGCAGTTGCTGGCGGAAACCGATCTCGAGTTGGTGCTGCAGGAGTTGGAGGCGTTGCGGCCTGCCGTGGCGATCATCGACAGCATCCAGGCACTCCACGACGGCGAGCTCAGCAGTGCGCCCGGTTCCGTGGCCCAGGTGCGCGACTGTGCGGCGGCCCTGGCCCGCATCGCCAAGCGCCAGGACACGGCCCTGCTGCTGGTGGGCCACGTGACCAAGGAGGGCATGCTGGCCGGCCCCAAGGTGCTGGAGCACCTGGTGGATGCGGTGCTCACTTTTGAGGGGGATCGCTTTGCGACCCACCGGCTGCTGCGGGCGGTGAAGAACCGCTTTGGCGCCACCCACGAGCTGGGGGTGTTTGAGATGCGCGGCCAGGGACTGGCAGAGGTGATCAATCCCAGCGAGCTGTTCCTCGGCAGCGATGAACCCAGTGCCGGCACCGCCACGATCGTGGCCTGTGAGGGCACCCGGCCGCTGGTGGTGGAACTGCAGGCCCTGGTGAGCACCACCAGCTACGCCAGCCCTCGCCGCACCGCCACGGGCATCGGCACCAATCGCCTGCACCAGATCCTGGCTGTGCTGGAGAAGCATCTGGGCTTGCCCCTCTCCCGCTTCGACTGCTACCTCGCGGTGGCGGGTGGCTTGGAGGTGGAGGAGCCGGCGGCGGATCTGGGCGTGGCCGCGGCGGTGGTGGCCAGTTACCGGGATCTCACCCTGCCCCCGGGCACGGTGTTGATCGGTGAGCTGGGGTTGGGGGGGCAGCTGCGGCCCGTGGGGCAACTGGAATTGCGCCTACAGGAATCGGCCCGGCTGGGTTTCCGCCGGGCGGTGGTGCCCAAGGGCAGCGGCCTGGGGCGCCTGGCTGCTGGCCTCGAGCTCCAGTTGTTGGAGGCCGGCAGCGTGGCCGAAGCTCTGGTGGCGGCCCTGGGGGTGAACCCGGCCGACGATCGGGCCTAGAGGCCCTGGCGCCGGGGATCAGAAATACACATCCACGCTGCCGCGACCGCTGGTCTTGAGCCAGTTCTGGGCCTCGATGTAGTTGTTCGGCGCCAGGCGAATGGCCTTGCCCCAGAAGTCGGCGGCCAGATCGAAGCGGCGATCGGATTCATCGGCATCGCCCTGTTCCTCGGCGATGCAGCCCAGGTGGTGGTGAATCACCGCCATGTTGTTGAGGGCCTGGGGCATCTTGCTGTTCAGATCCAGGGCCTGGCCGTACTGCTCGAGGGCTTTTTCGTGCTCGCCGTTGCTGGCGTACACCAGGGCCATGTTGTAGAGGATGAAGGCCCGGTCATTGGGGTCGTCCTCGAGGGTGAGGGCCTCCTTGTAGTTGTCCAGAGCTTCGGCGTACTCGCCGTCGGCCTGGGCGCTCATCCCGTCGCGGTAGTAGGCGAAGGCCTCCTTGGCCCGCTGGTTGGTGGGGAGCACCTTGAGGATCAGGTCCGCCATCACCGTGAAGCTCTTGTCGATGAAGTTGTCGTTGCGCTGGGAGCGGGGCACGGCGGGATTCGGAGCTGCGTGGTCCCATCCTCACCTGCGCGAACCGCGGGCTGGCGCTGTCGTTTGCACTCCCTAGCCTGAAAGTCCTTGCTGGCCTGCCCTTTGGCTCCTTCGGCGCCCAGTCCCGTGGCTCCGCTGCTGTTGGAGGTGGAGGGTATGAAATGCGGTGGCTGTGTCCGGGCCGTGGAGGAGCGGCTGCTGGCCCAGCCCGGCGTCCGCCAGGCCAGCGTGAACCTGCTCACCCGCACGGCCTGGATCGGCCTCGATCCTGAGTTGCTGGGAGGGCCTGCCGTCGATCCAGCAACGCCCCTGATCACGGCCCTGGCGGGCCTCGGCTTTGCAGCCCGCCGCCGCGACCAGGAGAGCCTGCCCCTCAGCGCGGCGGAGCGGCAGCAGCGGCGCAGTTGGTGGCAGAACTGGCGCCAGCTGGTGGTGGCCCTGGGCCTGTTGCTGGTGTCGGTGTTGGGGCACCTGGCTGAGGCAGGTCCGTTGCCGTTCCCGCCCTTGGCAGACATCCGCCTGCATGCCTTGGTGGCCACCCTGGCCCTGGCCGGCCCTGGTCGTTCGATCCTGGTGAGTGGGGCCCGTTCGGCCCTGGCGGGTGTGCCGGGCATGGACACCCTGGTGGGTCTGGGCATGGGCAGCGCCTATCTGGCCAGCCTGGTGGCCTTCATCTGGCCCGCGGTGGGCTGGCAGTGCTTCTTCAATGAGCCGGTGATGTTGCTGGGCTTCGTGTTGCTGGGGCGGTTCCTGGAGGAGCGGGCCCGCTGTCGTACCGGCCGCGCCCTGGAGGAGTTGGCACAACTGCAACCCGATACCGCGCTGCTGCTGTTGGGCGATCCGGCGGATCCGGAGATGGCCGCCCGTCCCGTGCGGGTGGGTGCCCTGCGGCCGGGGGATCGGGTGCGGCTGTTGCCCGGCGACCGGGTGCCGGTGGATGGCCTTGTGCTGCAGGGCCTCTCCGGCGTGGATGTCTCGAGCCTCACGGGCGAATCGCTGCCGCTGCAGGCGCAGGCCGGCACGGAGCTGGCGGCGGGCAGCCTCAATCTCGATGGGGCCCTCACCGTGGAAGTGTTGCGCCCAGGTGCCGAGAGCGCCGTGGCCCGCATCATTCACCTGGTGGAGCAGGCCCAGGCCCGCAAGGCCCCGATCCAGGGCCTGGCCGATCGGGTGGCCGGGCGCTTCACCCTGGCGGTACTGGCCCTGGCTGCGGCCACCTTCCTGTTCTGGTGGCGCTGGGGAACGCTGCTGTGGCCCCAGGTGTTGGCGGCTGCCCCGTCGGCCCATCTGCACGGCGGCCATCAGAGCCTGGGCATGGGCGCAGAAACGCCCCTGGCCCTGGCCCTGCAGCTCAGCATTGCCGTGCTGGTGGTGGCCTGTCCCTGCGCCCTGGGCTTGGCCACCCCAACGGCCATCACCGTGGGCACGGGCCGTGCCGCCCAGGCCGGTGTGCTGTTCCGCGGCGGTGATGCGATCGAAACCGCCTCCCGCTTGGACACCCTGCTGTTCGATAAAACCGGCACCCTCACCCTGGGGCGTCCGCTGGTGACCGCCCTGGAAGCGGGCGCTGCCGGTGCCGATCGGCTCATCCAGATCGCCGCCAGCCTCGAGGCCCAGAGCCGCCATCCCCTGGCCCATGCCCTGCTGCAGGAGGCCCAGCAACGCCAGCTGGCGCTGTTGCCCCTGGATGACTGCCGCAGCGAGCCGGGGCAGGGCGTGAGGGGGCGGTTGCTGGATGGCGTGAGCTGCTGGGTGGGCCGCTCCCCGTGGCTGGAGGCTCAGGGCGTGACCGTGGCTGAGCCGTGGTGCCGCTGGGAGCAGCAGCAGGGGGAGCAGGGGGCCACGGTGCTGGCGGTGGCTCAAGGGCAGGAGCTGCTGGGCCTTGTGGCCGTGCACGATCAGCCCAGGCCCGATGCCGGCTCCACTCTGGCCACCTTGCACGCCATGGGCCTGCGGCTGGGGGTGCTCAGTGGCGATCGCCGCGGGGCGGTGCAGCAACTCGGCCGCGCCCTGGGGATTCCTGAGGCGGGGCTGGCCTGGGAGTTGCTGCCCCAGCAGAAACTGGAGCACATCCTCCAGGCCCATCAGCAGGGGTTGGTGGGGATGGTGGGCGATGGCATCAATGACGCCCCGGCTTTGGCGGCGGCCGATCTGGGAATTGCCGTGGGCACCGGTACTCAGGTGGCCCTGGACACCGCCGATGTGGTGGTGTTGGGCGATCGCCTTGAGGCCGTGGCGATGGCCCTGCAGCTGGCCCGCCGCACCATGGCGAAGGTGCGGCAGAACCTGGCCTGGGCTTTCGGCTACAACCTGGTGGTGCTGCCGATCGCCGCGGGCCTGCTGCTGCCAGGCTTCGGTGTGGTGCTCTCCCCTCCGCTCGCTGCCCTGCTGATGGCCCTCAGTTCGATCACCGTGGTGGGCAATGCCCTGCTCCTGAACCGTGGTGCGTGAGGCGCCAGCCAGCCTGAAGCCACTGCCGCGTGGGCGGTTTGTGGTGTTGGAGGGCATTGATGGCTGTGGCAAAAGCACCCAGCTCGAGCAACTCCGCGGTTGGCTGCCCCAGAGCGGGCTGATCCCGGCGGGGGCGGAGTTGCTGGTGACCCGCGAACCCGGTGGCACGGCCCTGGGGCAGGCCCTACGCCAGCTGCTGCTCCATCCCCCCGGCGATACGGCTCCGGGTAGCACCGCCGAGCTCCTGCTCTACGCGGCTGATCGCGCCCAGCACGTGCAGCAGCGCATTGCGCCTGCCCTGGAGGCGGGGCACTGGGTGCTCAGTGATCGCTTTGCCGGCTCCACCGCCGCCTATCAGGGCTATGGCCGCGGCCTGGATCTGGAGCTGATCGATCAGCTGGCGGCCATGGCCACCGGTGGTCTGCAGCCAGATTGCACCCTGCTGCTGGAGCTGCCCTTGGCCGAGTCGCTGCGGCGACGGGGCCACCGGCCTGCAGACCGGATCGAGGCCAGCGGCGAGGCCTTTCTGGCCAGGGTGTGCGCGGGCTTTAGCGCCCTTGCGGCCCAGCGGGGCTGGGCTCGTGTGGATGCCACTCCCGCACCGGACGCCGTGGCCGCGGCCATTCGCGCCGAACTCCAGCGCCGTTTCCCTGCCCATGGCTGAAGCCACCCCAGCACTGTTTCAGGGCTTGCTGGGCCAGGTGCCGGCCACCACCTTGCTGCTGGCCGCGCTGCAGCAGCAGCGCCTGGCGCCGGCCTACCTGTTCGCCGGCCCCGATGGGGTGGGCCGCCGCAGGGCGGCCCTGCGGTTTCTGGAGGGGGTGATCGCGGGGCCACAGGGGTCGGCGGCGGTGCGGCGGCGGCTGGAGGAGGGCAACCATCCCGATCTGCTCTGGGTGGAGCCCACCTATTCCGAGAAGGGCCAGCTGGTGGCGGCATCCCAGGCTGCGGCAGCTGGCGTGAGCCGCAAGGCGCCTCCGCAGCTGCGGCTGGAGCAGGTGCGGGGCGTGTCCCAGTTCCTGGCCCGCCGGCCCCTGGAGGCCGGCCGTTGCCTGGTGGTGATCGAGGCCGTGGAGGCGATGGCCGAGGGGGCGGCCAATGCCCTACTGAAAACCCTGGAGGAGCCGGGAGATGGGCTGCTGATTCTGTTGAGCGCTGCCCCGGATCGCCTGCTGAGCACCATTCGCTCCCGCTGCCAAACGGTTCCCTTCTCTCGCCTCAGCCCTCAGGACCTCGCGCAGGTGCTTCGCATCATGGTGCCGCCAGCGCCGCAGGACGAGCCCTCAGTCCGGCTGGATTCCCCGGAATTGTTGGAACTGGCGGCCGGCTCCCCCGGGGCCCTGCTGCAGCACCGGCAGCAGTGGCAGGCGCTACCGGATGGCCTGGCCCAGCGCTTGAGCACGCTGGCGGCCAGCCCGGTGGAGGCCCTGGGGCTTGCC
>CANHMF010000059.1 GCA_947461705.1 Synechococcaceae cyanobacterium
ACCTGCTGGCCGGTGGTGTGTTCACCGAGGACTTCATCGAGAACTGGATTTCGATGAAGTACGAGGAGGTGCAGCAGCTGCGCCAGAGGCCCCACCCCCACGAATTCACCATGTACTACGACGCCTGATCCTGCCAGCAAAGGCCCACCGAGGCACAGCCTTCATGCCGCCCCAATGATGGCCTGCCTTCATCCAGTACTTGGGGGGAGTGTTTGCAGTTAAGCAATCACTCCCATGGCATTGGCGGAGAGCAGATAGGCAGCATCAACCACCTGAGCAAGCAGTGTATCGCCCCTGTAAATCCAGGCATCGCCGCCATCGGCCTGAAGACTCAGCTCAGCCGGAGCGACACCTGGAAAGGTGATGCGATCACGCCGATCCCGAAAATCCAGGATCTGGGCAAAGCCAGATCCATCGAGCACGATGCGATCTTTGCCTCGTCCAGAGGTGATGACATCGGGATCCTCAAACGTAGCCCCATTGGCATAGATCCGGTCGTTACCTGCTTTGCCGTAGAAATCGTCGCCAACACTGGATCCAATCAAACGATCGTTCCAGCGGGTGCCCGCAAATCTCTGGCGAGGAGAAATTAGGTCATCTTCTGCACCCCAAAGACTGACGAGAGCCGCGAGATCTGCGGAGGTGAACCAAGCCTCAACATCGAGATTGTCATTGTAAGACATCACAGTGTCAGATGTGTCATAGCGCTCATCCCAGGGCTCTTCATTGGGATGGGTTAGGCCAAGGGCATGACCGATCTCATGCAGAATGGTGATGAGCTCGGACTTGCTGGCTGGTTGCGTAGCCGGGCCTTCGTGCAGCCACTGAACGTCATACCAGCCATCCAGGGGTGACGTGAGGCCGATGATCAAGTCCTCTTCGCCAACAATGGCGGGTACCGCGTAAAGATCAATCGCCGTCCCGTCGTACGAGGGCTGACGACGGAAGTCGAGATCAATGAGAGGATCCAGCCACAGAAAGACGCTGTCTATAAAGTCCTGGTCCGCTTGATTTACAGGGAATGTAGGTACTTGCTCGTAACCATCAATATCCTCGGGTTCGCCACTGACATGGATGTAGTACGAAATTAACTCCGCACCTGATACATAATCACGGAGGGTGTCAGCGAGCCAGCTGTCATAGGTGATCGCCGTAACCAGGGTGGGATCCGCCATGGAGCTGCTCAGCAACAACTCAGGCTTAGCACGTTGCTGGCCGGCGATGACGCCGATGTGCCGCTTCGCAGCCAACGAGAAGCCCCTCAGGTCGACTCATCAGACCGTGCAACAATGCGGCAAATTGCATCACCTTCCTTGGCCCAAGGACCTCGCCGTGACGCCTCCAGGGCCCTCGAAGCCTCACCGCGGCCGCCCCGTCGGCCACCTGCGCCCGATAACAGCAGCCCCCTGAACCTTGTAGGCACCGAGGCAGCGGAGGTGCTTGTGGGTGATGCGAGCAACAACACCTACCTCGCCGCTGGGGGCGATGACACCGTGATCGGCTCAGCCGGAAATGACACGATCAGCGGCGGCAGTGGCACTGACACCCTCTCCTACAGCAACACACCTGGCCCCATCACCCTGAACAGAGGCGGTTCAGTTGCGAAACCAGGCGGGGGCATCGATACGATCCCTGATTTCTCGATCGAAACGGTGATCGGCGCCCAGGGGCAACGCAACCGCATCGATGGCAGCGGAGGAGTGACGGCCTCTTTGGACGTGGATCTTTCTCAAGAGCGCCTGACCATCAACGGCTTACCCGGTGTGGGCAGTGCCTCCATCACCGTGAGGCAGTTCACGGATGTGATCGGCGCTGACAAGGGAGACATCCTCACGGGCTCTGCTCAAGCCAACGATCTGAATGGCGCTGGTGGAGACGACATCCTGACCGGCCTTGGTGGAGCTGACCGCCTCACTGGTGGCTCTGGTGTCGATTTATTCCGCTTCGCACCAGGGGATTCCAGCGTCAATGGTTATGACCTGATCACTGATCTGGCCATCGGCGAAGACCGCATCATGGTTGGGGGCTCCGCCTCCCTTGTTCAGGGTCTGGGGTCCATCGCCAGCCTCAGCCGGGAGGATCTCACCAAGCTGCTGAGCACCACCACGTTCGTGGCCAGTTCCGCAGCGAGCTTCTCCGTGGGGGCCCGATCCTTCTTGGCCATCAACGACGGCAGCGCAGGCTTCCAGGGCTCGATGGACACCCTGATTGAGATCACGGGATACAGCGGAAATCTCTCTGCTCTGACGATCGGATAGATCGGTCGCAGCCCAGCGAGGCGAAGACCCCCTGCAGCGCCGCTGGATCCACGCAAGCTCAGCAGAGCGTGCAGGTCTGGGGCAGGGGTTTCAGCAATTCCGTTGGCAGTCAGTCATGGCGCAACTGGGCCATGGAGTTCTCATGCAAACGCTTCTCGTGGGCATGCTGCTCCGCCCAGGCCATGGCCTGGCCGTGGTTGTCGGCGGCTTCACTGGGATCCGGGTGGGCCACAAGCGTGGAGAGCAGGGCCGCGCGGCGCCGGGCCTGTTGCTGCCGTGCCCGTACCCAGGCCACATAACTTGGCTCGCTATGGCGCCCTCGGATGGAGCCTTCGGGGGAAGGACGTGGGGTATCCATGGGGGCTCGCTGCTCGTTGCTGGATTCATTCTGTAGCTGTTGTTACAGCACCGAGCCCTGGTGCATCATTCTTGACCTGAGTTCAACTTGATACCGACGTCCAGCGTTGGCCGAGCCCTGGGCGCGTCCACGGGCCAGCCATGAATCCGCTGGAATGGGAGCCATGCATGCGCGCACCTGCGATTGATGGCGGATCCCGTAACCCGGCTGGCCTATCAGACCCTGCAACAGGGCAAGAGCCTGGTAGGGCTGGCTCACAAGGAAGTGAGCACCAAGCTGATGGAGGTGTTCGCTCCCGAGGGATCACCGAAAACGGTGCCGGTACCAGCGCAGATGCTGGCCGACCTGCAGGCCGCCCACAGCCGCCTGCTGGACACCGACTGGCAGGAGGCCGAGCAAGGTCTCTACCCCACATCCCTGCTGTTTGATGCCCCATGGCTGGAATGGGCCAGCCGCTATCCACTCGTGTGGCTCGACATGCCCTCCACCTGGAGCCGGCGCAGCGAGCGGAACGTGAATGACCTGCCCCAGGAGGTCAACCGCGACGATTACCCCGATTACTACCTGCAGAACTTCCACCACCAAACCGATGGCTACCTGAGCGACCACTCCGCCTCGCTCTACGACCTGCAGGTGGAGATCCTCTTCAACGGCACCGCTGAACCGATGCGGCGCCGGGTGATCAAACCCCTGATCCAGGGCCTGAAGCGCTTCAGCGATCGCAGCCCCAGCCAGCTGCGGGTGTTGGATGTGGCCACCGGCACGGGCCGGACCCTGCGGCAAGTGCGGGCAGCGCTGCCCCAGGCCCAACTCGTGGGCCTGGATCTCTCGCCGGCCTACCTGCGCCAGGCCAACCGCTGGCTCAGCCAGCTCCCTAACGAACTGCCCCAGCTGGTGCAGGGCAATGGTGAGGCCATGCCCTTCGCCGAGGGCAGCATGCAGGGCATCACCTGTGTGTTCCTGCTGCATGAGTTGCCGGGTGAGGCCCGCCAGAACGTGCTGGCCGACTGCTTCCGCGTGCTGGAACCCGGCGGCGTCGTGGTACTGGCCGACTCGGTGCAGATGGCGGATTCCCCCCAGTTCCAGCCGGCGATGGAGAACTTCCGGCGCGTGTTCCACGAGCCCTACTACCGCGATTACATCGGTGACAACATCGACGCCAGGCTCCAGGCCGCCGGTTTTACAGGCATCCGGGCCGAGTCCCATCTGATGACCCGGGTGTGGAGCGCCATCAAGCCCTGACATAAGCCATCCGCCGCCCCATCAGCTCAATAGGGTTGTGCGAACTCGCAGCGGTCGGAATGGCAAATCCGTTCAGCGTCCGTTGGCTCGCCGGCTGGACCTTTCAGACGGTGTTTATGGAAGGCCGGGTGCAGGTGGAAGCCCATGGTTTTGGCATCTGCCTGCGCACTCCCCTGCACCCCGGTGAAAGCCCAGCCGCTGCCGCGGACCGCCTGGTCCTAGCGGAAGACCAGCGGCGTCGGGCGCTGCACAAGGCCTGGCTCCGCAATCAGCGCTTACCGGACACAGCGCTTGCTCCTGTCCTCGAGAGTGCTGCCGCCGAAGCCGAGGTCACGCCGCTGATTCCCGCCGAGCTCCAACCGATCATTCGCCTGCCGGCCTGACCGCCAAGCCTCAGCGCTTCAGCCACACCGCCAGCAGCAGGCCGAGGCCACCCCAGCGCAGGCCTGTCCACACCACCTGCTCCGCCCAGGCTTGGCTCTGCAGCGGTTGGGGCAAGGGGTCGAGGACCCGTTGGGCCAGGGCCATGCGCTGGCGCAGGCGCCGGGCCCGCAGGCTGTCATCACTGACCTGGAGGCGCTCGGCCTGGGACACCTGGGCCATCAACCCAGCCAGCTGATGCAGCCAGCGAATCGGCTGAAACGGGGAGCGCGGCTGCTGTTGCATGCCGTCAGGATGGACCGACACCCGATCGTCCGTCCAGTGCTGTCGTCGTCCATGGCCTCTCCCAACCACTGGCCCGAGGGCAGCCGCGAGGCCGCCGAATCCCTGCACCGCCAGTTGGTGATCGGCGACCGTGACTGGCACGCCCTCAAGGGCCAGCCCCAGCGCCGCGGGGCCGAGCAGCTGGCCGCCGCCCTCGTGCAGCTGCTCGACGAGGGCAATGGACCCGCCGTGCGCGGCAGCACCCCGCAGCGGCAGCAGGCCATTGCCCTGGTGGAACATGCCCTGGCCTGGCTGCAGGGCAGCCTCAAGGACCCCGGCTGTCCCAGCCACGGCCACTGATCAGCCGGCGGCCACCCGCCGCACCGCCACCTGCACGCGATTGCCACGGGCGCTCCAGCGCACGTCGTCGAAGCACTGGTGAATCAGAAAAAGCCCTCGGCCGCAAGCGGCATCAGCCTGGTCGGGCAGCTGGCTGCAACGGGTCGCCGGGGCCACACCCGAACCCTGGTCCTGCACCTGCCACACCACCCAGCGAGGGGTCACGATGCGGCGGATGCGCAGGTACTTGCGCGGGTCGTTGCCATTGCCGTGACGCACGGCATTCACCAGCACTTCCTGCAGACCCAGCTGCAGGGCCGCCAGTTGGTCGGCGCCCCTGATCGGCTCCAGCAGCAACTCCAGCAAGGGCGCGAGGTGCAGCGTGGATGGGGTAATGAAGTCAGCCCAACGCAGCGCCATTCAGCTGAATCAGCAGCGGGTCAACAGCCGGTTTTGACCCTACCCCGCGGCCATCAGGCCGTCAGCCGTTGTTGGACACCGGGATGGGAGAGCAGTGCATCCATGAGGCGCACGCCACGCAGCTGGTTCACCAGCGGCAGGTGGCCCTCAGGAGCACTCAACGCCCAGGTGAATGCCGAGGGGTAGCGGGTCCAGACACCATCGAGCTTCCAGCCAAGCTTGGGCCAGAGGCGGTCCCAGCGGCCGGCCACGCTGCGCAGCAAGCGCAACTGCACCGAAAAGCCGAAGCGACCCTGGGAATAGGTGAGCCAGAGCCGATCCAGGCTCTGCAGGTCGACCGCGGCCATTGGCGGCACTTCGGAGTAGTAGACGTAGCCGCGCTTCACGGCTGCGGCTCCCGCCAGCTGGCGCAGAATCTCACTGGTAAGGCGGTCGGCCTGTTCAAACTGCTGCAGGCTGAGGGCCTGCTGCAGCGGGGCGTAATCAATCCCCTGGGCGCTGCTGACGGCGAGCCAACCCTCGGGGTGGCGCTGCTGGAAGGTGTCAGTCAGGCCATCGGGCTGGGCCAGCAACAGCTGAATCAGGCTGCCTGCGGCCCAATCGTCGCCGGTGGCATCGAGCCGATCGAGCAGCTCGGGAATGTATGGACGGATCTCAGCGCTCCGCTGCTGCACCTGGGCCAGCAGGCTGCGGCGCTGGCGCACGGAACTGGAGAGGAAACGGTCCAGCAGTTGATCGGCGCTGGCGGTGGCGGAGACGGGAGGTCCGGAAAGCATGGGGGCGAGCTGACCTGACGGGGAGCCAGCGTTGGCCCACTATGTCAGGCCAGACCGGCAGTCGAGACCCCCCTTCCATGGCAGAGCGGCTGGCGATCGATGGCTTTCTGCAGGGCAGCGGACCTGTGGTGGATGTGCGCACCCCGGCGGAATTCGCCCAGGGCCACATCCCGGGTGCTCGCAATCTGCCGCTGTTCAGCGATGGGGAGCGGGCCGAGGTGGGGACGACCTACAAGCAGCAAGGGCGCCAGAACGCCGTCCAGCTGGGGCTGGCTCTGGTGGGGCCCAAGCTGGCGGCGCTCGGCAGCACCCTCACGGCCTGGAGTGCGGAAGCAGCTGGAGCTCCGCTGCGCATCCACTGCTGGCGCGGCGGCATGCGCTCCGGCAGCGTGGCCTGGTTGGCGGACACCCTGGATCTGCCCTGCACGCTGCTGGAGGGGGGGTACAAGGCCTACCGCCGCTGGGTGCTGGTGCAGCTGGAGCAGCGCTGGCCCCTCCGGCTGCTGGGGGGACGCACCGGCACCGGCAAAACCGACCTGCTGCTGGCCCTGCGCGATCGAGGCGTGGCGGTGCTCGACCTGGAGGGGCTGGCCCATCACCGCGGCAGCAGCTTCGGCAACCTCGGACTGCCGCCCCAGCCCAGCAACGAGCACTATGAGAACCGGATTGCGGCTGTGCTGCGGGCCCAGGCGGAAGCCACGGCCATCTGGGTGGAAGCGGAGAGTGTGCAGGTGGGGCGTTGTCGCGTACCGGCGGGGTTGTGGCGCCAGATGCAGCAGGCTCCGTTGCTGGAGATCCAGCGGCCCCTCGAGGAACGACTGCGCCACTTGGTGGCGGTGTATGGCGTTCAGGACCCTGAGGCCCTGGCCGAGGCCACCAGCCGCATCGGCAAGCGCCTGGGACCGCAGCGCACCGCGGCGGCCCTCGAGGCCATCGCTCGCCGCGACTGGAGCGAGGCCTGCCGGCAGATGCTCGACTACTACGACCGCTGCTACGACCGTGAGCTTGAGCAGCACGGCCAAGGGGACGCTGAGCGTCTGCTCGGCAGCGTGGAGCTGGGCTTCAGCAGCGCCGCCGAGGGCGCAGGACAGTTGCTGGCCGCCGGACTGATGCAGGCCGAGATGGGTTGAGTGGCACTGCCTAGGATCGGGTTTTCCAGGGCATCCGATGGCGGCGATCCAGTTCTTCCGCGGTGTTGACGAACCCGTGGTTGCCGACATCCGCATGACCCGCTCCCGCGATGGCCGCACCGGCCAGGCGATGTTCGTGTTCGAACAGCCCCAGGCGCTCGCCCCCGAAACCCTCGGCGACATCGGTGGCATGTACATGCTCGATGAAGAGGGTCAGCTGGTGACCCGCGACGTGAATGCACGTTTTGTGAACGGCAAGCCCGCTGCGCTGGAAGCCACCTACACCTGGAAGACCCTGGAGGATTTCGAGCGCTTCATGCGCTTCGCCGAGCGCTATGCCGAAACCAATGGCCTGGGATTTGCCAAGAAGAGCGATGAGGCTGCCGACGCCCAGAACGACGAGCAGGACTGACGCTTGAAGTTCGGCCAGTGGCTGGGTCTGATCGCCACAGCGGCAGCACTGGTGCTGCTGTGGAGCCTGCGGGATGTGCTGATCCACGTGTTCGCCGCAATCGTGCTGGCCATGGCGCTCTGCACCCTCGTGGGCGTGGTGCGTCAGCGCTTGGGCTGCGGACGCCCCATCGCACTCTTGCTCACGCTCGTGGGGCTTCTGCTGTTGCTGGTGGTGGTGAGCGCCGCCGTGGTGCCCCCCTTCGTGCAGCAGTTCCAGGAGCTCTTGCGTCAGTTGCCTGCAGCGGCTGCGCTCTCGATGAAGCTGTTGCGCCAGGCCCTCGATCAGAGCAGTCGGATGATCCATGGCCAAGCGGCGCTCCAGTGGCTGCAGCAGAGCTGGACAACGCCCCTGGCTGACCCTGGCCTCAGCGGCGGGGTGGGTCGGCTGCTGGGCCTGGCGGGCAACCTGGGCAGCGGGCTGGTTCAGCTGCTGTTTGTGGTGGCGGTGGCCGTGATGATCGCGGTGCAGCCCACCGCCTACCGCGAAGTGGCTGTGCTGCTGGCACCATCCTTCTATCGCCGCCGCCTGCGCCAGGTACTGATCCACTGCGGCGAGGCCCTCAGCACCTGGATGGGTGGCGTGTTGATCACCTCCTGTTGCGTGGCCCTGCTGGCGGGCATTGGTCTGTCCCTACTGGGGGTGAAGCTGGTGGTGGCCAATGCCCTGCTGGCGGGCCTGCTGAATGTGATCCCCAATGTGGGGCCCACCCTGAGCACGGTCTTTCCCATGTCGGTGGCGCTGCTGGCCTCCCCCTGGAAGGCGCTGGCCGTGTTGGGTCTCTACGTGCTGGTGCAGCACCTGGAGAGCTATGTGATCACCCCATCGGTGATGCATCACCAGGTGAAACTGCTACCAGGCCTCACCCTGATCGCCCAGTTTGTGTTCACCGTGCTGTTTGGCCCCCTGGGTCTGCTGTTGGCCCTGCCCTTGGCGGTGAGCCTCCAGGTGGTGGTTCGGGAGGTGCTGATTCACGACGTGCTCGATCCCTGGCGCCAACAGCGCCTGGCCGGATGAGCAGTCGGTCCTGGTTGGGGCTGCTGAGCCTGATCGTGCTGGGCCTGCTGGCCTGGGAACTGCGCTGGGTGCTGCTGGTGCTGTTCGGCGCCGTGGTGCTGGCGGTGGCCCTGGATGTGCCGGTGAGCTGGTTGCGGCGGATGAGCCGCCTCAATCGCCCTGCCGCCCTGGCGATTGTGCTGGCCTTGATCCTGGTGGGCGGTTGGCAGCTCTCGGAGTTGCTGCTGCCCGAGCTGCTGCAACAGGTGAATCAACTCACCCAGTTGGTGCCCACCCTGGTGCAGCGTCTGAGCCGCCTGGTGGGTGGCTTCACCATGCTGGAGAGCCTTGAGCAGCAGCTCCAGGCCTTCGCCACCTGGGACAAACTGCAGCCGATCGGTGCCCAGTTGCTCGGGTTTGCCGGTGGTGCCGCCAACGGCACCATCCAACTGCTGTTGATGGTGCTGCTGGCGGTGCTGCTGGTGCTGGATCCCCGCAGCCATCAGCGCCTGGTGCTGGCGGCCACGCCCAACAGCTATCGGCCCCTGATGGGCGATCTGCTGCGGGAGTGCCGCGAAGCCCTGGGGGGCTGGCTCGCCGGCATGACCATTTCCGCCAGCACGGTGTTCGTCCTCACCTGGGCCGGGCTGGCGGCCCTGCAGGTGCCCCTAGCCCTGTTGAGCGCCCTGGTGTGCGGCCTGCTCACCTTTGTGCCCACCATCGGCCCCACGGTGGCCAGCCTGCTGCCGCTGGCGGTGGCCTTGCTGGTCTCTCCAGCCAAAGTGCTGCAGGTGCTGATCCTGCGGCTGGCCCTCCAGAACGGAGAGGCGTTTCTGCTCACACCAATCCTGTTGAGCCGCACCGTGAATCTGTTGCCCACGGTGGCTCTGATGGCTCAATTGAGCCTGGGCGCTCTGCTCGGATTGCCCGGTGTACTGCTGGCCCTGCCCCTGGTCGTGGTGCTGCAGGTGGTGATGGAAAAGGTGGTGGTGCAACAGGTCATGGACCGCTGGTAAAGCACCTAGCGATAGCGACGGAACAGCGAGGGCAACAGCACCAGTACAGCAACGGCCAAGGGATGCTGAGTGGGCAGATAGAGCAGCGACGTCCAGGTGAAGTGATCCGCCAACAGGCGGAGTTCCCCGCTGAGATCGCCGAGCGCCAGACAGGCCAGCAGCAGGGGTACCCAGCCAAGCCGGCTCACGGGCTTCAACGACGCGCCAGTACAGGCAGCAACGTTGGTGCCACGCCAATGCTCGACCAGCTGCCCACCGCGATTCCAGTGGTGAGGGCGATGGCGAACCAGAACAGGCTGGCTCCACCGAAGAAGATCAAACCCAGCAGGGGTAGCAGGGTGGTGAGGGAGGTGTAGAGCGAGCGGGTGAGGGTGGCATCCACCGCCACATCCACCTGATCCACCAGCGACAGGGAGGCCAGAACGGACTTCTGCTCACGAATACGGTCAAACACCACGACGGTGTCGGTCACGGAATAGCCCGCCACCGTGATCAGCGACACGGCAAACAGGGAATCCACCTCCACCCCCAGCAACAGGCCCAGCCAGGCGAATAAGCCGCAGGTGATCAGCACATCGTGGGCCAGGGCAAACAGAGCCAGAAAGGCAAACGTGCGGTCGTAGCGGAAGGTGATGTACGCAGCGATCAAGGCGAAGCTCACCAGCAGCGAGAGCACGCTGCCCTTGAGCAACTGGCTGCCGAGGGTGGGGCCGATCGTGTCCACGGAGGTGCCCTTCGGGTTCAGCGGCCCGGCTAGGGCGCCGATCCTTTCCACCACGGCCTGGGTCTGCTCGGGGTCGAGATCGGGCAGCCGCAACACCAGGGAGCGTCCCTGATCCAGCACCTGCACGCCAACGCTGGAGAGGCTGGGGGGCTTCTGACTTGCCTCCACCGGCAAGCTCAGCTGAGCCAGGCTCTCCTGGATGGCGCTGCCGGTGACCGCCGCGCAGGCACCGGGCTCGCACTGGCGCTCGATCTGAATCTGGGTCCCACCGGTGAAATCCAAACCGGGTCGCAAGGGCGAATGGATCTGGGGGTTGAGCCAGCTCAGCACCAGGCCGATCACGCTGAGCAGGCAGGCCAGACCTGAGCCCAGCCAGGCGGTGCGGCGATGGCGGCTGATCCGGAAACGGGGGGCGGGCAGGGGGCTGCCGGCGGTGGCGGAAGAGGCAGTCATCAGGCGGGGCTTCCGCTCGAGGCGGGGAGCTGGGTCGCGGGCAGGAAGTAGGTGGAGCGGCGCAGGGCCGGATAGCTCATCAACAGCCGCAGCAAGGTGCGGGTGCAGGTGAGGGCCGTGAACAGGCTCAGCACCAGGCCAAGGGCCAGAGTCACGGCGAAGCCCTTCACCAGGCCAGTGCCGAGGGCGAACAGGGCCACACAGCTGATCAAACCGGTGATGTGGCCATCCAGGATCGAGGAGAAGGCCAGGGAGAAGCCCGTGTCGATGGAGCGGATCAGGGAGTTACCGCTGCGCAGCTCCTCCTTCACCCGCTCAAAGATCAGCACGTTGGCATCCACGGCCATGCCGATCGAGAGGATGAAACCAGCAATGCCGGGCAGGGTGAGGGTCACCGGCACCAGCGAATAAAGGGCCAGGTTGTAGAGGGCATAGAGGCTGAGGGCCACCACCGACACCAGCCCGGGAAGCCGGTAGACCACCACCATGAACACGGCCACCAGGGCCAGGCCCGAGAGGGCGGCCACCAGGCTGCGGCGCACGTTCTCACTGCCGAGGGTGGCGCCGATGGTGCGCTGCTCGATCACCTTCACCGGCAGGGGCAGGGAACCGCCGCGCAATTGCACCTCGAGATCACGGGCCTCCTCGGAGCTGAAGTTGCCGGTGATGCTGGCGGACCCCCCGGTGATGCCAGCCGCCTTGAACTCGGGGCCCACACTGGCTTCGCTGATGGGCCGGTTGTCGAGCACGATGCCGAGCAGCCGTCCGGTGCCGGCGATGCCCTGGGTGAGCTTGGCGAACTGCTCGCCGCCCGCGCGGTTGAAGGCCAAGGTCACATCCCAGCCGGTGCCGGTCTGCTGCTGTTGGCGGCCGGCGCTCACCAGGTCTTTACCGGTGAGCTGCGCCGGTTCAAACAGGCTCACGATCTTGCTGTTCACCGTGGCCAGCAACAGCTCGAGCTGGTCGGTTTCGCTGCTGCCGGCGGGCACCTGGATTCCCAAGCCCGTGAGGGCCTGGGCCAGGTCTTCAGCGGCGATGGTGGCCTTGGGGGCCTGCGGCTCACTGGTTGCATTGGCGCTGGCCTGGGCCTGGCGCTGGTTGAGCACCGCCTGGGCCTGGCGCTTCAACTTCAACAGCCCCTGCATCTCCTGCTCGGTGCCGGGCTTCTGGGCCCGGAACTCCAGCAGCGCCGTGGTGCCCAGCACCTTGGCGGCTCGGCTGGGATCCTGTTCACCGGGCAGCTGCAGCACCAGCTGGTCATCGCCCACGGTCTGGAGGGTGGATTCCGATACGCCCAGGCCGTTGATCCGGCGGTCGAGCACCTCCTTCACCGCCTCCAGCTGCTCCTTCTGAACGGTCTTGATCGAGCCGTTCGGCAACACCTGCAGGGTCAGCTGGCTGCCGCCCTGGAGATCGAGCCCCAACGGGGGCGGGTAGTTCAAAACAAGGGCCCCGGCGGCAATCGCCAGGGCCAGGATCAGGGCGAGCCACCCCTGTTGACGTGCCATTGAGGGACTATCCGGTGGTGATCAGACCTGGCCGGCCTTGAGGGCCTTGGCCGCGTCCACAATCTGGTGGGGCTGAATGATCGTGAGGTTTTCCAGGGCGCCGTTGTAAGGAGTCGGAATGTCCTGGGAGGAGAGGCGAATCGGCCGGGCGTCCAGGTCGTCGAAACAGTGCTCCGTGATCAGCGCGATCAGTTCGGCGCCGATCCCACCGGTTTTCATGCACTCCTCCACCACCATCACCTTGTGGGTTTTGCGGATGGAACGGGCGATGGTGTCCATGTCGAAGGGCTTGAGGCTGATCAGGTCGATCAGCTCCACGCTCACGCCGTCCTTCTCCAGCTGCTCCACGGCCTTGAGGCAGTGGTGGCGCATGCGGGAATAGGTGAGGATCGTCACGTCACTGCCCTCACGCACCACATCCGCTTGGTCGAGGGCACAGGTGTACTCGCCTTCCGGGATGTCCTCGGAGAGGTTGTAGAGCAGCACGTGCTCGAAGAACAGCACCGGGTTGTTGTCCCGGATGGCGGCCTTCATCAGGCCCTTGGCGTTGGTGGGAGTGCTCACCGCCACGATCTTGATGCCCGGTACGGCATGGAAATAGGCCTCGAGGCGCTGGCTGTGCTCGGCTCCCAGCTGACGGCCCACCCCGCCGGGGCCGCGCACCACGGTGGGGATGGTGAAGTTGCCGCCGCTGGTGTAGCGCAGCATCCCCATGTTGTTGGAGATCTGGTTGAAGGCCAGCAGCAGGAAGCCCATGTTCATGCCTTCCACGATCGGGCGCAGGCCCGTCATGGCGGCGCCCACGGCCATGCCGGTGAAGGCGTTCTCGGCAATCGGGGTGTCCAGCACCCGCAGCTCGCCGTATTTCTCGTAGAGGTCCTTGG
>CANHMF010000060.1 GCA_947461705.1 Synechococcaceae cyanobacterium
GCTGAGCAGGCAGCTGCGCAGCGGAGTGGAGCTGGCGCCCTGCGTCACCTCGTTCTGTAGCAATCGCTGCCGGAGCGCATCGGCCTGATCCATAGGGTCCGCCCATCGATCCGCTTCAGCCTGCAGCCCCATGGCCCTCTCTCCCCTCACTGCCGCCCTGTTGGCCGCCAAGCGCTGCCTCGGACTCAGCTTCGCCGATCTCGGCCAGCGGCTGGGGGCTGATGAGGTGTGGGTGGCGAGCTTGATTTACGGCCAGGCCACGGCCACGCCCGAGCAGGCCGAGGCGCTGTTGCAGGCCCTAGAGCTGAGTGGGAGCGGCGACGCCCCGTTGGCTGAGCAACTCACCACCTACCCGGTGAAAGGGGCCCTTGATCCGGTGATCCCCACCGATCCCCTGCTCTACCGCTTCTACGAAATCCTGCAGGTGTATGGCTTGCCGTTGAAGGATGTGATCCAGGAAAAGTTCGGCGATGGGATTATGTCGGCGATTGATTTCAGCCTCACCGTGAACCGCCAGGAGGATCCCAAGGGGGATCGGGTGGTGGTGACGATGAACGGCAAGTTCCTGCCCTACCGCACGTGGTGAGCGCCCCCGCGGCAGCGGTTCGGGCCCAGTGCCCGTATTGCGGTGTGGGTTGTGGCCTAGAGCTCAAGCCGCCCGTTGCCGCAGGCGATCCCCAGTGGACAACCCGTGGAGATCGCCTGCATCCCTCCTCCCTGGGCCAGGTGTGCGTGAAGGGCGCCACCGTGGGCGAAACCCTGCACCACAACCGGCTCACCACCCCGCTGTGGCGGGAGCGCCGCGATCAACCGTTTCAGCCCATCAGCTGGGAGGCGGCCTTTGAGCGGCTGCTGACGCAGATCCGGCGCACTCTGGCGGAGCAGGGTCCGGCTGGCCTGGCGATCTATGGCTCGGGGCAGTTCCTCACGGAGGACTATTACGTGGCCAACAAGCTGCTCAAGGGGGCCCTGGGCAGCAACAACTTTGATGCGAATTCACGCCTGTGCATGAGCTCGGCGGTGGCCGGCTATGCCCGCAGCCTCGGCTCCGATGGTCCTCCCTGTTGCTACGACGATCTCGATGCAGCCGACCTGGTGGTGCTGATCGGCACCAACACGGCCGAGTGCCATCCGGTGTTGTTTCAGCGGCTGCTGAAGCGCAAGCGCAAAGACAGGCAGGCCTTGCGGCTGGCGGTGGTGGACCCCCGCGCCACGGCCACCAGCGATGCCGCTGATCTGCACCTGGCGCTTCGCCCCGGCACCGATCTGGCGCTGTTGCACGGCGTGGGCCACCTGTTGTTGGAGGCCGCGGCGATCGACCAGGGCTTCGTAGCTGCCCATACGCAGGGCTTCGCCGACCTGGCGGCGCTGTGGCAGGCCTGGACGCCGCGGCGGGTGAGTGATCTCTGTGGGATCAGCGAAGCCGATCTGCGCCAGCTGGCCCAGTGGTGGGCTCGCTCCACCAGGGTGCTCAGCCTCTGGTCCATGGGGGTGAACCAGAGCAGCGAGGGCACTGCCACGGTGGCGGGGATCATCAACCTGCATCTGGTCACCGGTCAGATCGGCCGGGAAGGGGCGGGGCCCTTCTCGCTCACGGGCCAGCCCAATGCCATGGGGGGACGTGAGGCCGGTGGCCTGGCCCAGCTGCTGCCGGGCTATCGCGTCGTGGCGAACGCCGAGCACCGCGCCGAGGTGGAGCGGCACTGGGGCTTCGCTCCCGGTGCGATCGCGGCCGAACCCGGTCTGGCGGTGTGGCAGCAGATCGAGGCGATGGAGCGGGGAGAGCTGGGGCTCTGGTGGGTGGCTGCCACCAATCCCCTGGTGAGCATGCCTTCGCTGGATCGGGTGCGGGCGGCGGTGGCCAACTGCCCGCTAGTTGTGCTGAGTGAGGCCTATGCCGATACGGAAACCGCCGAGGTGGCCCACTTGGTGCTGCCGGCAGCCCAGTGGAGTGAGAAGAGCGGCGTGATGACCAACTCCGAGCGCCGCGTCACCCTGTGTGCTGCCTTCCGGGATCCACCGGGTGAGGCCAGAGCCGACTGGGCGATCTTTGCCGAGCTGGGTCGGCGCCTGGGCTTCGTGGATCAGTTCAGCTACGGCTCAGCGGCGGAGGTGTACGCGGAGTTCACGGCGCTCACGGCCGGCCGGGTGTGTGACTTGAGCGGTCTCAGCCATGACCTGCTGGCCCAGCACGGCCCCCAGCAATGGCCCTTCCCGGCAGGCACGCAGCCAGGCTGCGGCCAGGCGCGCCTCTATGGCGAGGGGTTGGCCTTCCCGGCCGCTCCCTCAGGCCATCGCTTTCCCACCGACAACGGCCGGGCCCGCCTCTGGGCGGACCTTCCCCTGGGCCTGGCGGAACCCCCGTGCGACGCCTACCCGCTGGTTCTCACCGTGGGCCGTTACCTGGGCCACTGGCACACCATGACGCGCACGGCCCATGTGGCGCGGATTGTGAAACAGCATCCCGAGCCCCTGCTTGAGGTGCATCCCGCCGACGGCGAGCGCCATGGCCTGGTGGATGGCTCCATGGCCCAAGTGAGCTCCCGCCGCGGCTCTGTGACGGCCCGGGTGCAACTCACCGATCGCATTCGGCCGGGCACTGTGTTCCTACCGATGCATTGGGGGGCCAGCCAGGCCAAGGCCTGTGAAGCGAACCGGCTGATGCACGAGCTGGGCTGCCCCCATTCCAAGCAGCCGGAGTTGAAGGCCGCCGCCGTTTGGGTGGCACCTTGGCCTACGCCACAGGCGTCTACCTAACGGGACAGCCTGCTGCCTCAGGCCTCCACCAGCAGCGGCGCGATGCGCAGGGTCCGCTCGGGCCCGCTGTCCTGCTGGATCAGACCCGTGACCCGCCATTTCGAGAGCTGGCGCGTCACGGTGACGCGGGTGTGGCCACTCAGTTCCGCCAGGTCGGCATGGGTGAATTTCAGGGGCAACTCATACCAGTGGCCGCTGCGTCGACCTAGCCGTTGCACCAGCAGCTGCAGCAGGGCGGCGATGCGCTGTTCGGCATCCCCCAGGTGGCGGATCATCAGCAGGGCCACGGTCCAGTCGTTCAGGCTGCTGGCGCCGGCTGGAGGCATGGCTGAACAGCCAGCCACCAGCTGGGCAGGGCTGAGGGCCTGAAGGTGTAGCCGGGCATGGCGCAGCAGGTCGAGAGGGAGATGGTCGCCGGTCTGGAGGAAGCCGAGGGTGATGGGGTGGGCCTGCAGGGCCTCCTGCTCCGGCCTCGAGATGGCAACGCGGACCAGGCCGGCCGTGATGCTCAGGCAACTGCTGCGCAGCAGCACCGCTTCGTCCAGCAGCATGGTGTGACCGGCCTTGATCTGCAGGTGGCCCTCGCTCGGTCGCCGCTCAAGCGTCGTCATGGGCAAAACGGCGATAGAGGAAGTCGAGGGCGTGGTTCCGCAGCTGCGCGTAGCGCGGATCGTTCTGGATCGTCTCGTAGCGGCGCGGGCGCTCGAACGGCACCTCCACGATTTCCCCGATGGTGGCGGCTGGTCCATTGGTCATCATCACCACCCGGTCGGCCAGGAACAGTGCCTCGTCGATGTCGTGGGTGATCATCAGCACGGTGGGTTTGTGTTCCCGCCAGATGGCTAGCAGTTCCTCCTGCAGTTCTTCCTTGGTGATGGCATCGAGGGCGCCGAAGGGTTCATCCAGCACCAGCACTTCCGGGCTCACCGCCAGGGCTCGGGCAATGGCAACCCGCTGACGCATGCCCCCGGAGATCTGGTCGGGTCGTTTATGGCGCGCCTCCAGCAAACCCACCATGTCGAGGTGGTGATGCACCACCTCAGCCCGGACCCCAGCAGTGAGCTCGGCCCGGGCGGCCTTCACCGCCAGATCCACGTTTTGCTCCACGGTTTTCCAGGGCAGCAGGGAGTAGTTCTGGAACACCACCATGCGATCGGGTCCGGGCCGCTCGATCGGCACATCCCGCAGGGTCACGCTGCCGCTGCTGGGCTGCAGGAAGCCCGACACCATGTTCAGCAGTGTCGATTTACCGCAGCCGGAGTGGCCGATCACACAGATGAATTCGCCCTGGCGTACCTGCAGATTGATGTCCTTCAGGGCCTCAAACGGGCCGCGCTTCGTCTGAAACACCTGGCTCACGCCACGGAACTCCAGGAAGGAGGGGCTGGTCATGGTGGCGGTCATCTCAGCGGGCAGCGAGGGTGCGGGGAGCCGCCGGCGGCGGCAGGCTGACGGGCTCCACGGCCACAGCAGCACTGAAGGGCAAGTCGCGCAGGTAGGCGAGTGGATCGTCCTGGTCGAAGCTCCGGCCATCCGCCAGGGCAAACGGCTGGCGTTCCGGCCGCAGGGCCGGGTAGCCCGCCAGCTCAAGGGCTCGGTTGCACAGGTCGTTGCGGTAAACCTGGCTAAGCAGCTCGACGCGGTTGCTGGGGAAGGCGCTCCAGCCCCAGCGGCTGAACTGGCTGAGGATCCAGGTGCCCTCGGCGCCATTGGCCACGTGGGCTCGATCGCTGTGGTAGCGGTTCAGGGGCATGCGATCGCCGCAGGGGTCGCCGATGCCCAGGTTGAACTGGCGCTCCAGGGCTGCTGCCGAGCCCGCTCCGAGCCACTGGGGGCGGCTGAGCAGTTCCACCAGCCCGTTGTGCTGACCGCCGTCATCGCAGATTTGGGCGGCGCGCATCAGGCAGGCGCAGAGGGCCAGCAGTGTCGGTTCATGGTTGGCGGCCCAGCCCTCCTGGCAGGTGAGCACTTTCTCGGGATGGCCGCTCCAAATGTCGAGGTCGGTGGCGAGCACATAGGCCAGGCCGGCTTCCACAGCCTTGGCCACCCGGTAGCGACCAGCGATGAAGCCATCGATCTCACCCGCCAGTAGGGCGGCCTGCATGGCCATGGGGGAGAGGGTGAGGAACTCCACCTCCCGCTCCGGGTTGATGCCGCCACTGGCCAGCCAATGGCGCAGCAGCAGCTCCTGCATGTTGCCCTTCTGGGCAATGGCCAGCCGGAGGGGCCACTCACGCCCCTGCAGGCGATTCCTGAGGCTGCCGACATCGTGCACGTCGAGGTCGAGGAACCGACGGGCCAGGCAGAGGGCGTTGCCGTTGCGGGTCACCGTCATCGGTGTGATGGCGGGCCAGGCTGGATGACCGTCGAGGCCGAGGGTGAGGGCCAGGGGTGTGGTGGCGGAGGTGATGGCCACATCCAGCTGGCCGCCGCGCAGCTTTTCCTCAAGTTGTTGCCAGCGGTTGAAGCTCATGGGCAGCACGGTGAGGTTCTGCTCGCTGAAGAACCCCCGCTCCTGGGCGATTGCCAGGGGTGCGATATCCAGTCCTGGCAGGTAGCCGAGGCGGATCTTCTGGGCTGTTGCCCTGGCTGTTGGGGCCGTCGCTGTGGCGGTGGCTGTTGCAGGAGCCGCGACGGCCTTCTGGCGTTGCTTGAGGCGGCGTTGCTGTTGCAGAAAGCCGATCAACTCACTGCGCAGTTTGTAGTAGTCGGGGTGGTCCATCACCTCCAGCCGCTGGCGCGGCCTGGGCAGGGGCACCTTGAGGATCTGGCCGATGCCCGCCTCCGGGCCATTGGTGAGGCACACCACCCGGTCGGAGAGCAGCAGGGCCTCATCCACGTCGTGGGTCACCATCACGGTGGTGACGCCGGCTTCCTGGCAGATCTGCATCAGCTGTTGCTGCAGGTTGCCGCGGGTGAGGGCGTCGAGGGCGCCGAAGGGTTCATCCAGCAGCAGCAGTTTGGGCCGAATCGAGAGGGCTCGAGCGATGGCGACCCGTTGCTTCATGCCCCCGGAGAGTTCGGCGGGGAGCTTGTCGGCAGCATGGCTCAATCCCACCAGCTGGATGTTGTGCTCCACCCGCTGGTGACGCTCGGCAGCGGAGCTGCTGCTCATCACATTGTCCACGGCCAGGGCGATGTTCTGGCGCACCGTCTGCCAGGGCAGCAGCGAGTAGTTCTGGAACACCACCATCCGATCCGGGCCGGGATCGGTGATCTGGCGGCCATTCATCAGTATGCCGCCGCTGCTGGCCTGGGTTAGGCCCGCCAGCAGGTTAAGCAGGGTGGATTTGCCGCAGCCGGAATGGCCGATCAGGGAGACGAATTCACCTTCGGCAACCTCCAGGTCGATGTCCTTGAGGGCTACGTAGCGACCGCCGTCGTCGAGGGGGAAGGTCTGAGTGACGTCATCAACGGTGAGAAAACCAGCAGCCATGGCTCAGTTGCCTCCCTTGGCGACCATGCGTCCCACGTAGGCCACAAGGCGGTCGAGGGCCAGGCCCACCAGGCCCACATAGAGGATGGCAAGGATGATCTGGCTGGAGCTGGAATCACCCCCGGCGTTGTAGGCATCCCAGATGAAGTAGCCGATGCCGCCATCGGCCTTGAGCATTTCGGCCGCCACAATTGCCAGCCAGGCCAGGCCCACGGAAATCCGCAGACCCGTGAACACGTAGGGCACCGTGGCTGGAATCACGATGTTGCGGATGTAGGCACCTTTGCGGAGGCGCAGCACCCGGGCCACATTGGTGTAGTCCTGTGGGATCTCACGGATGCCCACGGCCGTGTTGATGATGATCGGCCAAATGGCAGTGATGAAGATCACAAAGATCGCCGAGGTGTTGGCGTCTTGAAACACCATCAGGGAGATCGGAAACCAGGCCAGGGGAGGCACGGTGCGCAGCACCTGGATTACCGGATCTAGGCCTTTGCCGATGAAGCGGTTCAGGCCCAGAAGCCCGCCGATGGCGATACCCACCACTGCCGCTAGGCCGTAGCCCATGGCTACTCGCTGCAGCGAGATCAGGATCTGCCAGCCCAATCCCTTGCTGGTGCCGCCGTCGTCAAAAAAGGGCTGACTGATATAGGGGTCCCAGGTTTCAACGATCACATTGATCGGCCCCGGCAACCGAGCCACCCCCAGCAGCAGCGAGAGCAGCTGCCAGGCCACCAGAAACGCGCCGATGCAGATCAGATAGGGCATCAGTTGGCGCAGGCCTGGGGCCAGGCGGCGGCTCCTGCCGGCGCGGGTTGTGGATGTTGTACTGGTCATCGGGGGCGGGATAAAGGGACGTGCGGGTCCTGCAGCGACGCCGTAAGCGGCTCGAGGGCTGGAGAAGGGCCGGGAACCCTCAGGGCTCCCGGGGGGTGTTCAGCTCATGGCCTTGATCTTGAGGCTGTCCAGGTAGGCCTTGGGGTTCTCGGGGTCAAACACCACGCCGTCGAAGAAGGTTTCCTTGCCGCGGGAGTCGCTGGCGGGAATGTCCTTGGTCATGCCGATGGCCTTGGCGGCTTCCCTCCACAGGTCGGCTCGGTTCACCTTGTTCACCAGGGCGTCGATGTCGGTGCTGGCGGGCAGATAACCCCAGCGCATGTCCTCCGTCACGAACCAGGCGTCATGGCTCTTGAAGGGGAAGGAGGCGTTGTCGGTCCAGAACAGCATTTTGTAGGGGCTGTTCTTCACATCACGGCCATCGCCGTAATTCACATTGCCGGCCAGGCGTGGTTTGATGTCGGCCACGGAGGCCTTGATGTACTTGTCCTTGGCCACGATTTCGCACATTTCGTCGAGATTGGCGGGGTCCTCGCACCAGATCTGGGCCTCTTGCACCGCCATGAGTAGGGCCTTGGCAGCCTTGGGGTTCTGATCCACCCAGTCGGCCCGCATCGAGAACGACTTTTCGGGATGCTTGTCCCAGAGTTCGCCGGTCTGAGCCGCGGTGTAGCCGAGCTGCTTGTTGACCAGCCGCTGGTTCCAGGGCTCGCCCACGCAGAAGGTGTCCATGGTGCCGGTCTGCATGTTGGCCACCATCTGCGGCGGCGGCACCACCACCAAGTCGGCATCCTTGTTCGGGTCGATGCCATTGGCGGAGAGCCAGTAGCGCATCCACAGGTCGTGGTTGCCGCCGGGGAAGGTCACGGCTGCCTTGAACTTCTTGCCTTTCTTGCTGGCGTCGGCCACGGCTTGGGACAGGCCGGCCTTGTTGTCGATGGTGAGTTTGTTTCCGAGAAAATCCTTCGATACGGAGATCGCCTGCCCCTGCGTGTTAAGCCGTGCCAGGGTGTACATCGGCAGGGGCTGTTTGCTCTTGGTGATCTTGCCGGCTGTGAGCAGGATCGGCATCGGCGAGAGAATGTGGGCCCCGTCGATGCCGCCCTTGGCTGATCCCAGTTCGAGGTTGTCGCGGGTCACGGCCCAGGAGGTTTGCTTCACCACCTTCACCTCGGGCATGCCGTGCTTGGCGAATAGCCCCTTTTCCTTGGCGATGATCAGCGGTGAGGCATCGGTGAGGGCGATGAAGCCCAGGGTGGCGCCATTCACTTCGGGAGCATCGGGGCCGGTGGCGGTGCTCTTGGTGGAGGGCTTGCTGCCGCCGCAGGCGGCCAGCCACATCGCACCCGCCGCAGATCCGGCGGCGGTGATCAGAAACTTGCGGCGGGACAGATTCGACATGCAGGTAGCGAAGCGGCGTTGCAGGGCAGCCTGGAGGAGTTGTGGCCACCGGCAGACAGCACAAAGCGCCGCCACCTGAAGGGTTCAGGCAGCCGGCGGCATGGGCGTCTGGCCGTGACCCCGCTCATCAGGGGTACGGGCTGTGTTGGCGCACAAGCTGACCAACGAGAGCCATGTGATCACGGCACGGTCCCGGGTCAAGGTTGTCGTTGCTACCAAATAGTCCGCCGTTGCCGCTTGCTGATAACGAAGCCCACTGCAGCGTTACTCCAGGACGCCGAATTCCTGCAGGGCCCTGGGCAGGTTGCGGTGTTCATGGCCGGGGTGGCTGAGTTTCACCAGGGCAAAACGCTGCAGCTCATCGAGCTCTCCCCAGGCCCCGGGCCGCAGTACCAGCTGCAACTGGCTGCAGGCCTGTTCCAGCACCTCGGGCAGCCATTCCCCCTGTTGCCAGGGTGTGGCCGTGGCCGGCTCAATCGGTGCGGCAGGGCCATCGGGCAAGGTCTGGCTGCGCTGCAGGAGCGAGGCCCGCAGTTCGGCGATGGCGCCGGCATCGTCGCCCCAGGCCAGCAGCTGCTGGCGCTCCTGTTGCGTCAGCCCATGCCAGTGCACCAGCTTCAGCTTCACGCCCGCCAGGTCGAGCTTGCGCCGCACGGCCATGGGGATGCAGCGCAGATCGCCGCTGAAGTCCTGCTCGAAGGTGAAGCAGTGGTCGTGGCGGGCGAAGAGGGGCTGGCTCATCGCAGGCCTTCCAGTTGCCGAAGCCCTGCCCGGGAGTGGAGCAGGGCTTCGGCCTGTTTCAGGGCGTCGTTGAGATGGTCCATCTGGCCTGCGAACCAGAGATAGGCCCCCAGATTCCAGTGCAGGGCTTTGGCCAGTGGCCCTTCCCCCTGCAGCGCCTCCAGCGCGAGTCTGCGCCAATCGTCCAGATCGCGGAAGGGCACGTCCTCGCCATCGAGGCCGTGGTCACGCGGATGCAGCAGCACCCGCTCCGGTTCCGTGAAGCGCAGTCGGGAGCAGATGCCGGCACGGCTGGTGGGCAGATCAGTGGATCCCTCCAGGCCTTTCACCATCACCACGTTCTGCTCGTTGGCGGCCCGCAGGGCTTCCCAGCCGCGGCTCTCGGTGGGGGGGTGCACAAAGCCGCTCACCAGGATGTGCTCCCCCTGATGGGGCGTCCACAGCAGTTCCAGGCTGGCCACCGGGGGGCGCTTGCCGATTTCTTCGCGAATGCGCACCAGCCGTTCCGCGGCCTGGAAGTGGTCGGGTTGATGGGTGAGGGCCAGGCCGCAGCGCTCCAGTCGCGCCTGGGTGGCCGCCAGGGGCAGGCCACGCCACTCCACCCCCAGGCAGGCAAACAGCTCTGCCAGGGTCACGCCGTATTTCACAGGCATGGGGCCTCCCCCGTGCAGCACCACCGGCACCCCTGCCGCACTGAGCACAAGGGCCACCAGGGGCAGCAGGGGTGCCGTGCGGCTGCGGCCGTCGTAGGGCACGCCGAAACAGAGGGGCCGCCGCCCCGGCGTGGTGAGCTGGGGGCCATGGCGCCGATAGCTGTCGAGCATGCCGGTGAGCTCGATCGGCTGCGGCCGCCGGATCCGGTGGGCAATCAGGAAGGCCCCCACCTGGGCCTCGGTGCTGTCGCCGGCCAGCATGAGATCCATGCTCTCCCGGGCTTCCTCCCGACTGAGCCCCGTGCTGGTGTGCTCGCCGCTGCCCACCTTGGCGAGCAGGTCACGGAAGCGGCCAGGCCTGGCGCCGAGGGCGTTCTGGCGCTGGGCCCGGCGCTGAGCCACGTCCACTGTTGCTCCTGCACCCAGGTTCGGTAGCGGTTGCAACACGGGGTAGGGGGAGCCGATGGCCACATTGTCCAACCACCTGCTAGCCAGAGTTCTCGATGGTGTCTGCAGCCCCTGAAACCGGAAGGCCCGCGGAGGCTGGCGCCAAGCTGAGCAAGATCGAGCAGGCCAAGGCCGACCTCTGCGGCCTGGCGCTGGCGCCACGGCTGGCGGACCTGGCGGCTGAGGGCTGGGAGGCGCTGGATGAGGCCACCCTCACCATTCGCCTCAAGTGGCTCGGCATCTTTTTTCGCCCGGTGACGCCCGGCCGCTTCATGGTGCGCTTGCGGCTTCCCAACGGGGTGATCCAAGCCGATCAGCTGGAGGTGCTCGCCGATGCGGTGGATCGCTGTGGCACTGAGGGATCCGCTGACATCACCACCCGCCAGAACCTGCAGCTGCGGGGGCTGCTGCTGGAGGACATGGCGCCGCTGATGGCCGCTCTGGAGGCCGTGGGGCTTACCAGCCGCCAATCGGGCCATGACAATCCCCGCAACATCACCGGTAACCCCCTGGCCGGGATCGATCCCGAGGAGTTGCTGGACACCCGGCCGCTTGTGATGGCGATCCAGGAGCGCCTGCTGGCCGCCGATGCCCCACGCAACCTGCCCCGCAAGTTCAATGTGGCGGTGGGGGGTGCCCCTGACAGTTTCCTGCTCCACAACGACCTGGCCTTCCTGCCCGCCGACCGCGATGGCGAGTTGGGGTTCACGGTGATGGTGGGGGGGTTCTTCTCCGCCCAGCGCAATGAATTGGCGGTGCCCCTGGGCCTGTGGCTGCGCCCTGGGCAGCTGCCCACGTTCACCCTGGCCCTGCTGCGTCACTTCGAACAGCACGGCAATCGGGTGGCTCGCAACAAGAGCCGACTGATGTATCTGATCGATGCGCTCGGTCTTGAGGCCTATCGCCAGGCGGTGTTGGAGGGGTTCATGGCCCTGGGGGGGGAGGCCTTCCCCCACGATGGCCTTCACCATGTGCACCGCGCCCCCCGCTCTGGCCTGGGGGTCCAGGCCCAGAAGCAGCCGGGGCTGCATTGGCTGGGCCTGAGCGTGCCGGTGGGGCGCCTGGATGCTGCCGGCATGGCGGAACTGGCGCAGCTGGCTCGCCGGTATGGCAGCGGCGAACTGCGCTTCACCGAAGCCCAGAACGTGCTGATCCCCGATGTGGCCAGTGCACATCTGGAGGCCCTGCTGGCGGAGCCGCTGTTGCAGCGGTTCAGCCCGGCCCCCGGTGCGTTGGAGGGGGAGGCCGTGAGCTGCACCGGCAATCGCTATTGCAGCTTTGCCCTGATTCCCACCAAGACCACAGCCCAGGCGGTGGTGGCCGCATTGGAGCAGCGGCTGGAGTTGCCCCATGCCGTGCGCACCCACTGGACCGGCTGCCCCAATGCCTGCGGCCAGCCCTATATGGGTGAGATCGGCCTGATGGGGGCGAAGGCCCGCCACGGGGGCGAAATGGTGGAGGCGGCGAAGATCTTCCTCGGTGGTTCCATGGGCGCCGATCCCCAGTTGGCAGAACTGCACCACAAGGGTGTGCCCCTCGCCGAGCTCGCCGACGTGCTCGAAGACCTGCTGGTGGAGCGCTTCGGCGCCCGCCGCCGCCCAGCGGCGGGTTGAAGCCTTTGCCTGGCAGGGTGGAGAGAGTTGCCGGCCTGGCGCTGCTGAACCAGCCCTGCCCTGATCACGACCGCCCTGTACTGGCGGCCCTTGGCAGCGATGAGCGCTGGCAGCAACTGCAGCGCCTGCGCCGCGGCAGTGGATCCCTGCAGCCCTGGTTCGAGGTCCTGGCCCGTGGTGAGTTTCCCCCGGAGCCGGATCTGCTGGCGGCCCTGGTGGGCCGCGTGGATCGCTCCGGAGCGGAGCGCTTGATCCAGTGCAGCGCGGCCAGGCCTGAAGCCCTGCTGGCGGCCCTCCAACAAGAGTTGTCTGCCGCCACGGCGGCGGGTCGGGAGCCGTGGCTGGAGCCGCTCTTGCGCTGGCTGCAAGGGCCTGCAGCCACGCCACCCCCGCCCCGCGATGGGCTCACGGTGCTTGGTCTGTTTCGGGATCCGCGGGTGGCCCAGCTGCTGCGCCAGGCCATCGGGCCGGCAGCGGCAGCCCGGGAGCCTCAGCTGTTGGTGCTGCTTGGCCATCAACGCCAGGCCTGCGATGCGTCGCTGTTGCAGCAGCTGGCCCTGGCCCCCGGTCCCAAGGCCCAGCGCCTGGCGGCTCTAGAGGGGCTCGCCGTGGGGTTGGGCGTCTGGCCGCGGCGGCCCCTGGTGGCGGCGTTCCGCCAGCTCGCCGCCGATCTGGATCCGGAGCTGGCGGCCAAGGCCGTGGATCTGCTGGCCCGGTTGCCGGGTGCCCAGCCGCAGTTGCACCGGCTGCTGCGCCAGCGCCTCGA
>CANHMF010000061.1 GCA_947461705.1 Synechococcaceae cyanobacterium
CCGATCAGAGGCCGCGCTCCATCAGCTTGCCCATCAAATCGCAGCTGCGCTGCTGGAACCCGGCCAGTTGGTTGGGCTCGAGCCCCCCCACGGCCAGGCGCGCCATTTCATAGACATGGCGGCTGAGGTCGTCGGCCAGTTGCTGGCTGGGGGAGCTGCCGGCGCCGCCGCCGGGCGTGGTGATCACCGAGCCCGCCGAGAGCTTGATCAGACCCTCCACCAGCTTGTGTTTGCGGTTCACCAGCAGCACGTGATGGTCGGGCAGGCCTGGCAGCCGCTGTTCCATCAGGGCGCCCATGTCATTGATGCGGCGCATCTGCTCCGGCAGCAGGATCAGGGCTGCGGGGGCACCGTCGCCCTTGAGGGCCTGGACCTGGATGGTCACCTTGTCGTTGCCCAGGGCAGCCTTGAACAGGTCGCGCAGCTTCTCGCTTACGTCCTTGCCATCGGCATCGCTGATCTCGCTCTCCTTTTCCTGCAGGGAATCGTCGAGCTCGGCATCCACGCGCTGGAACTTCAGCTCCTCATGGCGGTACTCCAACCAGGGGATGAACTGCGTGTCGATGAAGGTGTCGGCGAGCAACACCTCCGCCTCCTGGCTTTTCCACAGGGTCAGGGGGCCGGCCTGACCGGCCTCATCGGTGCAGTACAGGATGCGCTTGTCGTGGTCGCTGCCCAGCCTGGAGCGGTAGCCCGCCAGGGTCGTGTAGGCCTTGCCGTTCTCGCCGGGGATGGGGTCGAGGCTCTCGCCGTCTGCGGCTGGGGTAGTCGTGCCGAACAGCACCAGATCGGCCACCTGGTCGGCAAACTTGTCGTCCTCCATGGCGCCGATCTTGATGAACGGAGCCAACGATTCCCAGATCGCGGCGTAGCGCTTGGGGTCGTCGCGGTGGAGTTCCTTGAGCCGATCACCCACCTTCTTGGCCACGAAGCCACCGATGGAGCGCACGCGCCGGTCGGTCTGCAGGGCTGAACGGCTCACGTTCAGCGGGATGTCGGGCGAATCGATCACGCCGCGCAGGGGCAGCAGGTAGCGGGGCACCACCTCCTTGATGGAATCGCTCACGAACACGTTGTTGCAGTAAAGCTTGATCTCGCCCTTCTCCCAGTCAGCCCGGCCCGTGGATTTGGGAAAGAACAGGATGCCCTGCAAGTTGTAGGGGTAGTCCGTGTTCAGGTGCACCCACAGCAGCGGATCACCCTGGAAGGGATAGAGGTAGCGGTAGAGCTCGATGTAGTCGTTGTCGGTGAGATCCCGGGGGCTCTTGCGCCAGGGGGCCTCTCGCTTGTTCACGGTTTCGCCCTCCAGCTGCACCTCCACCGGTAGGAAGTCGCAGTAGGTGGTGATCAGCGTGCGGATACGGGATGGCTCGATGTACTCGAGCTCTTCCTCCATCAGGTGCAGGATCACATCGGTGCCGGGCTCGCTGCGCTCCGCTGCCTCCAGGCTGAAATTGGGGGAGCCATCGCAGCTCCAGCGCACCGCCTCAGCACCCTCGCGGGCGGAGCGCGTCACCAGCTCCACCTGCTTCGCCACCATGAAGCTCGAATAGAAGCCCAGGCCGAAGTGGCCGATGATCGCGTCGCTCTCCTGCTTGTACTTCTCGAGAAAGTCTTCGGCGCTGGAGAAGGCCACCTGGTTGATGTAGCGCTTCACCTCATCGGCAGTCATGCCGATGCCGTTATCGGAGATGGTGAGGGTGTTGGCCTCGCGGTCGATCCGGATCGCAATCCTGCCTTCAGGGCCTTCACTGCAATCGCCACCCATGGCGGCCATCCGCCGCTTGCTGATGGCATCGACGCCGTTGCTCACCAGCTCCCGCAGGAACACCTCATGGCCGCTGTAGACGGCCTTTTTGATGATCGGGAAGATGTTTTCGGTGTGGATCTGAATCTGACCCTGTTCTTCCCGCACCGGCATGGCAGCTGACGTCACTGGGCCGAACCCTAGGGATCAGCTGGCGTTCCGCTCAATGGCCCCTGTGGAGGGGTCTCCGAACCGAGCCCAACGGAACTTCAGCCGACCCGCTGCAGCTCCGGCTTCTCCTCCGGAACGATTGCACCGGCCACCGGGCACACCTGCAGGCAGATGCCGCAGTCGATGCAGGTGTCGAAATCGATCCAGTAGAAGGCCGTGCCCTTGGCGTTGGCACCACTGCCCGGGTTGATACAGGCCACCGGACAGGCGTCCACGCAATCCGCCACGCCTTCGCAGACGTCGGTGAGGATCGTGTGGGCCATGGAACGGTGTGCAAAGAGATCGCGATCCTAGGAACTCCTTGGCCGCCGCCTACTGCTGCACCCAGACCGTGGGGCTGCAACCGCGTTCCGCGGCCCGGGCCTGGGCCTCCGCCTCGCTACTGCAGGGATGGTTGAGGAGCATGGCGCGGCTACCGCTGCGGTGCAGGGCTTCCAGCCGATCCAGGGCCTCCGGCAGCAGGGTGGCATTGGCGTAGGCCACCAGGGCCGGAGCAGGCCGCTGGCTGGCGCTGGCCTCGGTACCCAGCAGATCGCGGATGGCCTCCACGTCAAAGCTGAACCCCATGCCGGCAGCGGGGCCTCCGAACCGACCCACCAGGGCGTTGTAGCGGCCGCCACTGGCGATCTCCACGGGCGCATCAGCCCCCTGACACACCAGTTTGAGCACCAGGCCGTCGTAGAGATCAAAGTGGGGCTGGAAGCTGGGATCCAGCTGCACGGTGACCCCCTGGCTCTTCGCCACCGGGGCGATCGCCTTGAGGGTGTCCGCCAGCCCATCCAGCAGGCTGCAGGGGCCGAGCAGCTGCTCCAGCTGGTAGAGCACGGCGCTGGCCTCGCCCCGCAGCCGCATCAGCGCTTGCAAGGCCTGCAGCTGGTGGGCCGGCAGATCCAGGGCCCCAAGGGCGAGGGGATCAAAGCTGGTGAGGGCTTTGCGGGCAGCGGTGCGCTGCTGGGCAGGCACCTGATCCAGCAGGGCGGAGAGCACGCCGTGGTGACCCAGCAGCAGGCGGGGCTGGTGCTGTGCCGTCAGGCCCAGTTGGCGCAGGCAGGCCAGCAGCAACCGCAGCAGTTCGGCGTCATCGGCGGCGGCGGCTTCCCCCTCGCCACCCAGCAGCTCCACACCACTTTGCAACTGTTCGTCGATGCGGTGACCGCCGGAATCGGACACCCCACTGCGAAACACCGGGCCGCAGCTCCATAGCCGCAGCGGCCGGGGCAGCTCCGCCATTCGTGTACAGGCGGCCCGGGCAATCGAAGCCGTCATTTCCGGGCGCAGGCCCAGGGGTTCATCGGCGGCCAAGCGCACCAGTTCGCGGCCGTTGATCCCGCCGCCAGCGGCCAGGGTTTCCAGCCGTTCAATCGCCGGTGGAGCCACCTCCTCATAGCCCCAGAGCCGATACACCTCGGCCAGCTGGTCGCTGAGGCGGCGGTTGCCGTCCACCTCGCGGGGGTTGAGGTCCCTGGCGCCGGCAGCGGGTTGCAGGGCCATGGGAGTGCGGAAGGGGGGAGGGATCGGCTGATCCTATGGAGTGGCCTGGGTGACACCATCCAGTTCCGGTGCGCCGAAGCTGGCCCCACTCAGGGGCCTGCAGGCCGCCAGCCCGTCAATCAAGGCCTGTCGCAGGCCAGGGGTGCAGGCAATCAGCCGCCCCTCGGCCAGGGAGGCGGGTGAGCCGTCGTAGGCGCACACCACACCACCGGCCTGCTCAACCAGCACCACACCGGCAGCCAGGTCCCATGGGGAGAGGCCCCGCTCCCAGTAGCCATCGAGCTTCCCAGCCGCCACAAAGGCGAGATCCACCGCTGCTGCACCGCCGCGGCGCACGCCGCGGTTGCGGTGGGTGAAGTAGGCGAATTCGGCGTAGTTGTTATCGAGCCGGGTGTGGCGGTCGTAGGCGAAGCCCGTCACCAGTAGCGACTGGCTCAGGTCGTCGCAGCTGCTCACCTCCAGAGCCGTGTCGTTGCACCAGGCCCCCAGGCCTGGTGCCGCCCAGTAGAGCTGGTCCAGGGCGGGCACGGCCAGGGCCCCCAGCAGGGGTTGCCCCCGCCAGGTGAGGCCGATGGAAGTGCCGAAAAAGGGATAGCCGTGGGCGTAGTTCGTGGTGCCATCGAGGGGGTCGACGCACCACTCCAGCCCCGAGCCCTGGCCGGGACGGCGACCGCTTTCCTCCGCCAGCACCCCCAGCTGCGGTGTTTCCTGCTCCAGTACGGCCAGCACCGCCTGCTCGGCGGCCACATCCGCCTCGGTGACCAGATCACCGGCTCGCCCCTTCTCGCGAATCCGTTGCAGCTGGCCGAAGTGATGGCGCAACACCCCAGCCCCAGCTGTGGCCGCCTTGCGGGCCACGGCGGCCAGGGCGGTGAGCGCCTGCTCATCCAGAGCGGCCTCCAGGGCGGCTTGATCGGAGAGGCGGGAGGAGGAGGCGCTGCTCGGGTTCATTCGTCGTCCAGCGGTAGGCCAGCACGCACCTTGCCACGTCCGAAAAACCGCCCGAACTGCAGGTCATACACCTCGTCCTCATCCTGCGTTTCCACCTCCAGGGGGCCCGTGGCCCTAGCCACGCAGAGCAGTCCGTAGCCCTGCCGGCGGATCTCGCGGGACAGACCGAGGGCTTCGCGCTGGTCGATCTCCCCATCGAGAACCCGCACGGCGCACGCGGTGCAGCAGCCATTGCGGCAGCTGAAGGGCAAGGGTTCACCCTGCTGCTCAAAGCTGCGCAGGATGTACTCGCCCTCTGGCACCTCCAGGCGGATCGTCCGCTGCTCCTGACGCCAGTGCACCGTGATCGGATGGCTGCGGCTCTGCAGGCTGGGCATGACAGGAATCCAGAGCAGGAGGGGTGACTGCTACATTCTCACCGTTGCCCCGCGCAGCCACGTCATCCGTTGATCTCCTCGAGATCTCCATCGGTGGCGTTGCGAAAAGCCCCTCACGGAGAGGTGGCCGAGTGGTCGAAGGCGCAGCACTGGAAATGCTGTATAGGGGCAACTCTATCGAGGGTTCGAATCCCTCCCTCTCCGTTTGAAAAGCCGCCTTTGGGCGGCTTTTTTCATGGCTGCCTGGATCGTTGTCCCGAGTGGTTGGCCGTCAGCCGAATCGCCCTGAGACGTAGTCCTGGGTGGCCTGCTGGCTGGGGGAATTGAAAATCTGTTCCGTGTCCGCGAATTCCACCAGGCAGCCCACCTTGCGATCGCCCTCAGCGCGGTGGCTCACGTTGAAGAAGCCCGTGACATCGCTCACCCGCACCGCTTGTTGCATGTTGTGGGTCACGATGACGATGGTGTAACTCTTCTTGAGCTCATGCATCATCTCCTCAATTTTCAGCGTGGAGATCGGATCGAGAGCTGAGCAGGGTTCATCCATCAGAATCACCTCGGGCTCAATCGCGATGGCCCGGGCAATACAGAGGCGCTGCTGCTGGCCGCCGGAGAGGGCATAGCCACTTTCATTGAGCTTGTCCTTGGCTTCATCCCAGAGGGCTGCCTTGCGCAGCGAGCGCTCCACCAACTCATCCATATCGCCGCGGAAGCCATTGATTCGGGCGCCGAACGCGATGTTTTCGTAGATGGTCTTGGGGAAGGGATTGGGTTTCTGGAACACCATGCCGATCCGGCGCCGCACCTCCACGGGGTCCACGTTCTTGGCGTAGAGGTCGTGGCCGTCGAACAGCACCCGACCCTTGAGCGAGCATCCCTCAATCAGGTCGTTCATGCGGTTCAGGGCCCGCAGCACCGTGCTCTTGCCGCAACCCGAGGGTCCGATGAAGGCCGTTACCTTGCCGCGGGGAATGTCCATGTACACCCCTCGCACCGCCTCCTGGCTGCCGTAGCTGATGCTCACGTTCTGCACGGCAATGCAGGTCTCGGTGGCCATCGTGGAGGGGCTGGAAACGGTCATCGGGCTGCAGAAGGTGAGTGGTGCTGCGGTTCAGTCCGCAGACTCAAGTTCGAGAGAGCTTGCCCAGCCAGCGGGCCAGCAGATTGGCGGCAAGGATCATCACCACCAGCACAAAGGATGCTGCCCAGGCCAGAGAAATCTGGGCCTCATAGGGCATGATCGCGAAGTTGTAGATCAGCACCGACATCGAGGCGATCGGGCTGAGCAGTCCATCGGGCCAGAAGGGGGAAAACAGGGCGGTGAAGATCAGGGGTGCCGTTTCGCCGGCTGCCCGGGCAATGGCCAGCACAACCCCGGTAGCGATTGGTGCCAGGGCAGCCGGCAGGGTGATGCGGGTGATGGTCACGAACTTGGAGGCGCCCACGCCCAGGGCTCCCCAGCGCAGTTCATTGGCCACCAGCTTCAAGGCCTCATCGGTGGTTTTGATCACCGTGGGCACCATCAGCACCGCCAGGGCGATGCCGCCGGCCAGGGCGCTGTAGCTCTGGCCCGCAAAGGCCCGCGTGGCCACGATCAGGCCATAGACGAACACGCCGCAGATGATCGAGGGCACGCCGGCCAGCACATTGGTGCCGAAGCGCACGAAGCGCGCAAAGGGGCCACCCCGGGAGTACTCCGCCAGGTACACGCCCGATCCCACCCCCACAGGGATGGCGATCAGGGAGGCGATCAAGGTCACGATGAGGGTGCCCACCAGGGCATTGCCGATGCCACCGCCCTCAAGACCCGGTGCTGGGGGCAGTTCGCTCAGCAGTCGCAGGCTGATGAGCGAACCGCCCTTGATCAGCACGTACACGAGCACGAGCACCAGGGGCAGCACCGCCAAGGCCGTGAACACGGCGGCCAGGCCGGTGAACAGCTGGTTGCAGCGGTTGCGGGCCAGACCAGGCCGGTAGGTGAGGGCTCCTCGGGGAAACGACGTCATGGCACTCAGTTGTATTTGAGGCTCAGCCGCCGCACGATCTGCTGGGCCAGCACGTTCACCAGCAGGGTGAGCAGCATCAGCACGAGGGCCGCGTACATCAGCGCCGACACCTGCACCCCATCGGCTTCGCCGAATTGGTTGGCCAGCATCGAAGAGATCGTGTTGCCCGGGGCCAGCAGGCTCAGGGAGAAGTTGTTGGAATTGCCGATGATCATGGTGACGGCCATGGTTTCACCCATGGCGCGGCCCAGGGCCAGCATCACGCCGCCGGTGATGCCCGAGATCGCAGCCGGAAGAATCACGTGCAGGATCGCGCCCCAGCGGGTGGCACCGATCCCGTAGGCGGCCTGGCGCAGGCTTGGCGGCACCTGGTTGAGCGAATCACGGGAAATGGCCGTGATGATCGGCAGGATCATCACCACCAGGATCAGCACTGCCGGGGCAATCCCCGGGCCCTGGGGTTCGGTGGAAAAGAACGGCAGCCACCCCAGCAGGCTGTGCAGCCCGGTGAGGCCTGGCCTCAGAAACGGTTCCATCACAAAAATCGCCCACAGGCCCAGCACCACTGAGGGGATGGCCGCCAGCAGCTCCACCATCACGCCCAAGACCTGGCGGATCTGGAGTGGAATGATGTTCTCGGTGATGAACACGGCCGTTCCTACCCCCAGGGGCACGGCGATCAGCAGCGCCAGCAGGGAGGTGATCAGGGTGCCGTAGATGGCCGTGAAGGCGCCGTAGTGGCCGCCCACCGGATCCCAGTCGGAGGTGGTGAGAAAGCCCAGGCCGAACTGGCCCATGGCCTCGCGAGAGCCGCCCAGCACGGTGATCAGGATGCCGAGCAGCACCAGGCCCACCAGCGAGGCCAGGACCACGGTGAGCCTTTGGAAACTGAGATCGAGAAGTTTTTCCCCAGGTGGTCGTCGCCGCTGAGCGAAGAGATCGGGGCGCTGACCCGTAGCCATGGGGTTTCTGGTTCGTCCGAAATCTAGGGGCCGGACCCCACCGCAAGACTAAGGAACGGTTAAAGCAGCGGATCCCCTCCCCCCTTGTCCCGCTGGACGCCAGCCCTGGTGCCGTTAGCTTGGGGCTTCCATGTTGTGGACTCCTCAGGCGGCGGCTGGCATGGGTCGAATAGTTGGGATCGACCTGGGCACCACCAATTCCGTGGTGGCAGTACTCGAGGGCGGTCGTCCCCAGGTGATTGCCAGTGCTGAAGGGGGACGCACCACCCCCTCAGTGGTGGGCTTCACCAAGGATCAGGAGTTGCTGGTGGGGCAACTGGGCCGACGCCAGCTGGTGCTCAACCCCCGCAACACCTTCGCCAACCTCAAGCGCTTTGTGGGGCGCCAGTGGGACGAACTGGAGGAGGGCAGCCTCTCGGTGCCTTACACCGTGCGCGCCAACGACCAGGGCAATGTGCGGGTGGTGTGCCCTGCCACCGAGCGCGAATACGCGCCGGAGGAACTGGTGGCGAGCATCCTGCGCAAGCTGGTGGACGACGCCTCCACTTACCTCGGTGAGGCCGTGGAAGCGGCGGTGATCACCGTGCCTGCCTACTTCAACGACGCCCAGCGTCAGGCCACCCGCGATGCCGGCCGGCTGGCGGGCATCAGCGTGGAGCGCATCCTCAACGAGCCCACCGCGGCAGCCCTGGCCTACGGCTTTGATCGCAGCACCGTGAAGCGGGTGCTGGTGTTCGACCTGGGCGGCGGCACCTTTGACGTGTCCGTGCTTCGCATCGCCCAAGGGGTGTTCGATGTGAAGGCCACCAGCGGCGACACCCAGCTGGGTGGCAACGACTGGGATCGCCGCATCGTGGATTGGCTGGCCGATGCCTTCCAGCAGGAGCATGGCCTCGACCTGCGCCGCGACCGCCAGGCCCTGCAGCGACTCACGGAGGCGGCGGAGAAGGCCAAGATCGAACTGAGCGGCGTGCAGAGCACCCCGATCTCCCTGCCCTTCATCGCCACCGGCGGAGAGGGTCCACTTCACATCGAAACCACCCTGGAGCGGGCCACCTTCGAGAGCCTCTGTCCTGATCTGCTCGATCGCCTGCTCCGGCCCGTGCAGCGGGCCCTGCGGGATTCCGGCCTGGCGGCCGAGGACATTGACGATGTGGTGCTGGTGGGTGGCTCCACGCGCATGCCGATGGTGCAGCAGATGGTGCGCACCCTGGTGCCACTGGAGCCCTGCCAATCGGTGAACCCCGATGAGGTGGTGGCCATCGGCGCGGCCGTGCAGGCGGGCATCCTCACCGGCGAGCTGCGGGATCTGATGCTCAACGACGTCACCCCCCTGTCCCTGGGGTTGGAGACGATCGGCGGCGTGATGAAGGTGCTGATTCCGCGCAACACCCCCATCCCGGTGCGCAAGAGCGATCTGTTCAGCACTTCGGAGGCAAACCAGAGCTCGGTGGAGATCCACGTGCTCCAGGGCGAACGCCAAATGGCGGAGGGCAACAAGAGCCTGGGCCGCTTTCGGCTCTCCGGTATCCCTCCCGCTCCCCGCGGGGTGCCCCAGGTGCAGGTGTCCTTCGATATCGACGCCAACGGGTTGTTGCAGGTGTCCGCCACCGACCGCACCACGGGCCGCCAGCAAAGCGTGAGCATCCAGGGCGGTTCCAACCTCGGGGAAGAGGAGATCGCCAAGCTGATCGAAGAGGCCGAGCAGAAGGCCAGCGAGGATCGCCGCAAGCGGGCGGAGATCGACCGTCGCAACCGAGCCCAGACCCTGGTGGCTCAGGCGGAACGGCGCCTGCGCGATGCCGCCCTGGAATTGGGCCCCTACGGCGCTGAACGCCAGCAACGCGCCGTGGAGATCGGCATGCGCGAGGTGCAGGATCTGCTCGCCGCCAACGACCTCGGCGAGCTCGAGCTGGCCGTGAGCCAGCTGCAGGAGGCGCTCTATGGTCTCAATCGTCGCCTGGCCAGCGAGCGCAAGGTGGAGAGCAACCCGTTGCAGGGTCTCAAAAACACCCTGGGTTCCCTCAAGGACGAGCTGTTTTCCGACGACGACTGGGATGACTGGGATCGGGGCGGCCGCTCCCGCGATCCCTGGGCTGAGCCCGCCTGGTCGGCGGCCCGCAGCGAGCGCCAGGCGGGAGCAGGTGGTGGGGGTTGGGACCGGTCCAGCTGGGATCAGAGCAGCTGGGATCGACCCCCCATGGAGCAGAACCGCTGGGAACCGCCAGCCCGCTGGGAGCGGGAGCCCGAACCTGAGCCCAGGCCCAGCCGCTATGCCCCCCCCCAGCGCGACCAGTCGGCGGAGTGGGACGACCCCTCTCCCCGCTACGACGATCGCTACGGCGAGGCCCGTCGTGCCCCGCGGCCCAGCCGGCCCAACGACGACCCCTGGGCTGAGGACTGACCCCGGTGAGCCGTGCTGCCCCAGCGTCCCAGGTGATCAATCACTGGGCCGTTCTCGGCCTTGAGCCGGGTGCCGATGCCACGAGCCTGAAACGGGCCTTCCGCCAGCAGGCCCGCCGCTGGCATCCCGACCTCAACGGCAACGATCCCCACGCCGAGGAGCAATTCAAGGCGGTGAATGAGGCCTACGCCGGCCTCAGGGATCCGCTGCGCCGCCTGCAGTGGGCGGCAGGTCTGGATGGGCGGGATGCGGCAGCGGCAGGCCTGGATCCCTTCGCCACTGGCTTTCCTGAGTTCGACGACTACCTCGACGTGCTCTTCGGCGGTCGGCGTCGCCGTGGGCCCGTTGAGGACGGGGGCCCACCAGACGATGGCTACCGCGGCGGTGGCGTCACCGCCTCCCCGCCACCGCCACCCCCGGTCACGGCCAGTTGCGACAGTGAGACCCTCCTGGCGCTCACCCCCGAGCAGGCCGTGGCGGGCGAGCGGGTGGAACTCGAGCTGGCCGATGGCACCAGCGTGGAGGTGTGGACGCCGCCCCTCGCCGGTGACGGCTGGCGGCTCAGGCTGGCAGGGGTGGTCCCGGGCGGCGGAGATCACTTTCTGCAACTGCGGGTGCGCACTGAGGAGGGCCTGCGGATCGATGGCCTGCGGGTGCTCTATCAACTGGAGCTCTCGCCAGCCGATGGTGCCCTGGGCTGTGCGGTGGTGGTGCCCACCCTCGATGGCCCCGTGCAATTGCGGGTGCCGGCGGGATCGTCCAGCGGCCGCCTGTTGCGCCTGCGCGGTCGGGGTCTGCAGCGGGGCAGCGAACGCGGGGACCAGCTGGTAGAGATTCGCCTTGTGGTGCCCCAGGCCCTCACCGAGGCGGAGGAGGCCCTGTATGGACGCTTGCAGCAGCTGGCTGCGGAGTTCGGGGAACAGTGAGACACTGACCTCCTCTGACGCGTTCGACCATGGCGGTGCACGTGCTTCTCTTCGATGCGGGAAGCGAGAACGAGGGAATTCACTCCCTTGAACTCAACGGCACCACCGTGGTGCTGCTGTTTGAGGAGCGGGACGACGCCGAGCGCTATGCCGGCCTGCTCGAGGCCCAGGACTTTCCGTTGCCCACGGTGGAGGCCCTCGATCGCGTCGAGATGGAGGAGTTCTGCAGCAGCGCTGGCTACGAGGCCCGCTTCGTGCCCGCCGGCTTCCTGCCCCAATCCCCGGAGGAGCGGCTGCTGATTGCTCCCCCGGAAAAAAACATGGATGTGTCCACCTGGCGCGAGCAGGACCAGCCCGAGCCCACTGCTGTGGCCGAGGACCCGATCAGCAGTGGCAATTCCGAGCTCGAGGCCTTCCGCCGGCGCCTTGAGGGCTTGCTGTGAGCGCTCCAGCTACCGGCAGCCGCGGGCACCTGCTCACCGAGCAGGCCAACCCCCTCAGCACCCATCTCGATCAGCTGCCCACCGCGGAGCTGGTGCGGGTGTTCTGTGAGGAAGACCGTCGCCCCCAGGAGGCGGTGGCGGCCGCTGCCCCCGAACTCTCCACGGCCATTGATGCCATTGCGGAGCGTCTGCGCCAGGGTGGACGGCTCTTTTACCTGGGGGCAGGCACGTCGGGCCGGCTGGGTGTGCTCGATGCCGCCGAGTGCCCGCCCACGTTTTGCAGTGCGCCCGAGTTGGTGCAGGGGGTTTTGGCCGGAGGGGCCGCCGCCCTGTTGCGCAGCTCCGAGGGCCTGGAAGACCTGTTCGATGCCGGACGCGATGACCTGATGGAACGGGGTTTTGGACCAGCCGATTGCCTGGTTGGGATTGCCGCTGGCGGCACCACCCCCTACGTGCATGGTGGCCTCAGCCATGCCCGCAGCATCGGCGCCCTGGCCATTGCCATGGCCTGCGTTCCTGCGGACCAGGTGCCCATGCCCTGCGACATCGACATCCGCCTGCTCACTGGCCCTGAGTTGCTCACCGGCTCCACTCGCCTCAAGGCCGGCACCGCCACCAAGATGGCCCTCAACATTCTCAGTACCGGCGTGATGGTGCGCCTGGGCAAGGTGTACGAGAACCGCATGGTTGACGTGGCGGTGACCAACAGCAAACTCGAGGACAGGGCCCTGCGCATCCTCCAGGACCTTGGCGGCATCGCCCGGGACCAGGGCCGCGAGTTGCTGGCGCAGAGCGGGGGGTCGGTGAAGCTGGCCCTGCTGATGGCCCAGCGCGGCTGCGACGCCGATCAGGCCAAGCAGCTCGTCCAGCTGCACGGCGGGCAGCTGCGCCCGGCCCTGGAGGCCTAAACGGCCCTCAGCCCTCGGCGGGGCCCCAGTAGGGGGCGGTGAACAGATCCAGCTTGCGACGCGTCGCGGCCGGGACCTGGTCCTTGGGTGTCATCAGGCCA
>CANHMF010000062.1 GCA_947461705.1 Synechococcaceae cyanobacterium
AGTGGATCAGCAAAAACCAACCAAAAACAAAAAAACGAAACAAGAAGAACCCCCACAAGCACCACCGTCTAACCCTTATCAATGACGCCATAAGTCTTATATAGAATGCGATTCGTTCGCTCGATTCAACATCAAGCAGCTTTCAACGCGATCAACTCACGATAGCTGCACCTATTGCGACACCAGATTGACATACAGATGTCCAATATAAAGGGGAAACTTGTGGACCGCCGAACGGAAGAAGTTCTGCTTAGCAAGCAGACAGTATTAGATCAGCGATTGCAAAACACCAAACTGGGTTGCAATGGTCTTGTCACCCAGTCCCTTGGTTCGGAGCTACTCCATCAATGCTCTGATCTGCTCCTTCGTGATGGTGTCGGGTCATTCGCTTACCTCAAGGACATAGTTCATCGCTTGCCTGGCTGCCTTGAGCCAGGACTGGACAGTTGAAGCTGAGGGTGGGCTTTGCTAATAGCGCTGCCCACGTCTCCTGGAAGAGCGGAGAGGCGTCATCGGGATGATCCAGAGCCTCACCCGACAGGGTTTTGGTCCATTCGACTGATGTCAGACCCTCAGGGCAATCCCAAACGAGTGGGAGCTTTGCCCGGATCCAAGTCCTGAGACGCTGGGAATCAGCGTTGGTGTGCTGGATGCGGAGCTGCAGCTCCTGCTCCAAAGCTTTGGAGGCGTCTGGACAGCGTTGAAGGGCGACGGAGTGGTCAGTGGTGGCCAAGCTCCGCAGAAGGCGCGTTCAACCAGCCACGGGCCTCAGCGACGGCCTCACGGTCAACCGGGCATACCAGTTCGGACCATGACCAAGCAGGAGAATTGAGGCCCTAGTTGGCAGACAACAGATCGAGGGCGATCGCCACCTGCTCCAGTAGTTCGCAGCAGCGGTCGTACTGGTGCTCGGGGGCGACGCTCACCGGCAGCGTCTCGATCATGTCGGCCAGCTCTCGGGTGCGAACGGCCAGCAGGTTGGTGGAGAGAACGGCCATGGATCCGGCGGCCCACCAGGCCGCATTGCACTACCTCAAGCATGGCAACGGGTCTCAACAGTCTCAGGCGCGATCCTCTCCTGGGTTCTATTCCCGTGGGAGAATGGACCTGACCCTGTGGGGTCAACCCCTGGAGGGGTGGTCGAGTGGTTGATGGCTCTGGTCTTGAAAACCAGCGAGGTGAAAGCCTCCGTGGGTTCGAATCCCACCCCCTCCGCTTTCCAACCGGCAGCTGCTGCAGCCGCACCGGCGAGATTACAAAATCTGCAGATTTGCCCGCGTGCGCCGCTGCCAGCCAGCAGCAAGCCGGCCAAAACAAAACCAAAACGGCCATAACCGCCACACCCCTCCGGCGATGCCGGCGATTGGATGGGCAGGTCTCCATCCCCGTTCATGGCCTACGAACCCGGAACCAGCGAGTGCCGCGTGCTGATCGACTGCAAGGCCCAGATTGAGCTAATGCTGCTCAACCTCGCCAAGCTGGAAAACACCGACCACATCCGCCAGCAGCTGGTGGCGGTTCACAACCAGCTCGAGGGGCTCCACGATCTGCGCCGCGCCCAGCGCCAGGGCCTGATGGCCGTGTAGGCACCCCCACAGCAGTACCCGGCTGGGCCAAACGTTGCTCTAATCGGGGAGCCCCCTTCAACCCTGCGATGGCAGCGCCCCGTTGCCGACCCCTGGCCATCGCTGCAGCAATCGTTGGGATCGCCGCCGCAGGCGGGCTGCCTACCCTGCTGGCCTCCTCTGGCCAAGCGCAGCCTCCTGCCACCCTGCTGACGGTGTGGGAACCCATCGAAACGGCCGATCACCGGCTGCAGCAGCAGGGCTGGCAGCCGATCAGCACCCCCCCGGCCGAGAGCTTTGATCGCGAACTCTCCGGCAACGGGCTGATCAGCTTGCGGGCCTGCTCCGGCACAGGGATGGGCTACTGCCGCTACGACTACCGTCGCGGCCAGGAGCAGCTGGAGGTGATCACGGTTCCCAGCAGCGATGGCGACGGCCAGGTGGTGCGCTGGAGCCTGGGATCCGGAGAGGGCCCCTGGGGCCTCTGCCAGAGCGCGCCGTTCGCGCACCTGCAACCCTGCCCTGCTGCGCCCAACTGAAGCGTCCAATCCGCTCCGTGGACTTGAGCATGGCCCTTAACCTGGGCCATGCCACACACCATCAGCCATGTTGTTTGACAACGACAATCGACCCGCCTGGCTGAACTGGCTATTCCTGGCGATCTTCCTGTGGAGCTCCTGGCAGCTGGCCGGGATGTGGTTCTCCCAGATGCACGGTGGCTAAGCCAGCAGGTAGGTGGCTGAGCCAGCCACCTGATCAGGGATAACAGTTCGGCACAAAGAACTGCTCATTGATCGGTGGGCGCTCGTAACCCTTGCCACTCTTGCGCGGTGGCAACTTCAGGGCTGGTGGCGTCATATCCCGGTAAGGGATCTTGCTGAGCAGATGCCGGATGCAGTTAAGCCGTGCCCGCCGCTTGTCGTCCGCCAGCACGGTGAACCAGGGGGCCTCGGGGATATTGGTGTGGGCAAACATCTCATCCTTGGCGCGGGAAAAGTCCACCCAACGGTCCCGGGACGCCAGGTCCATCGGGCTCAGCTTCCAACGGCGCGTGGGGTCGTCGATGCGGGCCTGAAAGCGGGCCTCCTGTTCCTCATCACTCACGGAAAACCAGTATTTGAGCAACACAATTCCAGAGCGCACCAGCATGCGCTCAAACTCCGGACACGACTGCTGAAACTCCCGCAACTCCGCAGCGGTACAAAAGCCCATGACCCGCTCCACGCCTGCGCGGTTGTACCAGCTGCGATCGAAGATCACGATCTCGCCGGCACTGGGGAAATGCTCCACGTAGCGCTGGAAATACCACTGGCTGCGCTGCTGATCTGAGGGGGTGCCCAGGGCCACCACCCGGCAGCCGCGGGGATTGAGCGGCTCGGTGATGCGCTTGATCGTGCCGCCCTTACCGGCCGCATCGCGCCCTTCAAACAGCACCATCAGGCGGAAGCCCTCCGCCTTCGCCCAGTACTGCATCTTCACCAGCTCTTCCTGCAGCCGCGCCAGCTCCTGTTCGTAGCGCTTGCGATCGAGCTTGCTCTTGGGGGAAGGCTCGGTGGTGCTCAGATCATCCAGCTGGGAGGAGGGGGCATAGCGATCACTGCTGTCTGCCGGAGGCGGCACCTGCTTCTGCCTCTTGCCCATGCCCGCCAAGCCCCGCTGCCGGCAAGTTAGGCACGGTGCTTCTTGCTGACCTGATCACGCCCAGGAGCCACCAGGGCCCGCACCAGTCGCACGAGCCCGGCCACCAGCAGCACGAGGGCCAGCAGCGCCAGGCCCACCAGCAGCAGCACACCCAGCAGCTGCAGCACCCCCATCAACAGGCGCGAGAGGCCCGCAATCAAGTTGCCGATGGCGGTGCTCACCAGCAGCAAGCTATCGAGATCAATCAACTCCGGCAGCTGGAGCAGGAACACCAACAGACCTGTCCCCGCCGCGAGCAACAACAGCCCATCAAGCACCTGCCGGAGCCGCGAAGGGGCCCGCCGCTTGCGAAACACCGAGCGTGTGGAATCGGCTGCCCGGCCCGATCGCACCAGCTGCAGGCGCCGGGAGCGGGTCATGGTTCCAGCGTGTAGCCGGCCCCGCGCATCCAGCGCTCGAATTCGATCAGCACCAGTTCATTGGGGCAGTCCACCAAGCTGAGATCGCCAACGGTGCAATCCCCCTGGCCACCATGGTGCAGCGAGAGATGGAAGGTGTCGCCGCTGAGGCCGCACACCTCGGGATCGCTGCGCACCAGCACATCGAGGGAGGCGCCCAGACGGGTCACGCGACGTCGCAGTTCAGACCAGGTCATCGGGCACAGCACCAGGACCCCAGTGTGGTGAGCATGGCAGCAGCGTCAACCGGGTTTTGCCGGAGTGGCCACAGGGGCCGGCGAAGCCGGCGGCGCCTTGGGCAACGGCACCATCCAGGCCACCACCCCTGCGAGCAGCAGCGCCCCCACGCCTACCAGCGGTGCCGCCAACCGGCGGCGCAGAGGTTCCCGGTTGAGCAGCTCGCGCCGGCGCAGGGGCTGAGGCTGCGGCAGGTCGAAGGGCACCAGCACCCGGGCGTCATTGCGCAGGAGGTCGAGGCAACGCACCAGATCCGCCAGCTCGGCATCATCGAGCTGAAGGGTGAGCGGCTCGGTATTGGGCTGGCTGCTGCGCAGCATCAGCTGATGGCCCTCATCACGGGGCGCAATCAGCACGGGGGAGGCCTCATCCCCGAACGGTCGGGCCACGCCACTGAGCAGATGCCGGGCGTAGGGCATCACCACCTGCATCAGGGCCTGCAGGTGCTCGCGCTTACCCTCGAGTTCGGTGTGGCCCGCCAAGGCCAGGCTGAAGCCGGTGAGGATGCCGAGGCTCTGGTCTCCTTGGCCGGCAGAGACGTCAGGCAAGCCCTCCAGCTGGAGGCGGCAGCTGGTTTGTTCGTAGCGGGTGGTGAGTTTCATGGCAGGGGCTACGGGGGATCAGGCTGCCGCGTCTTGAAGGCTGGCCTTGAGGCGCTCGAAGCCGCCGGGGCCGGCGCTGAAGGCCAGGGCCTGCACCAGTTGGCGGCTGAGGGAGCGACCTTCCACGGGATCCAGCAGGCGCTGAACGCCGCCACGCCGCAGGTTGAAGCGCTCCTTGATCAGTTCCGCCAGGCGGCTGCGGAACAGGCCCCAGCGCTGCTCGCTCACTTCCGGCGGCTCAGCGCTGGAGAGAAGGCTGCGCAGCATGGGGTAGAGGCGATCGGCCAGGGCGTTGAGGATCCGGATCAGAGCGTCGGTTTCCTGCTCCACGAGAGCTCCCCGGCGGGTGGTGCGGCGCAGGGGGTTGTAGCAGCGCCGCTTCCACAGCTCCACGCGATTGGGGAAAAGACTCGTGTAGCCCATCTCTTCGCTCAGCCACACCATCGCCTCGCCCCCGTTGAGATCAAGGGCTTCGGTGCAGAGCAGCATTAAGTCGAGACGCTCGAGGCCTCGCCGGGAAAGCGGGGAGGGGCGCTGCTCTGGGGCTTGGGTCATGGCTGCGATACTGCCAGCTGTGGCGCCTCTTCGTCGACCATGGCCGCGATCGATCTGCGCGGGATGGTGCGGGACATCCCCGACTTCCCCAAACCCGGCATCCTCTTTCGGGACATCACGCCGCTGATGCGCCACGCCGCTGCCTGGCAGGAAGTGATGCGGCAGCTGGGCGACGTGTGTGATCGGCTGCAGCCCGATCTGATCGTGGGGATTGAGTCACGGGGCTTCATCGTGGGCACGGCCCTGGCCACGGCCCAGCGAATCGGCTTCAGCCCGGTGCGCAAGCCAGGCAAGCTGCCCGGCAACGTGATCGGCGTGGATTACAGCCTGGAATACGGCACAGATCGCCTGGAAATCATTCCCGATGGCTTTGAGCACAAGCCACGGGTTCTGATCGTGGACGACCTGCTGGCCACCGGCGGCACCGCCGGCGCCTGCGCCGAACTGGTGACGAGCGTGGGCGGCGACCTGTGTGGTTTTGCCTTTGTGGTGGAGCTGGCCGACCTGGGCGGACAGGCCAAACTCCCGGCCGATGTGCCGGTGGACTCGCTGATCGTCTACTGAGCCCGCCTCACGGATCGGTGCTGGCCAGCCACACCAGCACCTGATCCAGCTGCTCCAGGCTGATCAACCCAAAGCGCCACAGCACCACGGGCAAGGGCGCCTGCTCCAGCTGGGCCTGCTTGAGGCCGAGGCCGAGGGCGCTGTCACTCATGCCCAGCTCCTGGCGCAAGTAGCGCAGCAGCGCTGGGCTAGGGGGTGGCTGCGGTGAGGTGCTGATCACCATGGAGGCATGCTGCCCGGGGCGGCTCAGGCCCGCAAGGTCCCACCGGGGCCATCGGTCATGGCCGCAAGGCTCAAGCGCCGCAGCCAGGGCAACCGGCCCAACAGCGTCAGCGCCAACCGCCGTGCCGGCAACAGCCAGGGATTGCGGTTGGAGAACAGGCGCACCAGCGCGTCGGTAGCCAGCAGGATCAGCAGCAAGTCAGGCCAGCGGCGCCAGGCGTAGGCCGCCGGCAGCCGCGATGGCCTGAGGCGCCCTGCGGCGGCACGTCCAGCCAGGCTGTGCAGCACCGCCACGTCACGCCAGCAAAGATTGAGCCCCTGACCGCCCACCGGGTGGCAGCGGTGCGCCGCCTCGCCCACCAGCACCAGGGAGCCACGCCGCAGGGGCCAGGCCAATTCCAGGCCCACCGGGTAGGCACGGGGCTGATCCAGCAACACCTCGGGCTGCAGCACGGCGGGCAGGGCCGCACTGAGGGCCTCGAGAAACGCCACCGGATCCAGGGCCTCCAGGCGCCGGAGTTTGTCGGCAGGAGCACTCCAGACCAGCTGGAAGGCATCCCCCCCCAGGGGCAGCACCGCAAACGGCCCTTCCGGGCGGAACAGCTCCCAGGCCTGATCCACAGCCGAACCGCGCAGCCGCACCTGCACCGTGAGACAGCCCTGCCGGTAGGGCCGCGCCAACCAGTGCAGCCCGGCGCAGCGGCGGGTGGGCGAACCACTGCCATCGGCCGCCACCACCAGCTCCACGGGCCCCACCTCAGGCGGCGGAGCGCCCAGGGCCAGGGCGATGGCGGGCTCCCCAGCCGCCCGATCCAGCAGCAGGGCCATCAGCGGGGTGTGCTGCAGGATCCAGCCCACTGCCTGGGCCGAGGGGTGATCACCCCGGGGGCCCAGATCCTCCAGGGTGAAGGGCACCTGCAGGTGCGTGGCCTGATCGCACAGCTCCAGGCGCCGAAACGGCGCGAGATGGGGCAGCAGCGGCTGCCAGAGACCCAGGCGCTCCAGCAACACGCGGCTGGAATGGGTGAGGGCATAGGCCCGGCCGCGCTGGCGCAGAGCCTCAGGTGCGAGCGGATCCAGCAGCTGCACCCGCCAACCGGCCTGGGCCAGGGCCAGGGCCGCCAACACCCCCGTGGGGCCAGCCCCATGCACCCGTGCCCGCAAGCTCTGCTGGTTCATGGCCAATGCCAACACGGTGCAGTCCATAAAAAACCGCAGCACGGGGTTGTGCTGCGGCCGTGGCTGATCCCGCTGGGATCAGGTGGGTGGCGGATCAGCCGATGCCGAGCAGGCCACGGGTGAAGGACTCACCGCCGAGGGCGAGCTCGGTGGCGATCAGGGCAATAAAGCCAAGCATGGCCATGCGGCCATTCAGCTTTTCGGCGCGCTCGTGGAAGCCCCAGCCACTTTCCACGTCCACCACTTGCATGCGGGGCTCGGTGGCGAAGGCATTGAGACGACCGCCATCTTCTTCAGTAACGGTGGCGCCGCGGATCACGGCAGGGGAGGAGGGATTGGCTTGGACCATGGGTAGAGCTACGAGGGAATGCCTGAATTGTAACGCAATATTGCGCGGTGTAACGCAGCGTGACTGCGGCATTCCAGCGCCCGTCAGCGCAGGCGCTTCAGACAGAGCTCCTCAAAGGCGGGCCGCAGCAGAAACGGATACTCCCCCACCCACAGCTTCAGCTGCGGCAGCCAGGCATCACTCAGGGCTCCGATGCGCGAAAAGTCCTTGCGCTCGCTCAGCACCAGGCAGCGCACCACCATGCCGCGACGAATGGTCTTGTGCTTTTTGTCGTAGGGAAAACGGATGCTGCCCAGGTAGCCCTCCTCGTCTTCCAGCTCGAGGCACAACCAGGTGCGGCGGTTCTCCACCAGTTCCAAGTGACCCTGCTTGTCGGTGGTTTCCTGGCGACCCTCCACCAGCTCCCGGGTGTAGAAGTCGGCCACCTCGCCTTCAAAAATGGCGGCCGCGGGGTAGCGCCGCAGGGTGGCGTTCTTGCGACCGGCCTCGAGAATCGGCCCCCACAGCACGTAGAGCAGAAACACAAAGCCCGCCACCAGGGCGATCGGTGCCACCTGGCTGGACATGGCCACGCCCTGGCTGATCAACAAGGTGATCACCCCGCCGATCACCGAGATGAAGATCCGCTGCAGCAGCTTCTGGGGGCTGCCGCTGCAGGCGTTGAACTGGGGTCCGGTGGCCACCGCCGGGATCAGCCGCAGCAGCTCGCCTGGCTTGAGGGGAATCAGCATGGCGCCATGCCGGGCAACCACGGGACAATACGAACCATGGCCGTGAACAGCCGCGGGGACTGGCTCAGAGCAACCGCTCGAGGCCGTACACCAGTCCGGTTAACTGGCGCACCTTGCGCACCGTGAGCAACACGCCTGGCATATAGGCGGATCGGTCAATCGTGTCGTGGCGCAGGGTGTAGGTCTCGCCGGGGGCGCCGAACATCACCTCCTGGTGAGCCACCAGGCCGGGCAGGCGAATCGAGTGGAGCCGCAGGCCACTCTCCCGCTGGCCGCCACGGCAACCAGCCAGGGTTTCGTGCTCCTCCACCTGCAGAGGGTTGAAGCTCTTGCCAAGCTCCTCCATCAATTCGGCGGTCTTGATGCAGGTGCCACTGGGGGCATCAGCCTTGCGGTTGTGGTGCAGTTCCGTGAGTTCGGCAAAGTCGTAGAAGCGGGCGGCGGCGGCGGCGGCCTGCTGCAGCAACACCATGCCCACCGAGAAATTGGGGATCACGGCCCCGCCGACAGAAGCCTTCTGCGCAAACGTGGCCAACTCCTGCAACTGCTGGGGACTCAGCCCCGTGGTGCCGATCACCGGGTGCACCCCGTAGGCGATGGCGGCACGGGTGTGCTCGTACACCACCGAGGGGTGGGTGAAATCCACCAGCACAGCCCCGGCTCCAGGCCCGTCGTTACGTACGGCCTGACTGGCCTGGCACAGACACCCCTCGAAATCGCTGGTGATCGCCACCTCCAGCTCACCGAGGCCAAGCTCCAGGCCCAGATCCGCCCCCTCCTTGCCCGGCGTGGTGTCGATGGCGCCAATCAGGCGGCAATCGCCGGCGGCGGCCACGGCCTTCACCACCTCGGCGCCCATCCGACCAAGGGCGCCAGCCACCACCACAGCAATGGGGGCTGAGTTGGGGGCTGAAGCGGTGGTCATGGGGCGGCACGCAGAGGAGCTGAGCCTATGGGCCAGCCCAGGCGATCCCTTGTAAATCCTTGCCGTTTCCCCTCGCACAGGCGCCCGGGGCTTCGTAGGCTCCTTCACATTGCTCAATCAGCGCGCATGTTCACGCAGGTCCGCTCCTCCTCCCGCCGCATCAGCCCCGCGGAGGTGAACGGACGGGCCGTGATGAAGGCCGTGTACGTGGTGCTGGAGCCCCAGTACCAGAACGCCCTCACCCAGGCCGCCACCTCCCTCAACGACCAGAACGGCCCCCTGGCGGTGGACCTCAGCGGCTATCTGATCGAGGAGCTGCGGGACCCCCAGAACTACGCCGACTTCTGCGCCGATGTGGCCGAAGCCGATGTGTTCATCGCCTCGCTGATCTTCATCGAGGACCTGGCCCAGAAGGTGGTGGACGCCGTGGCGCCCCACCGCGACCGGCTCAAGGCCGCCGTGGTGTTCCCCTCCATGCCGGAGGTGATGCGCCTCAACAAGCTCGGCACCTTCTCCATGGCCCAGCTGGGTCAGAGCAAGAGCGCCATTGCCGGCTTCATGAAGAAGCGGAAGGAGGCCGGCGGCGCCGGTTTCCAGGACGCCATGCTCAAGCTGCTCAACACCCTGCCCACGGTGTTGAAGTACCTGCCGGTGGAGAAGGCCCAGGACGCCCGGTCCTTCATGGTGTCGTTCCAGTACTGGCTGGGTGGCACCCCGGACAACCTCCGGAACTTCCTGCTGATGCTGGCGGACAAGTACGTGTTCCCCAGGGGGGACAGCGACCGCCCCGAGCTGCAGGTGGCCGACCCCGAGGTGTTCCCCGACCTGGGCATCTGGCACCCCCTGGCTCCAGGGATGTTTGAAGACCTGAAGGAATATCTCAACTGGACGGCCAGCCGCAATGATCTCTCCGATACCGCGCGCCAGGGCCCGGTGATCGGCCTGGTGCTGCAGCGCAGCCACATCGTGACCGGCGATGAAGCCCACTACGTGGCGGTGATTCAGGAACTCGAATACCGCGGCGCCACCGTGATCCCGGTGTTCTGCGGCGGACTCGACTTCACCAAACCGGTGAATGCCTTCTTCTACGACCCGATCAATCCCGACGTTCCCCTGGTGGATGGGGTGGTATCGCTCACCGGCTTCGCCTTGGTGGGCGGCCCGGCCCGCCAGGACCACCCCAAGGCCATTGAGGTACTCAAGAAGCTCAATCGGCCCTACATGGTGGCCCTGCCCCTGGTGTTCCAGACCACCCAGGAGTGGGAAGAGAGTGATCTAGGCCTGCACCCGGTTCAGGTGGCTCTGCAGATCGCCATTCCAGAACTGGATGGGGCGATCGAGCCGATCGTGCTCTCCGGCCGCGACGATGCCACCGGCAAGGCCCACACCCTGCAGGACCGGGTGGATGCCATCGCCGAACGGGCGATCCGCTGGGCCTCCCTGCGGGTGAAGCCCCGGACCGACAAGAAGCTGGCGATCACCGTGTTCAGCTTCCCTCCCGACAAGGGCAACGTGGGCACCGCCGCCTACCTCGATGTGTTCGGCTCGATCTACCGGGTGCTCGAGGAGATGAAGGCCAAGGGCTACGACGTGCGCGATCTGCCTCGCGATTCCAAGGCCCTGATGGAGGCGGTGATCAACGACCCCGAAGCCCTCCAGGGTGCACCGGAGCTGTCGATCGCCCACCGCATGAGCGTGGAGGAATACGAGCGCCTCACCCCCTATTCCGAGCGCCTCGAGGAGAACTGGGGCAAGCCCCCCGGCAACCTCAACTCCGACGGCACCAACCTGCTGATCTACGGGCGGCACTTCGGCAACGTGTTCGTTGGCGTGCAGCCCACCTTCGGCTACGAGGGGGACCCCATGCGCCTGCTCTATTCCCGCAGTGCCAGCCCTCACCACGGCTTCGCGGCCTACTACACCTACCTGGAAAAGGTGTGGCAGGCCGATGCGGTGCTGCACTTCGGCACCCACGGCTCGCTGGAGTTCATGCCGGGCAAGCAGATGGGCATGAGCGAAACCTGCTACCCCGATTCGCTGATCGGAGCCCTGCCCAACCTCTACTACTACGCCGCCAACAACCCCAGCGAAGCCACCATCGCCAAGCGGCGTGGCTACGCCTCCACCATCAGCTACCTCACCCCGCCAGCCGAGAACGCCGGCCTGTATCGCGGCCTCAAAGAACTGGGCGAACTGGTGGGCTCCTACCAGCAGCTGCGTGAGGGCTCCCGAGGCGTGCAGATCGTGAACGCGATCGTGGAAACGGCGCGCCAGTGCAACCTCGACAAGGACGTGGTGCTGCCGGAGGTTGACGCCTCGGAGATCGACCTCGATGCCCGCGACGGTGTGGTGGGTGCGGTGTACCGCCAGCTCATGGAGATCGAGAGCCGCCTGCTGCCCTGCGGCCTGCACACCATCGGCAAACCGCCCACCGCCGAGGAGGCCATCGCCACCCTGGTGAACATCGCCGCCCTGGAGCGCGATGAGGATGGCCTGCGCTCCCTGCCCGCCCTGCTCGCGGAGAGCCGCGGGCGCACGATTGCAGACGTCTACAAGGGCAACGACGATGGCGTGCTCGCCGACGTGGAGCTCAACCGCACCATCACCGAGGTGTGCCGCGCCGCCGTGGGCTCCATGGTGAAGGCCGTCACGGGGGCCGATGGCCGCGTGACCCTGCGGGACAACTTTGGCTGGTTCTTCAACCTGCTGGAGCGCTTCGGCTTCAAATTGCCCAGCCCCTGGCTGAGCGCCTGCCGCACCGCAGGCTTCGGCGAGGTGGACCAGGCCGAGCTGGACAAACTGTTCGGCTACCTGCGCTTCTGCCTGGAGCAGATCTGCGCCGACATGGAAATGGAGAGCCTGCTCAAGGCCCTTGATGGCGAATACGTGCTGCCCGGCCCCGGCGGCGACCCGATCCGCAATCCCGGCGTGCTGCCCAGCGGCAAGAACATCCACGCCCTCGATCCCCAGTCGATCCCCACCCGCGCCGCAATTGCAGCGGCCAAGGTGGTGGTGGACCGGCTGATCGAGCGCCAGAAGGCGGAACAGGGCGCCTGGCCTGAAACGATCGCCTGCGTGCTCTGGGGCACCGACAACATCAAGACCTACGGCGAATCCCTGGCCCAGATCCTCTGGTTCATCGGCGTGCGCCCCGTGGCCGATTCCCTCGGCCGCGTCAACAAGCTCGAGCTCATCACCCTCGAAGAACTAGGCCGACCCCGCATCGACGTGGTGGTGAATTGTTCCGGGGTGTTCCGCGACCTGTTCATCAACCAGATGGGCCTGATCGACCAGGGCGTGAAGATGGCTGCCGAGGCCGATGAGCCCCTTGAGATGAACTTCGTGCGCAAGCACTCCCAGGACCAGGCCGCTGCCCAGGGCATCTCCCTGCGCGATGCCGCCACCCGGGTGTTCTCCAACGCCAGCGGCAGCTATTCCTCCAACGTCAACCTGGCGGTGGAAAACAGTACCTGGGAAGAAGAGAACGAACTGCAGGAGAT
>CANHMF010000063.1 GCA_947461705.1 Synechococcaceae cyanobacterium
AGCATCTAAGTGGGAAGCCCACCTCAAGATGAGTATTCCCATGGCATAAGCCAGTAAGGTCACGGGAAGAACACCCGTTGATAGGCTCTATGTGGAAGCGCAGTAATGCGTGAAGCAGAGGAGTACTAATAGACCGAGGGCTTGACCAAATCAAAGCTCTTGAAGCATCGACAGCAGTGCTGTTGGTGAGCGCTTATTCGATCCAGAGACGGTGAAAGCCGTTAACCTATGCAGTTCTCAGGGTTCAACCTGGGAGCAAATCTATCCTGGTGTCCATGGCGCAGTGGAACCACTCCGATCCATCTCGAACTCGGTTGTGAAACGCTGCAGCGGCGACGATATTTGGGGGGTAGCCCCCTGAGAAAATAGCTCGATGCCAGGTAAAACATTTGCTCCGCTGACCACCGTGTCAGCCCTCCACCAGTCGCAACGGCTTGAGGCCTGCTGCTGAAGGAGATAAGAAAGCCACCCCTCGGGGTGGCTTTTTTGTTGCTGACATCTCGCGCGCCCCTTGAGCTCGTTCCGACGTCTGTCTAGTCTCAGTCCAATCCACCGGATAGCTGAGTGACGCAGATCCGCAGAGGTCGTCGGTTGCGTTTTCGCGGACTGGTGAAGTTGTTTTGGCGTGCCTATCGCCTCTGGGATCGTGAGGATTGTGTTGATCTGAGTGCTGCCTTCGCTTATCACAGCCTCCAGTCCCTGTTCCCGATTCTGCTGATTGCCCTGGGCGTGGCCAGCCGCATTCTTGGCCGTGTGGATGGATTGACGGACAACATTCTCAATCTGGCAGAGCAATTTCTGCCGCCATCCGTGCTGCCGCTCGTGAGTTCCACGCTGATCAAGCTCTATCGCCAGGGTCCAGGAGCGGGCTTGGTGGGTGTTGTGTTTCTGCTGGTCACGGCCACCAATGCCTACCTCAGTCTTCAGCGTGGGGCGGACCGACTCTGGGGGTTCAGGCCCGTGCCACCCCAACAGATCCCCTGGACTCGCGTGGTGCAGCGTTTCATCCGGGCGCGGCTTGAGTCGTTTGGGTTGGTGTTGTTGATCGGTTTTTTTGTCGTCCTTGATCAGCTCACTACCAACCTGCGGCTGATGGGCCCTGACAGTTGGAAGCTCCTGCTCCAGCGCTGGTTGCCCCAACCCTTTGATGTCTGGCTGCCGCTGCCGTTGTTGCTTGATCTGATGCTTTCGCTGCTGATCGCCTGCAGCCTTTCCTATGCGCTGCTGCGCCTGCTGCCAACCAGGCCGGTGCCCAGCGCTCCTTTGCTGCCCGGTGCTCTGTTGGTAGGCGGGGCGTTGACAACCCTCAACCTGGCTGTTGGGCGTAGTTTGATCACCCTGGGAGCTCGTTTTCAGGCCTATGGGGTGATTGGTGCCGTGTTGGTGTTGACGCTGTGGGTGTGGCTGGTTGCACTCGTTGTGTACTACGGCATGGCTGTGAGTGTTGTGCTCAGCCGGGCTCCCTATGGGGGGCGATCCGCACCTGCGGGCCTCGGACCAGGGCCCGGACAGGAAGCAGGATGACTATCTGCCGAGCTATGGCCTTGGGACAACTCACGCGTTCGGTTCGCCCCCTGCCCGCCAGCTTGTTGCTGGCCTGTGCCGGAGTTGGCGCTGTGGTGTTGGGCATCACCGCCACCATGGCCTTGGTGCCTGTGGTGATTGGTGTCAGTTTGCTGGCTGTTTTCGTTGTGGCGGCCCTGTTGATGGGCTGGGCCGGGCTGGAAGCCCTAGCGGCGCTTGAGCGTTGGATGGAGCGTGACGCCCGCTTCAAGCAGTGATGGAGCGCCGTATCCCCTGGCTATGGATCACGATCGGGGCTTTTGTGCTTGTGGCGCCTGGGCTGGCCGGTCGTTTTGCAGTCGACCTCTTGGAAGGGGTGACACTCCTGGTGGTGCTGGGTCCGCTGCTGCTCGCCGGAGCGGGTCTGGTGGCCTGGCAAGTCCTCAAGCGCCGCATGGTCACCTGCGCGGCCTGCGGCACTCCCAGTTTCGGCGCGTCCATCTGTCCTGGTTGTGGGGCCAGGCTGGATCAGCCTGAAGCTGGATTCCCGCCCGAGGCTTTCAGAGAACAACCCGCCAGTGATGCCGTGATCGACGTGGTGGTAACCCCAGTGGATGACGAGCGCTAAGGCTCAGCCTGCCGGTCCAGTTCCATCAGTCTCCGCTCCCTCAGGAACAGAAACAAGGGGGCGGCAAAGGCAAAGGCGATGGTCACTGAGCTCAGCAGCACCACCCAGAGATGCCGCATCTGCAGCCGCCGGCTCTCCACCACCATCCAGATGGTGATGGCTGAAGCGCCGATCAGCAGGTCGCGCGAGAGGGATTGGGCCGCTGGATTGGCGTTGGCGAGCTGCACGAACTGGCTGATATCAAAGCTCGATCCGTAGGCCCGCATGTAATCGAGATTGGCCATCCAGGGCAGCACCCCTCCGGCCACGGCGAGGGCGAGATACAGCCAGGCAAGCCAGGGGCGGGGCATGGTCAGGTGCTCTCGGCGGGTGGTTCGCTGCCCCATTCGATCACGTCCTGTTCCACCCGTGCCAGCACGGCTTCGCAGTGGGCGGCATAGGCGCGCGCCCGTTGATAGAGGCCCGCCATCTGCTCCACATCGAGGTCGCTCGCCTGCAGTTGGGCCATGGTCAGCTGCAGGGCCGTGTGGGCGTCCTGGAAGCTCAGCTGCTGGATATCGGCCAGCCAGTCCGGGGTGGCGCTGGCCGCTGGGGGCTGGCCTTTGCGCGAACGGCTTTTGGTGCTTTTCGGGGTGGGGTCACTCATGGCATCAGCCTGCCTGCTGGGGATGACTGTGCTTCACGTCCACCGCAAGCTGGCCATCCGCCAGCTGGATACTCAGCGCGTCTCCCGGTTTCACCTGCTGGGCTGATCGCACCAGTTCCCCTGTGCTGGTCCGCACCAGGGAGAACCCCCGCTGCAGCAGATGCTCAGGGGACAGAGCCTGCAGCAGCGCCAAGCGATGCTGCAGGTCGCGCCGCAGTCGTTGCAGCACCAGGCTTGGATGCTGCAGGTCGAGCCGCTCCCGGAGGCTGCTCAGCCGTTGGCGCTCGCGCTCCAGCCGCAGGATCACCAGCTGCTTCACCAGGGAGTGCTCCTGGGCTAGCCGTTGCTGGATGGCCTGGCGGTCTGGCACTAGGGCCACGATCGCCGCGGTGGGTGTGGCGGCTCGGTAGTCGGCCACCAGATCGGCAATGGTGGTGTCGTCCTCATGGCCCAGTCCAGTCACGACAGGGAAAGGGCAGGCCGCCAGGTCGCGGGCGAGGCCTTCGCTGTCGAACACGGCCAGATCCTCCCGGCTGCCGCCGCCCCGGGCCAGCACGATCGCCTCGATGCCGAGACGCGGTGCGGCGGCGATCACCTGGGCCAGGCGTGCCCGAATGGTGGCCTCCACCGGCCCCTGGACGGGGATGGGCACCACGTGGATCCTGGTGGCTGGCCAGCGTTCGGCAGCGGTGCGCAACATGTCCGCCAGGGCGGAGCTGGGGACACTGGTGAGCAGGGCGATGGCCTCCGGCATCGCCGGCAGAGATCGCTTGTGTTCCGGGGCAAACAGGCCTTCTGGCTCGAGGTGCTGGCGCACCCGCTCGAACTGCCGCAGCACCGCACTGAGGCTGGGGCGCAGGTCGAGGACTTGAACGCAGAGGCTGGCCCGGGTGGCCCAGAAGTTGAGCTTGCCCACCACGGTGACGCCATCGCCTTCGCTGGGTTGGTGAGACAGCTTGCTCAGCTGCGAAGCCCACACAACCGCTGACACCGAGGCCTGTTCATCCACCAGGGTGAGCCACAGGTGGCCCTTTTTGAGCTGGGGCCTGGAGACCGTGGCCTCCAGCAGAAAACGGGGGGCAAACCCCCGCTCCAACAGCGATCCGATCGCCTGGTTCAGCTCCGAAACGCTGTAGCGCGGCAGGCCCGGTTCAGCGTTCAAGGGTTCGGTAGCAGCGCCACCAGTAGAGGCAGACCGCCGTGCCGAGGATCGCGATCACCAGGCCGATGCTGTGATCGATCCTCATCAGGGCGATGCTCGTGATCACGAGTGCGCTGCTGAGCAGACGAGCGCCATCACGGCGGTTCTTGGCGTAGAGCGGTGCCAGAGCAGGGACAGGGCAGACGTAGGTCCAGTCTGAACTATGAAAAACGCCCCCCTTGAGGTGCTGCGGGCGGAGGCCCGTCAGCCCAGGCCTAGTTGCCCGAGGATGCTCTGGCCGGTGAGCAGCTCCGTGCCCAGGCCGATCACAAAACCCAGCATGGCCAGGCGGCCGTTCCAGGTTTCAGCGAAGGTCACGAAGCCGAAGCGGGGGGAATCAGGCACGGGAGTCAGGGCGACGGCCTCACAACCGTAACGATCTTTGGCGGAGCCTTGACAGTTGCCGCGGATCTGCTGTCCGGGCGACTTTTGGCCTTGGTGTGGGTGGGGCTGGGACCGTTGACAGGTCTGCTGAAGCCTGTCTAGGTAGGTGCATCCGCGTCTGTTAGTCCCATCGCCAGTCCCCGCCAGCAGCTGCAGCGTCAGCTCTCGGCCCCCCTGCCCGAGGCTCCCGAGCTGGTGCTGGTGACCGACCTGGATGGGACCTTGCTGGGCGGCTCCACCCCGGAGCGCCGTCGCTTCTACCGCTGGTTGGCGGAGCAGCGTGAGCGGGTGCTCCATGTGTTTTGCACGGGCCGTGATCTCGCGTCGATTGCCCGGGTTCTGCAGGAGGATGAACCGATCGGCCTGCGGGCTCCTCACCTGGTGATCGGTGATGTGGGCTGCACCGTGGCCTGTGGGGCCTCGCTCGCACCTGTGCCGCTGGCCGTCGATCCGATCGAGCAGCGCTGGCAGGGGTTGCCCGAGCGATTGGCCCCCTTGCTGGCCCATCAGGCCGGGTTGTCGCTGCAACCGGTGAGTTCCAACCGCCGATTGGCCTACTACGTGGATCTGGAGTTGTTTGACCAGGGGGTGATTCCTCAGCTCCAGGCCGCTGGAGCCGATTGCGTGCTTTCCGACAGCCGTTACTTCGATGTGCTCCCGGCGGGGGTGAACAAGGGCAGCACCCTGCTGGCCCTGTTGGAGTGGCTGGAGGTGGAGTGCGGCTGTGTGGTCACCGCCGGTGACACCCTCAACGACTTGGCCATGTTTGAGACCGGCTTGCAGGGGGTGATGGTGGGCAATGCCGAGGCCGCCTTACTGGAGCATCTGCCGCGACTGCCATCGGTGTATCGCGCCGAGGCGGAGGGCTGTGCGGGGATCGCCGAGGGGCTGCGCCATTTCGGCTTTGATCACCTCTGGGATTGATCCTGCTGCAGCCGGCGCTTGGTGAGGGCGGTGGCGATCGCCTGGCTGGGATCCTCGGGCCAGGGATGGCGTGGGTAGCGTCCCCGCAGTTCGCTGCGCACCTGGCGGTAGCTACCACTCCAGAAACCGCCGAGGTCCTGGGTGATGGCCGCCGGGCGACCCGCCGGTGAGAGTAGTTCCACTGTGATGGGCAGGCGGCCCTGCAACACGGTGGGTGTGGTGCTGGCACCGAACATCTCCTGCAGCTTCACGGCCAGCACGGGGCGGCCTGTGCTGTAGTCAATCCGGGCTTGGCGGCCGGAGGGGATCAGCAGGCTGTTCGGCAGCAGCAGCTCCAGTTGCTGCCGGTAGTCCCAGGCCACACCGGTCCAGAGGGCTTCCTCCAGATTCAGGGTCTGCAGGTCTGCGCGGCTGCGCAGGCCGTCGAGCTGATCCCCCAGCCACGCTTCGGGATCGGCCATCAGCGTCTGGTCGCTGCGGTCAGGCCAGGGATCGCCCAGGTGCTCCTGGGCTAGGCAGAGGCGACGCTGGAGTTGCCGGCTGGACGGGCTCCAGGGCAGGGTCTCCAGGCCCATCAGAGCCAGCCCCTCCAGCAAGGCCGCGCGCACCGCTGCAGCGGGGGCCTCGGGCCAGGGCCGCCGCTCGAGCACGAGGGCTCCCAGGCGCCACTCCTGTTCGCTGCGCACCCGTTGCTGCTGAGCATCCCAGCTCACCAGGGCCTGTTGATGGCCCGAGTCCGCCGCCAGGGCCTCCAGGCTGCTGCGATGCAGGGGCAGCGCTAGCTGGATCCGGCAATCACTGCCGGCGCCATCCGCAGTGGCGATGGCGAGGGCCCCGCAGGCCTGCAGGGGATCGCTTGCATGCAGGTGGGCACCGCGGCCGCCACGGGTGAGGTAGCGGCCGGGATGGCCCTCCCGCGCCAGGGCCACCCGCTCGGGAAAGGCATGGGCGAGGAGCTCGGCCGCCAGCATCGGATCCTCTGGGGTGTCGCCTGCTGCGGGCTGGGGTCGCGGCACGGCCTCGAGCTGCCGCAGCAGTTGCTGTTGCAGTTGGAGCAGCTGCTGGCGCCGTGGATCGCGCCCCGGCTGCAGCAACCAGTCCAGGCGGTGGCCCAGGTCGGCGCCCGCGTCCTGGGGATTGAGGGGGTCCCGTTCACTGAGTAGGGCCGCCAGGGCACAGCCCAGGGGTTCCGCCCCCAGTGCCCGTGCCCGCAGTAGCAGATGGGCCAGGCGTGGATGCAGCCCCAGGCCCGCCATGGCCCGTCCATGGGCCGTAAGCGTGCCGGCGGCATCCACCGCCCTCAGCTGGCGCAGCAGCTCCTGGCCCTCCAGCAGGCTGGATCGTGGCGGCGGCTCCAGCCAGGGCAGCTGCTCCCCGAGGCCGGCGCCCCACTGGGCCAGCTGCAGCACCAGGGGGGTGGGATCGGCCTCCAGCAGTTCCGGTGGGTCAAAGGCCGGCCGGCGTTGCTGTTCGGCCGGACTCCAGAGCCGCACGCAGCGGCCGGGAGCCAGGCGTCCGGCGCGTCCGGCCCGTTGCTCGGCGCTGGCCAGACTGGCGGGTTGCGTCACCAGGCTGTCCATGCCGGTGCTGGGCTCGAAACGGCTGCGGCGGCTCAGGCCGCTGTCGATCACCAGGGTGACGCCCTCGATCGTGAGCGAGCTCTCGGCGATGGCGGTGGCGAGCACCACCTTGCCGGCGCCATGGCGGGCGGGGCTGATCGCGCGGCTCTGGGCGGCCAGCGGCAGGTTGCCATGGAGGGGGCACAGCTCCAGGTCGCCGCCCCAGGGGGTCTCGCTGATGGCCTGCAGGCACTGCTGGATCTCCCGCTGCCCAGGCAGAAACACGAGCACCGTTTCGGCCTTGGTTCGCTGGTCGAGCCAATGACCCTCGAGGGCGCGCACCAGCTGACGGCCCAGGGATTCCCGTTCCCGGGGCGGCTGGTGGCTCACCGCCACCGGATAGGCCCGGCCCTCGCTGGTGAGCAGCCCGGCTTCCGGCAGCTGTTCGGCCAGGGGCTGCAGGTTGAGGGTGGCCGACATCACCAGCAGCCGTAGCTCCGGTGCCAGCAGGGTGCGGGCTTCCCGCAACAGGGCCAGGGCCAGGTCGGCCTCGCTGCGGCGCTCGTGGAACTCATCGAAGATCACGCAGGCCACCCCCTCGAGGGAGGGATCGGCCTGGAGCCGCCTGAGGAACAGGCCGTCGGTGAGCACCTCGATCCGGGTCGCCGCCGAGACCCGCGATTCCATTCGCACTCGGTAGCCAACCCGCTGGCCCACGGCCTCACCGAGGCCTGCCGCCAGGCGTTCGGCAGCGGCCTTGGCGGCAAGGCGCCGGGGCTCCAGCATCAGGATGCGGCCGTGGTCGGCGCCCTGGCTGGCCTCCAGGGCTGCCATCAGGGCCAGGGGCACCCGTGTGGTTTTGCCCGCCCCAGGAGGGGCCTGCAGCAGCAGGGTGGCGCCGGCCGACAGCTGCTGCACCAGGGCGGGCAGCAGCGGTTCAATCGGCAGCTCAGCGGACGTGGCGGGCGCCATCGACGGGGTGGTACACCTCACCGGTGGTTTCCTCGTAGACGATGGCGGGCAGGCCCGTTTCGAACATCGTCTGCAGGGCCTCTTTCAGATAGGGATTCCAGCCACCGGTGCTCACTTTGCCGTGGCGCACGGTCCAGTCCCAGGTGCCCTGGAGGTCGCGGGGGATGCGCCCCTCCCGGTCGCGGCGGGCCACCAGATCCTGGGATTCCACCAGGCCCACCAGGATCGGATCCTTGCCATAAGCCGGTGTGAGCACCAACTCAAGGCGGATGGGATCTTCCTTCACGAGCTTCAGCTGAAAACGGGGGGGCAGCTTGAGGCCCTTGAGCACCGCCGCAACGATTCGGGTTCTTTGATCCACGCTCAGACTCCGCCGGTTTCCACAACCACGCAACGGTTGTACCAGCTGGCGGGCCCGGACGGCTTCAGCTGGGGTCGTTCGGCAAGGCGGGCTGTTCGTTGTCGCCGCTGAATCGAACTGTGAGTAGGTCGTCGCGGGTGAGTTGCCCGTCCGCATCCAGCAGTTCGGGATGGATCGTGAGCCGTCCGGTGCGATCGCCCTGGGGAGCCTGGGGCTGATCGCCTGGCCGTGGCACGGCGCTGAACCCTTTGCTCATCACGCGAAAGGCCTGCCACAGCAGGGCCAGGAAGCAGGCTCCGTAGGCGAGCGGCAGCAGTTTGGCGAGCAGAACAGGCATGGACAGCGGGGCCAGAGCAGCCCGGCGCACCTTCTGGATCCATCATCGCTCCCCGCGGCGGCGGCTGCAGCGCCTGCTGGCGTGAAAACCCACCCCGTCGGGGTCTTCCTGCTCCCGTAGACCGTGGTTACGGTCAAGTCCCTTCCTGGTTCTGTCGCCATGGCAGTCCCCCCTGTGCGCGTTTTTCCCCTGGCCCTGGCCTCGGCCCTGGCTGTCACCGTGGCCGGTCCCGCACTGCTGCCAACGGCTCGAGCGCAGCAGTCCCCGGCCAGCGGGGCCCTGGCCCGCCAGTCCTTCGTGGCGGAGGCCGTGCGCCGCGCGGGCCCGGCGGTGGTCACGATCGACACCGAGCGCACCGTGGTGGTGCCGGGCCAGGGCGGCTTGCAGCAGTTGCCCTTCATGGATCCCTTGCTGCGCCAGTTCTTTGGTCTGCCCCGGGGGGGACAGACCCCAATGCCGCCGTCGCAGCGCACGGAGCGGGGCCAGGGCAGCGGCTTCATCTACGACCCCACGGGCCTGTTGATCACCAATGCCCATGTGGTGGAGAAGAGCAGCCGTGTTGTGGTGGGACTCCCGGATGGCCGGCGCGTGGAGGGCAAGGTGGTGGGCAGTGATCCCGTCACCGATCTGGCGGTGGTGCGTCTGGAGGGAGGGGGGCCTTGGCCGGTAGCCCGGCTGGGCAATTCCGATGCTCTGCAGGTGGGCGATTGGGTGATTGCCGTGGGGAACCCCTTTGGCCTCGACAACACCGTGACGCTCGGGATTGTGAGCAGCCTGAACCGCAATGCGGCCAAGCTCGGCATCACCGACAAGCGGCTGGAGCTGATCCAGACGGACGCCGCGATCAACCCCGGTAATTCCGGAGGCCCCTTGCTGGATGCCGGCGGTGAGGTGGTGGGGATCAACACCCTGGTGCGGTCGGGCCCAGGGGCTGGGTTGGGCTTTGCCATTCCGATCAACCGTGCCCGCTCCATTGCCCAGCAGCTTGTGGCAACGGGCCTTGTGAGTCACGCCATGATTGGGGTTGGGCTCGAACCTGCCCGTGATGCCAGTGGTGCCACGGCAGCAGGGGCCCAAGTGCGCAGCGTGATGCCAGGGGGACCGGCCGCACGGGCAGGCCTCAAGCCTGGTGATGTGATCACGGCCTCGGCGGGTCAGGTTGTGAAGAGCCCTGCCCAGTTGACCCAACTGGTGGAGCGCAACGGTGTGGGCAAGCCGATGGCGCTGGTGGTGCAGCGGGGTGGCCAGGCCGTCAGCCTGCAGGTCACCCCTGTGGAGCTGTCATCCCTGGTGCCCAGGTAGGCCACTGGGGGGCAGGCCAACCCGGGGTGGCCCATCCAGTTGCTGGCGCATCACCCATTGGGTGGCGGCTTTCTGGCTGTGCCAGGCCAGGAGCAGTTCCTTGGCCAGTCCCTGCAGGGTCTGCAGGTCGGCGGTGGATTCGATGGCCCGGTTCATGCGCTCCAGCTCAAATTGCTGGCCGAGGCTGAGGGCAAGCGGTTCGGACATGGCGGCAGACGCGATGGATCATCGGGACCGCTGACAAGCTAAGAAATGTTTCCAGCGGTCGCGTATCCGTTGCAACAAGGCTAGGGAGCTTTTGTCAGCTGTTGCTGTTCGGTGTCCCGCTGCCGCCCTCGGCGCCGGGCCCGCTCAGCCCTCCTCCCGCAGGATCTCCACGCAGCGGGTCACGCACTCGCCGTCGTCCACGGAGCAGGAGGTGATGCATTCGAAATAGGTGTTCACCGCATCGCCGCCCTGGTGCTCATGCCCCCCCTGGCGCTGGGCGCTCCCGTCGAAGGCCATGCCCCGGCCGGGGCCAAAGGGCTCAGACGAATATCCAACTGAAGCGCCCATGGGGCCTCGTTGCGAGGGGATTGATGTCAGCTTATGCACACCAAACCCAGGACCCAACAAGAATGAGTTCTCTTGCCTAGGGCTTTGTGAAGTTGTATGTGCCAGTTTGGCTGAAGCCCTGTCAGGCCGCGGCTTTTCGCGCAGCGTCCTTGGCCTTCTGGCGCTCGCGATTGGCCTTGCGCTTGGCTTCCTGCTCCGTCGCCAGGCGAGCGGCTTCGGCCTCGGCGGCCTCTTCGGCTTTCTTGTCCACGTAGTAGGCATAATCGCCGCGATAGAGCACCAGTTCGCCCTCGCGCAGTTCCACGATCTTGTTGGCCACCCGCGACACGAAATAGCGGTCATGGCTCACCACCAGGGCGGCGCCCTCGTACTCCATCAGGGCGTCTTCGAGCATCTGCTTGGCCGGGATGTCGAGGTGGTTGGTGGGCTCATCCAGCACCAGCAGGTTGCAGGGGCTGAGCAGCATGAGGGCCAGGGCCAGGCGAGCCTTTTCGCCGCCGCTGAGCTTGCCCACCTCCTTGAACACGGCGTCGTTGCTGAAGCAGAAGCTGCCCAGCAGCGAACGCACCTGGGTCTGGGTCCAGTCGGGCACCGCTTCGAACAGGGTGTCGATCACGGTTTTGGACAGATCCAGGGCCTCGGCCTGGTTCTGCTCGAAGTAGCCGGCGATCACGTTGTGTTCCCCCAGTCGCGCGCTGCCCTCGTCCGGGCTCTCGGTTCCCATCACCAGCCGCAGCAGGGTGGACTTGCCGGCACCGTTGGGACCCACAAAGGCGATGCGGTCGCCCCGCTCCACCTCGAGGTTGGCCTCCAGGAACAGGAGCTTGTCGCCGTAGCTGTGGGTGAGGTTCTCCATCACCGCGATCTGGCGACCGCTGCGCGGTGCCGCTGGGAACTGGAAACGGGGCCCGCCCACGGTGTCGATCGGGGCCTCAATCCGCTCCACCTTGTCGAGCAGTTTTTCGCGGCTCTTGGCCTGGGTGGAGCGGGTGGCGCTGGCGCGGAATCGGTCGATATAGGCCTGCTGGGTGGCGAGTTCCTTCTGCTGGCGCTCGAAGGCGGCCTGGCCTGCCTCGCGCTCGAGGGCCTTCTGCTCCAGGTGCTGGCTGTAATTGCCGAGGTAGCAGCGCGACACGCCCCGTTCCGTCTCCACGATCTGGTTGCAGACCCGGTCCAGGAAGGCCCGGTCGTGGCTGATCACCACCAGCGGCACGGTCTGGCTGCAGAGATAGTCCTCCAGCCACTGGATGGTCTCTACGTCCAGGTGGTTGGTGGGTTCGTCCAGGAGCAGCAGGTCGGGCTCCTGGAGCAGGATCTTGCCCAGGGCGATCCGCATCTGCCAGCCGCCGGAGTAGTCGCCCACCAGCAGTTCGGCACCTTCGGGGGTGAAGCCGATCGTGGGCAGCAGTTTGTCGATCCGGGCCTCGAGCTCGTAGCCGTGCAGCGATTCGAAGCGGCTGTGCAGCCGTCCCAGTTCGTGGATCAGTTCATCGAGGTGGTCGGGATCGGCGGCTGCCTTCTCGCTGCCCATCTCCACCTCCACCTCGCGCTGGCGGTTGAGCACCGCAGCCGCCTCGCCGAAGGCCTGAAACAGCTCCTGGCGCACGCTGCGGCGCACGTCCACATCGAATTCCTGCTGCAGGTAAACGATGCGCGGGTCGCCCTGTTTCACCACCAGGCCGCTGGTGGGCTCCTCGAGCCCGGCGATGATCCGCATCTGGGTGGACTTGCCAGCGCCATTGACGCCCACCAGGCCGATGCGGTCCCCTGGTTTCACCTCCCAGGTGATGTCGCGCAGCACCTCACCGGTGGGATAAATCTTGGAGACGCGTTCGAGGCGAAGCACAGGGGGGGTATGACTTAAGGGGCGCCGGTCTGGGCTCTGGAGCCCGATCTGCCCTGCATCATCCCCCTTGGCGGGCAAACTGTTCCGTGAGCTGCATCACCGGAGCGCCATGGTCAAGCGTCTCGAGCAGTTGGCAGCCGTGGTGGTGGCGGCCGGCCTGGCGATCGTGAGCTACTTGCTGTTCTTCAGCTGGATGGGCGAAGACCGGCGTCCGCGCCAGCTCCCCGCACGCACG
>CANHMF010000064.1 GCA_947461705.1 Synechococcaceae cyanobacterium
CGCCCTGCTGCTGGGCTGGCCACCGGAACAGGCCCAGGCCTGGCTCAGGCGCTGGCGCAACCCCAGCGATCCCCTGTTCCATCCCCGCGCCGCCCTGGATGGCGGCAGCCTGCAGCGGGAGCTAGGCCTAAGCCCCTCCCCGCAGCTCGGTGCACTGCTCGATCACCTGATGCTCGAGCAGGCCTTCGGGCGGATCCACAATCGAGAGGAGGCGTTGGTGCAGGCGCAGGTGTGGCTCACATCCACCCGAGGCAGTAGCGACATGGCACCACGCCGTGATTAACTTCACTGCAAAGGCGTTACCAACGACCTGATTCGAGCCAGTTAGGGCACCGCTGCATTCTCCACACCGGATTTATCTGCAGCACTGAAATCGACGGGATCGCCTCCCTCGGAAGGCCTCCACGTCCACACAACACGTCGAACACGGAAGTCGGGATCTCGGCACGCCGCGTCAGTCAGTGACCCCGACCAGCCAGAACTCTTCCCCCCTCTCCCCCGATCCCATGAGCGTCCGTCTGTACGTCGGCAACCTGCCGCAGAACTTCGAGGCCAAAGAACTCGATGCGCTGTTTGCCTCCGTGGGTGAAGGCGTCCGCTTCAAGGCCGTCCAAGACCGCGAAACCGGTGCTGGCCGTGGCTTCGGCTTCGCCAACGTGGACGACGAGAAGGTGGCTGATGCCGTGATCGAGCAGCTGAACGGCCGCGACTTTGGCGGCAACAACCTGCGCATCGAGCGCTCCGAACGTCGCGACGAGCGCCGCGGCAACGATCGTCGTCCCGGTGGAGCCCCCGGCAGCACCCCCGTGGCCCGCAAGGCCGTGAACAAGGTGGTCCACAGCGACAGCGTGGAGGAAGGCGCTCCCGATCCCCGTTGGGCCGGTGAACTGGCCAAGCTCAAGGGTCTGCTCGACAACCAGAAGGCTGCGGTCTGAACGATGTCCAAGTGATGGACTCTTCTTCAGGCTTGCAAGAGCTGAGCTGGTGCTGGCAGGGCCACACCATCAGGTACAGCGTCTTCCAGCCTGATCACCCCAACGGCCCTCTCCCCAGGAGGGCCGTTCTTTGCATCCATGGATTCGGTGCCTCCAAGGGCCACTGGCGCCATACCCTGCCAACCCTGGGCCGCTCCATCCCCACCTATGCCATCGACCTGCTGGGCTTTGGTGCCAGCAGCAAGCCCGTCTCCTGCCTGACCGATGAACCCCTCGTGGCAGGGGGGGTGCGCTACGGCTTTGATCTCTGGGCCCAGCTGGTCGTGGATTTCTGCCACGAGGTGCTCGGCGGTTGCGACCTTCAATTGATTGGCAACTCCATTGGCGGCGTTGTGGCTCTCAATGCAGCACGTCTGATGACGCAACAAGGGCATCCACCCAAGCAGGTGATCCTGCTCGACTGCGCTCAACGGGAACTCGACCTCAAGCGCCTAGCTGAGCAACCACCCCTGGCGCGGGCTGGACGACCTGCCCTGATGGCCCTGGTGCGGCAACGCTGGCTGGTGAGCAGCCTGTTTCGGTTGCTGGCACGACCCGCTGTGGTGCGCCGCGTGCTGCACCGTGCCTATCCCAGTGGACAGAACGTCGACAACGACCTGGTGGAACTGCTGCTGCGACCGAGCCGAGATCCCGGGGCTGCGGAGAGCTTCCGCGGCTTCGTGAATCTCTTCGATGATTGGCTCGCCCCCCAACTCCTCGCGGGGATGACCATTCCCGTGCGGATGATCTGGGGCGAGGCCGACCCCTGGGAACCGCTCCAGGAAGCCCTGCTCTGGCAGCGCAGCTTCGACTGCATCCAGGACCTACAGGTGCTCAAAGGGATAGGCCACTGCCCCCACGACGAAGACCCCGCCCGCGTCAATCCACTCCTGCTGCACTGGCTGGAGCTGGGTTGGGCTGCAGGGGCCGAGCCGAACCCCTAGCGGGCCTGAGCGATCACAAACGACAGAGGCAGATCCAGCAACTTCCCAGACTTGGGCACATAGGCCCGGTGATTGAACACGTCGTAATCGAGCTCCTCAATCACATCCAGGATCCCGCGATAGAGGCGCAGGGATGCCCATACAGGCCACCGGGCATCCGAAGCAAGCCAGCGCACGCCCGCCTCCGAACGGGCGAACCAATCGCGGGCGCGTTCTACCTGAAAGCGCATTAGTTCACGCCAACTGTCATTCAAGGCACCCGCCATCAGCTCCGCCTCGGAATAGCCAAACCGGGCGAGATCGTCCTGGGGGAGATAGATTCGACCACGACCGCGGTCCTCACCCACATCCCGCAGGATATTGGTGAGCTGGTTGGCAATCCCCAGGGCCACAGCCGCCTCGGAGGTATCAGGCCGATCACTCCAGGGGGCTGAGGTATAGGCAGGATCGAGCCCCATCACCTCCTGGGTCATGAGCCCAACGGTTCCAGCCACCCGATAGCAATAGAGCTTGAGATCCTCAAAGGTGGCGTATCGGGTCTGGGTGAGGTCCATGCGCATGCCCTCGATCATGTCCAGATAGGGCTGGAGGGGCTGGGGATAACGCTCAAGCGTATCCACCATCACCCGATCGAGGCCATCACGAACCTTGCCCCTGAACAGATCTCGGGTGCGCTGCTCCCACCCATCCAGGCGCTCCGCCAACTCATCCACCGGACGCGTCAGGGCCTCAGGGCTATCCATCAGCTCGTCAGTGCGGCGGCACCACACGTAGATGGCCCACACGGCCCGGCGCTTGGCGGGCGGCATCAACAAGGTGCCGAGATAGAAGGTCTTGGCCCACTCCGCTGTCTCCTGGCGGCAAGCCTCGTAGGCCTCCTCCAGGGGGGGGATCACGGAACTAGCCAGGGCAGTGGCAACCACCGGCCTCAGGCCGCCACAGGGGAGGCCGCCACGGCCTCCGAACATAGTTTGCCGCTCAACACGGCACCCTCCATGGAAGCCAGATAGCGCTGCATGGTGTAGCAGCCAGCCAGGAAGAAATTGGGAATGGGGCTGGCCTGGTCGGGACGGAGCTGCTGACAGCCGGGCACCGTTTTGTACACCGAGAGCGGCGTCTTCACCACGATCGACTTGCGCAGCTGTGCCTGGTTGTCACCGGTGAAATGCATCGGGAACAGACGCTTGAGCTCCTCCATGGTGGCTGCCACGATGTCCTCGTCACTGCGGCCGATCCAATCCTTGGCGGGAGCAAACACCAACTCCAACATGGAACGCTCAGGATCCTCGTATTCCCGGCAGGTGTTGCTCATATCCGCGTACACGCTGAGCAGGGGACTACGACTGAACAACAGGTGATCGATCTCGGTGAGCTTGCGATCGAACCACAGGTGGATGTTGATCACAGGCACACCGTTGAGGCCATCCAGCTTCTGGAAGTAAGGCATGGCCTTCCAGGGCTCGGGGATCAGCAGCTTGAAGGGATCCACAGGCATGGCGCTCACGTAGGCATCGGCCTTGAGGGTGTAGCCCTCCTTGCCCTTGATGCCACCAATGCGAAAACCGCTCACACGGCCATCAGCATCCAGCTCAATCTCCCGCAGCGGGGAATCGAGATGCACCTCACCACCCCTGGCAGTGACGTAATCCACGATCGGCTGACATAGGCGCTCGGGGGGGTTGCCATCGAGGAAGGCCATTTTGGAGCCATCGCTCTCCTGGAGAAAACGGTTCAATGCCGTGAGCACCACCGTGCTGGAGATTTCCTCCGGGTCAATGAAGTTCAGGGCCTTGGCCATGGCGATGAACACCTCATCGTTCACCCGTTCCGGGATGTTGTGGATGCGCAACCACTCCGTCCAGGAATATTGATCGCACTCCTCCACATACTGCTGACCGCGGAGCATGGCGGGCACCAGGCCCAGCCCAAAGGAGATCTTCTCCGGCCAGGTGAGCATGTCGTTGTTGCCGAGGATGGCGGCAACACCATTGAAGGGAGCGGGGATATCCGGGAACTCGAAACGGCTGTAGGTGCCGGGTGTTTCCTTCTGGTTGAAGATCATCGAGTGGGATTTCCACTGCAGGCGATCTTCGATATCCAGCTCCTTGAAGAGCTGGCGCATGTTGCGGTAAGCGCCAAAAAAGATGTGGAGCCCGGTTTCGTACCAGTCCCCGTCCTCGTCCTGCCAGGCGGCCACCTTGCCGCCGAGCACGTCACGGGCCTCTACCACCACCGGGGTGTGACCGGCGTCGCAGAGGTACTTGGCACAGGCAAGACCGGCCAGGCCAGCACCGGCGATGGCGACGCGCATGAACAATCCCGAATCAGGATGCAACCTTAAGAGGCCCGCTCCCGCCACCGCCTTCTTAAAGTTGGCGAGCGCCGGCCGATGGGATCGCCGCCGCAGTACCCGGGCGCTCCTCCATGGCCGACACCCTGATCAAAGCCACCACCCGCCACATCCGCCTGTTCACGGCGCGGGTGGAGAACGGGCAGCTGCTGGCCGATCCCAGCCAGCTCACCCTGGACATCGACCCCGACAACGAATTCCTCTGGGATCAGGCCGCCCTCGACAAGGTGCAGCAGCACTTCCGCGACCTGGTGGCCGCCCACGCCGGCGCCGACCTCAGCGACTACAACCTGCGCCGCATCGGCTCAGAGCTCGAGGGCACCATCCGCCAGCTGCTCCAGGCCGGCGAGCTGCGTTACAACCCAGACGCGCGGGTGCTCAACTACTCGATGGGCCTACCCCAGAGTCCAGAGGCTGCATGACCCGCTCCCGCTACGGCCGCAGCAACCCACCCGACGACTACCGCGGCTACGCCGACGACGCGTACGGCTACCGGGAGGAGCGAGGCGCCCGGCGCCCGCCCTCCCGCAACGGCGGGCAGGGGGGTGGTCCGGGTGGAAATCAAGGCGGCGGCCCGGGTGGCGGCGGCTTTCAATTCAACGTGGCCACGATCGCCGTGTTGGCGGGCGTGATGGTGGTGGGCATCGGCATCGGCACCGGCATCTCCAGCACCACCCAGGGCAACCAGGGCAACATCGCCAGCTCTCAGCAGCTGGACATGGCTGTGCCCGACCCTGAGTTCTGCCGCCAGTGGGGTGCCAGCGCCTTCGTGATGGACATCGAGCTGTACACCACGATGAACCCCAGCTCCAGCTTCGTGACCCAGCCCTCGCTCAAGCCCGGATGCGTGATCCGGCGGGAAAACTGGAGTGTGCTGCAGAAAGAGGGGGCCGTGACGGCCGAGCAGATGCGCCAATGCAAGCAGCGCATGAACACCTTCGCCTACATCGGCTCGGTGAAGGACAAGCCGATCGTCCGCTGCGTCTACCAGACCGATATCACCGAAAACAAGTTCGTCACCAAAGGTGTGGCCGACGACACGGTGGGGATCACACCAGAAGCCGACTCCTTCTGAACCTGGTGTACTGACGCCTCTCGGGCTTGGCCGCCGCCTCTAGGCAGTGGCCGAAGCCTCATCAGGGCTGGCCACGGCAGCCTGCTGGAGGGGCCGGCGCAGGGGGCTGTCCGGACTGGCGAACACCGGCAGCACCTCCCGCCGGAAGGCATCGGCCGCCCGGGAGCAGTAGCGCGCCGGATGGGTGATCAACTTGAGCTGCCGCCGCACCGAGAGATCGGCGAGGGCGGGGCGATGCAAGCTGCCGGCCGCGAGCTCCCGCTCAATCGACACCACCGGCAGGAAGGCCGCCCCAAGGCCACTCTGCACGGCATTTTTGATGGCCTCGAAGGAGTTGAGCTCCATCTCAATCTTGAGCCGGGCCACATCCAGGCCGGAGCGGGCCAGCAGTTGGTCCACCATCTTGCGGGTGGTGGACTGGGCATCCAGGCACACGAAGCCCAGCCGGTAGAGATCGTCCTTGCTGAGTTCCGGCAAGCGGGCGAGGGGGTGCTTGGTGGGCAACACCAGGGCCAGTTCATCACTGGCGTAGGGCACCACTTGGAGCAGCTCATTGAGCTCGCCGGGCAGCTCGCCGCCAATGATCGCGAGGTCGATCTGGCCGTTGGCCACGCTCCAGCCCGTGCGGCGGGTGCTGTGCACCTGCAGCTGCACGGCTACATCCGGATATTTCTGCCGAAACAGGCCGATCATCCGCGGCATCAGGTAGGTGCCGGTGGTCTGGCTGGCGCCGACGATCAGTGAGCCACCCCGGAGGTTGTGCAGATCGTCGAGGGCACGGCAGGCCTCCTGGCACTGGCTCAGGATCCGATCGCAATAGCTGAGCAGCAGGTGTCCGGCCTCCGTGAGCTGGGCCTTGCGTCCGCCACGGTCGAACAGGGACACATCCAGCTGCTTCTCCAGGTTCTGGATCTGCAGGCTCACCGCCGGCTGCGTCACGTACAGGCTGTCGGCAGCTTTCTTGAAGCTGCCTTCACTGGCGATGGCCCGCAGGATGCGCAGCTGGTCGAGGGTGAACGGCAGATCGGCCATGGGGGTTCCCGAGGGCGCTCGCCGGCTGGGGCCCTGAACTGTAGGGGGAACCCGCAGGCGAAGCCTCGGGGCGAAGGCCGTTTCGCCACAATCGAATTCCCTGCGCCCTGGCATGCCCCTTCCAGACCCTCACCACAGCAGCTGGGTGATGCTCGGCCTGCTGCTGGCCTTCGCCGTGATCCACAGCGGAGGCGCCTCCCTGCGCGCCTGGGGGGCGGAGCGCATCGGCGAACGGGCGTGGCGGCTGCTGTTCGCCGCCGTGAGCATTCCCTCGGCCGTGGTGGTGATCGGCTACTTCCTGGCCCATCGCTACGACGGCATCCGGCTCTGGAACCTGCAGGACCAGCCTTGGATCGTGCCGGTGGTGTGGACCGGCACGGCCATCAGCTTTCTGTTTCTCTACCCAGCCACCTACAACCTGCTGGAGATCCCGGCGGTGCTGAAACCCCAGGTGCGGCTCTACGCCACGGGGATCATCCGCATCAGTCGCCACCCCCAGGCCGTTGGCCAGATCCTCTGGTGTGCCACCCACCTGCTCTGGATCGGCAGCAGCTTCATGGTGGCCACCTGCATCGGCCTCATTGCTCACCACCTGTTTGCTGTATGGAACGGCGACCGGCGCCTGGCCCATCGCTTCGGCGCCGCCTTTGAGGAGCTGCGGGCGAGCACCTCGGTGCTGCCCTTCCAAGCCGTGCTGGATGGACGCCAGACCCTGGTGCTGAGCGAATTCCTGCGGCCGGCGCAACTGGGCATTGCGATTGCCGTGGGCGTGTTCTGGTGGGCCCACCGCTTCATCGGCGCGGGTGCCACCGCCTTTGCCCGCACGGGCCTGGCCCACTGGCTGGGCTGATCCACAGCTGATCACACTCCGGCAGAGCCTCACGGCGCTCTGCCTACACTCAATCCGACTGCCCCCAGCGCCGGATGCCCTCGCCCGCCGAACTCGCCTGGCTGATTCCGGTGCTGCCCTTGGCGGGGGCGTGCCTGGTGGGCCTGGGGCTGATCAGCTTCAACCGCACCATCAACCGCCTGCGCAAGCCGGTGGCTCTACTGCTGATCAGCTGCGTGGGCGCCGCGGCGGTGTTGAGTTATGCCGTGCTGGCGCAGCAGCTGGCCGGGGCCGGCACCACCGAAGTGCTGTTCAACTGGGCCAGCGCCGGCAGCTTCAATCTCCAGATGGGCTTCCGCGTGGATGCCCTCGGAGCCGTGATGCTGGCGCTGGTCACCACCATCGCCGTGCTGGTGATGGTGTACTCCGATGGCTACATGGCCCACGACAAGGGCTATGTGCGTTTCTTCACCTATCTCGCCCTGTTCAGCAGCTCGATGCTGGGGCTGATCATCAGCCCGAACCTGCTGGAGATCTATGTGTTCTGGGAGCTGGTGGGCATGTGTTCCTACCTGCTCGTGGGCTTCTGGTACGACCGCGACGGCGCCGCTAATGCCGCCCAGAAGGCCTTCGTGGTGAACCGCGTGGGCGACTTCGGCTTGCTGCTGGGGATTCTGGGCCTGTTCTGGGCCACCGGCAGCTTCGGCTTTGAGGAAATCGGCAGCCGACTGCAGGAGGCCGTGGCCGGCGGCAGCCTCTCCAATGCTGCCGCCATCCTGCTGTGCCTGCTGGTGTTCATGGGCCCCATGGCCAAATCGGCCCAGTTCCCGCTGCATGTGTGGCTGCCCGATGCCATGGAGGGCCCCACACCCATCTCCGCCCTGATCCACGCCGCCACGATGGTGGCCGCGGGCGTGTTCCTGGTAGCCCGGTTGCAGCCGGTGTACGTGCCCTTTCCGCAGGTTCAGGTGGTGATTGCCGTGGTGGGCACCATCACCCTGTTCCTGGGGGCTTCCATCGCCCTCACCCAGATGGACCTCAAGAAGGGCCTGGCCTACAGCACCGTGTCCCAACTGGGTTACATGATGCTGGCCATGGGCTGCGGCGCCCCGGTGGCTGGCATGTTCCACCTGGTGACCCATGCCTTCTTCAAGGCGATGCTCTTCCTCTGCTCCGGCTCGGTGATCCACGCCATGGAGGACGTGGTGGGCCACGAGCCAGTGCTGGCCCAGGACATGCGTCTGATGGGCGGCCTGCGCAAATTCATGCCGATCACCAGCACCACCTTCTTCATCGGCTGCCTGGCCATCAGTGGCATCCCGCCCCTGGCGGGCTTCTGGAGCAAGGACGAGATCCTCGGCCAGGCGTTCGGCAGCTTCCCGCTGCTCTGGGCGGCGGGCTTCATCACCGCCGGCATGACTGCCTTCTACATGTTCCGGCTGTACTTCCTCACCTTTGAAGGAAGTTTCCGCGGCACCGACAAAACCGTGCAGGCCCAGTTGATGGCGGCCGCCGGCAAGGGAGCGGCCGACGAGCATGGCGACGACCATGGCCACAGCCACGCCGACCATCCCCACGAATCCGGCTGGCAGATGGCCATGCCCCTGGCGGTTCTGGCGGTGCCCTCGATGCTGATCGGCCTGTTGGGAACCCCCTGGAACAGCCGCTTTGCCCGGCTGCTCAACCCCGAGGAAGCCGCCCACATGGCCAAGCACTTCAGCTGGGGCGAGTTCCTGCCTCTGGCCGGTGCGTCCGTGGCTGTTTCCGTGGTGGGAATCACCGTGTCGGTGCTGGCCTACGCCCTGCACAAGATTGATCTGGGCACCGCGGTAGCCGGCCGCTTCCCGGCGATCAACGCCTTCCTGGCCAACAAGTGGTACCTCGATGCCATCAACGACAAGCTGTTTGTGCAAGGCACCCGCAAGCTGGCCCGCCAGGTGCTGGAGGTGGACTCCAAGGTGGTGGACGGCGTTGTGAACCTCACCGGCCTGGTGACCCTGGGCAGCGGCGAGGGCCTCAAATACCTGGAAACCGGCCGGGCCCAGTTCTATGCCCTGATCGTGTTCGGCGGCGTGATTGCCCTGGTGGTGCTGTTCGGCGCCCTGGGCTAACCCCCCACGCATCGACCCAGGCGGCACAACGCTCTGTGTGACATCCGCCACGAGCAGAGTTCAGTTCTGATCAGGATTTCTAAACTCCGGCCAGACCCTTGAGCCTGCCTGTGGCGTTGGACTTCGCGGTAACCCAGGGCGCAACGCTGGCCCAGACCAGCAGCACGGCGTTCCCCTGGCTGAGCGCCTCGATCCTGTTTCCGATCGCAGCGGCGCTCTGCATCCCCTTCGTGCCCGATAAGGGCGATGGCAAACAGGTGCGTTGGTTTGCCCTGGGCGTGGCCTTGATCACCTTCCTGATCACGGTGGGCGGCTACCTCAATGGCTACGACCCCTCCGTGGAGGGGCTGCAGATGGTGGAGCGCTGGCAATGGCTGCCAGACCTGGGCCTGGCCTGGTCGGTGGGGGCAGACGGCATCTCGATGCCCCTGATCCTTCTCACCAGCTTCATCACGGCCCTGGCCGCCCTGGCCGCCTGGCCGGTGACGTTCAAGCCGAAGCTCTTCTACTTCCTGCTGCTGGCCATGGACGGCGGCCAAATCGCCGTGTTCGCGGTGCAGGACATGTTGCTGTTCTTCCTGGCCTGGGAGCTGGAACTATTGCCGGTGTACCTGCTGCTGGCCATCTGGGGCGGCAAGAAGCGCCAGTACGCCGCCACCAAGTTCATCCTCTACACCGCAGGCAGCTCCCTGTTCATCCTGATCGTGGGCCTGGCCATGGCCTTCCACGGCGGCGGAGCACCCACCTTCGAATACACGGCCCTGATGGCGAAGGACTTCTCCACGAAGTTCCAGCTCTTCGCCTACGCCGGCCTGCTGATCGCCTTCGGCGTGAAACTGCCGATCGTGCCGCTGCACACCTGGTTGCCCGATGCCCATGGCGAAGCCACGGCACCGGTGCACATGCTGCTGGCCGGCATCCTCCTGAAGATGGGCGGCTACGCCCTGCTGCGCTTCAACGTGCAGCTGCTGCCAGAAGGCCATGCGCAGTTCGCCCCCCTGCTGGTGGTGCTGGGGGTGGTGAACATCATCTACGCCGCCCTCACCTCGTTTGCCCAGCGCAACCTCAAGCGCAAGATCGCCTACAGCTCGATCAGTCACATGGGCTTTGTACTGATCGGGATCGGCAGCTTCAGTGACCTGGGCACCAGCGGCGCGATGCTTCAAATGATCAGCCACGGCCTGATCGGTGCTTCGCTGTTCTTCCTGGTGGGTGCCACCTACGACCGCACCCACACCCTGCAGCTCGATGAGATGGGCGGGGTGGGCCAGAAGATGCGCAAGATGTTTGCCCTCTGGACCATCTGCTCCCTGGCCTCCCTGGCTCTACCGGGGATGAGTGGCTTCGTGTCCGAACTGATGGTGTTCGTGGGCTTCTCCACCAGCGAGGCCTACACCCTCAGCTTCCGCATCGTGATGGCTGTGTTGGCCGCCATCGGGGTGATCCTCACGCCGGTGTACCTGCTCTCGATGCTGCGGGAGATCTTCTTCGGCAAGGAAAATGCCGAGCTGGCCTCCCACACCCACCTGGTGGATGCCGAGCCGCGCGAGATCTATGTGATCAGCTGCCTACTGGTGCCGATCATCGGCATCGGCCTCTACCCGCGGATCATGACCGACAGCTACAGGGCCTCCATCGAAGCTCTGGTGCAGCGGGAGAACAGCGCCATGGCCAAGGTGATTCACCCTCCCGCCAACGCCCTGATCCGCCGCTCACCCATGGCCGAGCTGCTGCCGCCGGCCCTGTTACAGGCCCCAGCCCTGGGCTGAGCTTCAGCCTCGGGATCGCGGGGGTAACGAACATCTGCAGCCCGTTGCAGCCCTGTGCAGAAGACCAGCTCTGTCCTTACGCTCTGATGCAAAGCCAATGCGGCCCTGAGCCATGAAGCAGCTCAATTTCCTGCTGATCTTCAGCTTCGGTCTGGCGACCGTGATGTTCACGCTGGAAAACACCGCCGCCACCACGGTGCGGTTTCTGCCAGGGGTGAGTTTCACCCTGCCCTTGGCGGCGTTGCTGCTGCTGGTGGGAGGCATCGGCGCCACAGCCGCCTGGGTGTTCGCGGTGTGGACGGGTGTGGTGAAGCGGGTGGAGAGCCAAGTGGATCCCACGGCCATGGATGCCCAACAGGTGCGGATCCGCGAGCTCGAGGACGACCTCCAGCGCTACCGCGCCACGGTGGATGCCCAGCTGGGCCTGCTACCCGCCGCGGGGGAGAGCTCCTCCCAAACCGCTGAAGTGGTCTGAAGAGGCAGGGGCCGTCCCTGGCTTTGGTAGCCAGGAGCCGGTACCTTCGGTGGAGTACGCACAGACCAGTGGCCGAAGGGGGTGCAAGGCTCGCCATCAGGCTGCTGCAGGATGCGGCGGAGCGAGGGGATCTCGATCCCTGGGATGTGGATGTGATCGCCGTCGTGGACGGCTTCCTCGACCAACTGCGCCAGCGGATTGAAGTGCCGAAACTGGTGGCGGCCATGCACCGCCAATCTGGCGGGAGCTACGAGCAGGACCTGGCCGAAACCAGCGAGGCCTTCCTGGCGGCTTCTGTGCTGGTGAGCCTCAAGGCCGAGGTCCTTGAAGCCCAGACCTTCCCGCCCGAACCACTGCTGGAGGAGGACGTCAGCTTCGAGTTCGATGCCGAGGGCCAGGGCTGGCTGCTCAGCCCAGGCGTGGAATTGCCCCGCCGACCGGAACGGCATCTGCTGCGCCGCCC
>CANHMF010000065.1 GCA_947461705.1 Synechococcaceae cyanobacterium
ACTGGAGGCTTCTCCCCTTGGCCGCCTGCAGGGCAGCACAGACGTGACTGCACCCTGCAGCCTGGCTCTGCAGCCTGGCGACCACACCCTGGAGCTGCCCCGCCTCGAAGCAGCCAGGCTGTTGATGGCGTGGAAGTTGCCCGCTGCTGCCCAGCAAGATGCCGTGGTGGGCGCCGACTTGCTCACCACATTGATGGCGGAGGGGCGGCGCAGCCGACTGGTGGAGCGCTTGCGGGAACAACTGCGGTTGGTGGAGAGCATTGACCTCGACCTGAACGTGTTGGAATCCGGCAGCCTTGTCCTGCTGGAGGCGGTGTGCGAGGCCGAGGTCATCGAACGAGTGCAGGCCGAAGTGAGGCGCGTGTGGGAGGAACTGAGCCAGCACCCAGCCCAGGAGGCTGAGGTGGAGCGAGCGCGCCGTCTGGTGGCCAACGGCTATCGCTTCGGACTGGAGGCGGCCGGCTCCGTGGCCGGGATGCTGGGCAACAGCAGCCTCTGGGGCCGGCGCCACAACCTGCAGGCCCCGCTGGACTGGATGCAGCACTGGGACAGCGCTCGCCTCAGCCAGGAGGTGCTGCCCCTGCTCAACCCCGAGCAGGCCTTTTGCCTGCGGGCGGTGCCCGCATGAGCGCTGTCATGCCCCTGCATGCCCAAGTGGAGAGTCGCCAGCTACCAGGCGGATGCCCGCTGTGGCTGCTGCATCGCCCGGGACCCGCGATTCTCTCGGCCAAGTTGTGGCTGCGAGGAGGCAGCAGTGGTGACCGCCCGGGAGAGCGGGGCGCGGCCCAGCTACTGGCCGGGGTACTCAGCCGCGGCTGCGGGCCCCACAGCGGCGATGCCCTCGCCGACCTGGTGGAGGGTTTGGGCGCTGGGCTGCGCTGCGAGGCCGCCGAGGACGGCACCCTGATCAGCCTCAAGTGCGCCAGTGAGGACGCGCCACACCTGTTGCCGTTGCTGAGGCACCTGGTGCAGCAACCCTGGCTGGTGGACGACCAGATCGCCCTGGAGCGCCAACTCAATCTCCAGACCCTGCAGCGCCAGAAGGAAGACCCCTTTCAGCTGGCCCACGACCAGCTGCGCCAGCAGCTCTACGGCGACGGTCCCTACGGCCATGACGCTCTGGGGGTCGAGCAGGAGTTGAAGGCCCTGGACCGCGCTGCCCTGGAGCGCCAAGCCAGTCGGCTCGGCAGCGACGGAGCGGTGTTGGTGCTGGCGGGCCAGATCCCCATGGATGTCGAGGCGCTGCTGGAGGTCGCGGGGCAACCGCTGTGGACGGTGGCCGCACCCCAGCGCCAGCAGGGTCCAGCCGGATGGACCGGAGAGCGGTTTGCCGCCAGTGGCGATGAAACGGAACAGCTGGTGCTGATGCTGGGGGCGACCACCGTGCCCCTGGGCGCCAGCCAGGCCCTGGCCCTGCGCCTGCTCCACTGCCACCTGGGCATCGGCATGTCGAGCCGGTTGTTCGTGGCGCTGCGCGAACAACATGGCCTTGCCTACGACGTGGGCGTGCATCACCCGGCCCGCCTGGGGGACGCCCCCTTTGTGTTCCACCTCTCCAGTTCCAGCGAACGGGCCGAAGAGGCCACCCGTGAACTGCTGAATGAGTGGCAGCGGTTGCTGGAGATGCCGATCAGCGCCGCAGAACTGGAGCTGGCCCTGGCCAAGTTCAGTGGCCAGGAGGCCCTGGGCCGCCAGACCTGCAGCCAAGTGGCCGATCGGCATGCCCTGGTGCTGGGCCACGGCCTGGCCTTCGATTTTGCCGACCGCTGCCTGGAACAGGCCCAGGCCCTCACCCCAGCAGATCTGCATGCCGCCGCCAGGAGCCTGCTGTCCCGGCCCTGCCTGAGCCTCTGCGGACCCGCGGCCGCCATCGCGGCGGCCGAACGGGTGTGGCAGAGCCACCCGCTGGCGGATTGAGCTCAGCTCTCCGGGCTCACCGGCTCGAGTTGTGCCGCGTCCATCAGGAAGGTGCCTCGGCGGAACCGCACCGCCAGCAGGCCCCCTGCCCGCAGAGCTACCACCTGGCCCAGCTCCGTGGTGTCCACTAGATCCGGCGGCCGCAGCATCGGCATGGGATCAGCCGTCTTCAGATACGACGGGATCTGAACCAGCCGGACGGCCATGCCGATGGCCAGGACCTGGGCGGCGGGCTCCGGCGAGGCGTCAGGGTTCGGCATGGGATGGGTGCTGACAACGGGGTTGCACAGGCCCCACTCTCCTGCAGGATGGGCGCAACCTCCGGTCCATCGTGCGCGCACTAGCCATCTGGAGCGGTGCCATTGCAGGCCTGCTGCTGATCGTCACCGGTGGCCTGGTCCAGGCGGCCTGGCCTGGCCTGGCTGCAACAGGCCTGCAGCTGATCCCCTTGCCCATCACCCTGCAGGTGCCGGCGCTGTTGCTCACGGCCCTGGTGTGCGGGCCCAGAGCGGCGATGCTGGCCGGTGTGGCCTACATCAGCCTGGGCCTGTTTCAACTGCCGGTGTTCCACTCCGGTGGTGGCCTGGCCTATCTGCTCGATCCAGGCTTTGGCTATCTGGCCGGCTTCCTGCCGGCCGCCTGGCTCACGGGCCGGCTTGGCAAGCAACAGGGCATGGACAACCTGCTCAGCCTGGCGGGGGCCGCGATCATCGGCCTGGCGGTGCTGCAGCTGTGTGGCATGGCCAACCTGTTGCTGGGGGGCCTGGCGGGCCGCTGGGGCAGTGGTCTGCCGCAATTGATTCTGAGCTACAGCCTTGGGCCGATCATTCCCCAGCTGCTGCTCTGCTGCGCCGTGGCCGTACTGGCGCTGCCCTTACGGCGCCTGCTGCTGGTGGAGTCGTGATGGCGCGGCTCCTGGGCGCTGCAGGCCGTGGTCGCCTGGCCGCCTTCACCACCGCTGCAGCGGTGGTCGTGATCGACCAACTGAGTAAAGCCTGGGCCCTGGAGCACCTCTCCGGCCGGGGCTGGGCGCCCCTGCTGCCGGGTCTGGTGCGGATGCAGCTGGTGTTCAACAGTGGTGCAGCCTTCAGCATGCTGCGGGGCCGCACCTCCCTGCTGGCCCTGGTGAGTTTGCTGGTGGCGCTGGGCCTGGGGGTGTGGATCCAAACCAGCCCTCCGCTGCGGCGCTGGCAGTGGCTGGGAACCGGCCTGTTGCTCGGGGGGGCCATCGGCAACGGCATCGATCGCTGGCGCCTGGGCACGGTGGTGGACTTTCTGGAATTCGTGCCCTTCACCTTCCCGATCTTCAACGGGGCGGATGTGGCCATCAACCTGGCGGTGGCCTGCCTGGCCATTGACCTGCTGAGGCGCCATGGTCAGCCGCTTCGCTGACGGCCTGGGCCGCCTGCTGACGCCTGGGGAGGCCTGGCTGGACCTGCAGCAGCCAGGCCTCCCCAGCCAGCACATTCCCCTCCTGCCAGGGGCCTACCGCATCGGCCGGGATCCGAGCTGTGAGCTCGCACTGCCCCACAGCGCCGTGAGCAAGCAGCACGCCGTGCTCGAGCTGCAGGGGCGCCACTGGTTGCTGCGAGACAGGGATTCCACCAACGGCCTGTGGTGGCGCGGACGGCAGGTGCGGGAGCTGTTGCTGGCCGATGGCGATCGGGTGGGCTTTGGACCGGGCACGGCGTCGGAGTTGCCCTGGTTGGTGTTTCACCAGCCAGGGCAGCAGCGGCTGAGCAGCTTGGCCAGAGTGGGGTCGATTGGGCTGGCGGCGGTGGCGGCGGCTGGCGTTCTCCTCCTGGGGCTGTCCTGGGTGCAACGTCCCCTGCGGGGCAACTTGGCCAGCGTGCGTGGCCCCCTCGCCCTCTACGACGGCAACAACAAGCCGTTGAATGCCGCCGAATCCAGCCAGCATCGTGAACACCGTGCCCTCAGCAGCTACCCAGCCGTGCTGGTGGATGCTCTGCTTGCCAGTGAGGACAGCCGCTTTTGGTGGCATCCCGGCGTGGATCCCATCGGCACGGGCCGCGCCCTCGCCACCAACCTGCTGGGGGGGCGGGTGCTGGAGGGCGGCAGCACCCTCACCCAGCAGCTGGCCCGCAGCCTCTATCCCGAGCAGGTGGGGCAGGGAGAAACCCTGCTGCGGAAATGGCGCGAGCTCCTGGTGGCCCTGCAGCTGGAAGCCCGATTCAGCAAGCACGACCTGCTGCTCAGCTACCTCAACCGGGTGTACCTGGGGGTGGGCTGGGGCTTTGAAGATGCCGCCCGCAGCTATTTCGGCAAGCCGGCCTCACAGCTCAACCTGGAAGAGGCGGCCCTGCTGGTGGGGTTGCTGCCCTCGCCCAACGGCTACGACCCCTGCACTAACCCGCAGGCCGCCCTGGACGCCCGCAACACCGTGCTGCTGAAGATGGCGGATACGGGCAAGATCAGCCAGGTCGCGGCACGGCGCGCTCGCCGCCAGCCCATCGCCCTCTCGCCCCAGGCCTGCCGTGGCGCAGGATCAGGCCAGCGCCGGCCGGCGCCGTTCTACACCGATCAGGTGCGGCGGGATCTGGATGGCCTGCTCGGAGCCGATGTGGCAGCCGAGGGCAACTTTCTCGTGGAAACCCACCTGGATCCTCTGCTGCAGGAGGTGGTGGAACGGCGGCTGCGGCAACTATTGGCCGGCACGGCGGGGTCGGTGCGTGAGGGGGCGGTGGTGGTGCTGGATAGCCGCAGTGGCGGGGTGTTGGCCATTGCCGGCGGCCGCGACTACAACCGCAGCCAGTTCAACCGGGCCAGCATGGCCCTGCGCCAGCCGGGCAGCACTTTCAAGCTCTTCCCCTATCTCGCTGCGCTGGAGAAGGGCATCAAACCCAGCGACTTGGTGGGCTGCGGTCCGCTCGAGTGGGGGGGGCAGGTGTTCAGCAGTGGCTGCGGCGGCAGTCTGAGTATCGCCTCGGCCTTTGCTAGCTCCAGCAACACCGCAGCCCTGCGTACGGCCCGGCGGGTGGGCCTGGATCAGGTGGTGCAGAAAGCCCGCGAACTGGGCATCACCACCCCCCTCGAGCCGGTGCCGGGCCTGGCTCTGGGCCAGAGCGAGGTGCGGTTGATTGAACTCACGGGTGCCTATGCCGCGGTGGCCAACAACGGCCTCTGGCATCCCCCCAGCACCGTGCGCAAGCTGACGGATGCAGAAACCTGCGGCCAGCTCGATAGCCGCCGTTGCCGCAGCCGCCAGGGTGCAGGCCAGCGGCCGCTCCAACCTGGCCGGCAGGTGATCAGCAAGGCCACCGCCCAGCAGATGCAGAGCCTGTTGCGTGGGGTGGTTCGCGGCGGCACCGGCACAGCGGCCTCGATCGGGGGGATGGAAGGGGGGAAGACCGGCACCACGAACGAGGGCCGCGATCTGCTGTTCGTGGGCTATGAACCCCAGCGCCACTGGGTGATCGGCATCTGGCTGGGGAACGACGACAACCGACCCACCGGCAGCAGCAGCGCCTTGGCGGCGGGCCTGTGGAGCGACATCATCCGCTCGGCTGGTAGCGGCAGCCTGCAGCCCAGCGCCAAGCTGTGACCCTCCAGCCGACACCCTCCGTGCCCTGCACCACCAGCCCGTGAAACTGCCGCCGCGCCTCTGGATCTGGCTGGGAGTGGGCCTGGTGGTCCTGGTGGCCATCACCGCCGTGCTGCAGGCGGTGAACAACCTGCTCTGGCAGATGAGCTATCTGCTGCCGGCCTGGCTGGTGGGACCTGCGGCCCTGTTGTTGTTCGGCGGCAGTGCCCTGGTGTTGGGCCGGTTGGCCTGGCCGTGGCTGATGGATCTGCGGCGCGGCCGCCAATCCGGCCGTGGAACTGCCGGGGCCCTGCCGCTGCCCCCGGGTAATCGCCAGGAAGCAGCCCTTCAGAACCTGGAGGCGATCGACCAGCTGCTCACCCGCATCCGCGACGACGTGCAGCGCGAGGCCCTGCAGCAGGAGCGGGCCCGGGTGGCGGCCGAACTGCAACGGGGCGATCTGGTGCTGGTGGTGTTCGGCACCGGCTCCGCCGGCAAGACCTCCCTGATCCGAGCCCTGCTGCAGGAGGTGGTGGGCCAGGTGGGTGCGGCCATGGGGTCCACGCAGGAGTGCACCAGCTACCGCCTGCGTCTGAGGGATCTGCAGCGGGGCCTGCGCCTGGTGGATACCCCCGGAATCCTGGAGGCCGGCCGTGATGGCCACAACCGGGAACAGGTGGCACGCCAACAGGCCGCCCAGGCCGATCTGCTGCTGCTGGTGGTGGATGGCGACCTGCGCGCCGCTGAAGACGCCGTGTTTGAAGCCCTGGCAAGCCTTGGCAAACGGCTCATCCTGGTGCTCAACAAGTGCGACCTGCGCGGGGAGGAGGAGGAGCGCCGGCTGCTCGGCCTGCTACGACGCCGCACCGCCGGCCGCATCGCCTCAGACGACGTGGTGGCCGCCAGCGCAGCCCCCCAGAGCGTGCCCATGCCGGGCGGGCGCCCCCTCCAACCCCAGGCGGAGATTGACGCCCTGCTGCGACGCATCGCCCAGGTGCTCCACACGGACGGCGAGGAGCTGATTGCCGACAACATCCTGCTGCAGAGCCGCCGGCTGAGCGATGCCGGGCGGCAATTGCTCGGGGAACAGCGCCAGAGCGATGCCGAAGCGATTGTGGATCGCTACGTGTGGATCAGTGCCGGGGTGCTGGCGGTCACGCCGCTGCCGGTGGTGGATCTGCTGGGCACCGCCGCCGTGAACGCCCAGATGGTGGTGGAGATCGCCCGGGTCTATGGCGTCAGCCTCAGCAAGGCCACCGCCCAGGAGCTGGCGGTGTCGGTGGGGCGCACCCTGGCCAGTCTGGGGGTGATCAAAGGGGGCCTCAGCCTGATCGGTGCCGCCCTATCGCTGAACCTGCCGGCCCTGTTGCTCAGTAAAGCGGTGCAAGCTGTGGGTGCCGGCTGGCTCACCCGCATCGCCGGCCGCAGCTTCATCACCTATTTCCAGCAGGACCAGGACTGGGGCGATGGCGGCGTGCAGGAGGTGGTGCAGCGTCAATACGACCTCAACCGCCGCGATTCGGCCCTGCGTCAATTCCTCGACGCAGCACTCAGGCGCGTGGTGGAACCATTGCAACGCCAGGAGAAGGAACGGCAACTGCCCCCCCAGCGTCCGCAGCGCTGAGCCCGAGCGCCTCAGGCGGCGGTGGCAGCAGCGGTCCCCGGGAGTCGAGCACGGCGATCAACACCAGATAGGCCACAGCAATCAGGATCGACAGAGCGCCGGTCACGATGGCCACCCAGCGGCCCCGGCCCTGGGCTTGGGGAGGATTCAAAGGCTCCGTCATGCCGATAACTCCAGAAGGGAAGCCTCCACCACGGCGGCGATGGCCAGCAGCTCCTTGTCCGCGGTGTGGGGGTTGCCCAGCACCGCCTTGAGGTGATGGCGGCCAGCGTAGTGAGGGCGGGAGAGCATCAGCTGCTGGTCGAGCAAGCGCTGGCGGGCCAGGGACGACCACAACTCGGCTTGCCGCGGTGTGACGCCCGTGGGGGTGAAAGCCAGCAGGTGCAGCGGACCGGCCACACAATCCAGGGGCAGGGGCGCCAACAGGGCCTGCAGCCGTTGACGCCGAGCCACCGCGCCATCGAGCACGGCCGCGATGCCCTCCATGCCGAGCTGTCGCAGGCCAAGCCAGAGTTTGAGCACCTCCGCCGGACGACTGCCCTGGAGGCCGCACTCCCCCCCGTGGGCCTCAGCCCAGCTGGGTTCCATGTAGGGAAGCCCCGTGGCGAAGCAGGCGGCCAGCAACTCCGGTTGGCGCAGCAGCAGCAGCGAGGAGGTCTTGGTGATGCCGAGCAACTTCTGGGGGTTCACCGTGAGGGAGTCGGCAAGGCCAAGCCCAGGCACCCGCTGGCGGTGGCGCTCGCTGAGGGCAAACACCCCACCGATGGCTCCATCCACATGCAGCCACACGCCATGGCGGCGGCAGAGGGGAGCGATGGTCTCAACCGGATCCACGGCACCCCGCACGGTGGTGCCAGCGGTAGCCACCACGGCCAACACCGGCTGCCCCAGGCGGTCGTGCTGCTCAAGCGCCTGGGCCAGCGCCGCGACATCCAGCTGACCCTGCCCGTTGAGGGCCAGGGGCTGCAGGGCCTGGGGCGCCAGGCCCATCACCGCCAGGGCCTTGGCAATGGACACGTGGGCATCGGCACTGCAGAGCACCACCGCATCACCACGACCCTGCAATCCGGCCTGATGGCGCGCCACCACCAGGGCCATCAGGTTGCTCAGGCTGCCGCCGCTGGCCGCCACGCCGCCCGCCTGAGGCCCGAGGCCGAGGCTCTGGGCCAGCCAAGCAGTGAGGCTGCGCTCCAGCCGCGAGAGGCTGGGCGACAACTCCTCGGCCAGCAGATTGTTGTTCAAACCGGCGCAGATCAGGTCGGCCGCCACCGAGGCCGTGAGCGGCGGCGGGTCCAGGTGCGCCATGGCGCCTGGATGGCAGGGGTTGTAAGCGCCATCCATCACCAGCTGCAGATCGGCCAGCAGGATGTCCATCGGTAGACCGACGCCGTGGGGCGCCACCTCCGGCAGCACGCTCAAGGCCGGCAACGGTGGCCGATCGGCTGCACTGGCCCACCAGCGGCAGAGCTGATCACTGGCCCGCTGCAGAAAAGCAGCCAGGGCCGGATCCGCCGTGGTGGGATCCGGGAAGGCCGGCAGGGCAGGGGAGGGCTCGGGCTGGGGAGCTGGAGCCAATGGCCAGACAACAAGGATCCCCATCCTCTCGCCCCGCGGTCCCGGGTCCGGGGAGCTGGCAATCTCAGGGCAGCAGCCGCAGCCCCCTGAACCCCACCTGCCAGCTGGATCAGGCCTGGATGGAGCGCTTACTGCGCCGCGCAGCCCGCGTGGGCGCCGGTGGAGAGATTCCCGTGGCCGCTGTGGTGTTGGATGCCCAAGGCCGAGCCATTGGCTGGGGCAGTAACCGCCGGGAGCATGACCAGAACCCGCTGGGCCACGCCGAGCTGATGGCCTTGCAACAGGCCGCCCGGTTACGGCAGGACTGGCGCTTCAACGATTGCACCCTGCTGGTCACGCTGGAACCGTGCCCGATGTGCGCCGGAGCCCTGGTTCAGGCGCGCATGGGTCGGGTGGTGTTCGGCGCCGGCGACACGAAGCGGGGTGCCCTGGGAGGTTGCCTGGATCTGGCCAACCACCCAAGCGCCCACCACCGCATGCAAGTGGTGGGGGGCACCAAGGCCCAGGACTGTGGGTTGCAGCTGGAGAGCTGGTTCAGGCAGCGGCGGCAGCAGCAACGGGCGCTGCGGAACGGAACGCCGGCAGCTCCTGCTCCAACAGGTTGAGCAGCAAATCCACGTTCTCGGGCTGGCTGTTGTAGCCCATCAGACCGATGCGCCACACCTTGCCGGCCAGGGTGCCGAGGCCACCACCCACTTCAATGCCGTGCTTGTTGAGCAAGTGCAGGGTGAAGGCCTTGCCATCCACGCCATCGGGGATGCGCACCGTGGTGAGGGTGGGGAGGCGCAGAGCGTGGGGCACGTGGGGCTCCAGGCCCAGGGACTCCAAGCCGGCCCAGAGTCGCTCGGCATTGGCGCGGTGGCGGGCCCACACGTTCTCCAGGCCCTCCTCGGCGATCAGGCGCAGGGCCTCGCGCATGCCGAAATTCATGTTCACCGGGGCGGTGTGGTGGTATACCCGATCGCTGCCCCAGTACTGGTTCAGCAGGCTCACATCGAGATACCAGTTGGGCACCTTGCCCTGGCGATTGGCCAGTTTTTCTTCAGCCCGGGGTCCCATGGTGAAGGGACCGAGGCCTGGGGGGCAGCTGAGGCCCTTCTGGCTGCAGCTGTAGGCGAGATCCACCTTCCAGTCGTCCAGATAGAGGGGCACCGCCCCGAGAGACGTGACGGTGTCCAGCAGCAGCAGGCAGTCGTACTGGCGGCAGAGGTCGCCGATGCCGTCCATGGGCTGGCAGACGCCGGTGGAGGTTTCGGCATGCACCATCGCCAGGATCTTGGGGCGGTGCTGCTTCAGGCCCGCTTCGATCTCCTCGAGGCTGAAGGCTTCGCCCCAGGGCTTTTCGATGGTGTGAACCTCGGCCCGATAGCGACCGGCCATGTCCTGGAGGCGCAGGCCGAAATAGCCCTTCACGGCCACCAGCACGGAATCACCGGGCTCGACCATGTTGGCGATCGTGGCCTCCATGGCGGCACTGCCCGTGCCACTCATGGGGAGCGTGAGCCGGTTGTCGGTTTGCCACACGTAGCGCAGCAGTTCCTGCACTTCGCCCATCAGGGCGACATAGAGGGGGTCCAGGTGGCCGATCGGGGTGCGGCTCAAGGCCTGCAGCACCGTGGGATGGGCATTCGAGGGGCCTGGTCCCAACAGCAAACGATCCGGCGTGTCGATCGGGCCGAGCTGGAGACGGTGCCGATCGGACACGGAGGTGGTGATGGAAGCCAAGGCCTGGGTCAGATCAGGTGGAAGGGAGCCTACGTAGCGGTGGGATCCTCAGCGGGCCCGCACGTTGGTGTCGGCAAGGCCGCGGCAGAGATGCTCGAAGGGGGCCCGCACAACGGCATTGAGGGTGGAGCCATCCACCAGGCCGGCATCGGCCAGCTTTTCGCACACCACATCGGCCATCAGAGCGATGCTGCGCACGGTGGGGCCTGTGGGCACACCCAAACTCTTGTAGGTGTCGTCCAAGCCGTTCAGCACCCGCTCGTTGAGGATGGTGCTGTCGTCGGCCACCAGGGCGTAGCTGGCGTAGCGGAGGAAGTAGTCCATGTCGCGCAGGCAGGCGGCCCAGCGACGGGTGGTGTAGGCATTGCCGCCGGGTAGCAGAAGCTCCGGATCGGCCTGCCAGAGGCGCTGGCTGGCCTCCCGCACGATTTCAGCAGCTTCGCGGTTGATCAACTCAACGGCGGCCAGGCGCGCGGCTGACTGGGAGTAGTACGTCGCCACGCGGTCGATCGCGTCACGATCGAAGTAGCGGCCGAGCTGGTCATACCGACCAATCAGACCGGTGATGGCATCGCGCATGGCGTGAAGGATCGACGCACCTGGCGGGAACGTAGCACCTGAAAACCGCCAGATCCCTTGTCCGCCGATCGATTTGGCGAATCTGACAGAAACGGTTACGCAAGCGCGAGCGGCCCATCGTCGCAATTTTGGTTACTCCGGATACATAGAAGGCTCCGGTGGATCCGTACGGTCCCGCGACGCCCGGTTCCAGGCGGGCATCACCGTTCAGCCTCCCCCCGATCACGTCATGGCCAAAACCGCCCAGGACGTCCTCCGTCAGATCAAGGACGAGGGCATCGAACTCATTGACCTGAAGTTCGTGGACCTCCACGGCAAGTGGCAGCACCTCACCGTGTGCCAAGACCTGATCGATGACGCCGCCTTCAGCGAGGGCGTGGCCTTTGACGGATCCTCGATCCGGGGCTGGAAGGCCATCAACGAATCGGATATGGCGATGGTGCCGGATCCGAACACCGCCTGGATTGACCCCTTCTACAGCCACAAAACTCTCAGCCTGATCTGTTCGATCCAGGAACCCCGCAGCGGCGAGCCCTATTCCCGCTGTCCGCGGGCCCTAGCCCAGAAGGCCCTGGGTTACCTGGCCTCCACGGGCCTGGCGGACACCGCCTACTTCGGGCCTGAACCAGAGTTCTTCATCTTCGATGACGTGCGCTACAAGAGCGCCAGTGGCTCCAGCTTCTACAGCGTGGATTCGATCGAGGCGCCCTGGAACAACGACCGCCACGAGGAAGGCGGCAACCTGGCCTACAAGATCCAGCTGAAGGAGGGTTACTTTCCTGTCGCCCCGAACGACACCCTTCAAGACATCCGTAGCGAAATGCTGCTCACGATG
>CANHMF010000066.1 GCA_947461705.1 Synechococcaceae cyanobacterium
CCAACTGCAGGCCACCCATGGGGTGCTACACGGTGAAAAGGTGGGGTTCGGCATCCTGGTGCAACTGCGCCTTGAAGAGGGGCTTGGCGGCAACAAGCTGGCGGCCCAGGCCCGGCGCCAGCTGCTGCCCTTCTTCCGCAGCCTCGGCCTGCCCGTAAGCCTGGCGGACCTGGGACTGGAGGGGGCCAGCCTGCTGGAGCTGCAGCAGGTGTGCACATTCGCCTGCCGGCCCGATTCCGATCTGCACCATCTGCCCTTCCCGGTGGACCCGGCAGATCTGCTGGCCGCTCTGGTGAGCACCACGGCGGCCAGCCCCGTCGCCACGGCCCAGCACTGAACGCCGTGACAACCAGCACGACCATGCCCCAGCGCGAGCTGGTGGAGCAGGCTGCCGCCAGCCTGCTGGATCCCCAGGGCCGGACCCTGGCCGCGGCGGTGCAGTGGTGGGAGCTGCCCGGCTGGCCGGAGGCCTGGCCGGTGGCGGTAGTGGGGCACGGGCCACCGCTGCTGCTGCTGCATGGCTTTGACAGCTCCCACCTGGAATATCGGCGCCTGGCGCCCCTGCTGAGCAGCCACCACCAGCTGTTCATCCCCGACCTGTTCGGCTTCGGCTTCTGCCCCCGGCCGAGCAACGCCGCGTTCAACCCCGACGCCGTGCTCACCCACCTAGAGGTTCTGCTGCAGCACGTGCTGGAGCGCAGTGGGGCTCCCAGTGTGGGGCTGATCGGAGCTTCCATGGGGGGCTCCGTGGCGGTGGAACTGGCCCGGCGGCAACCCGGGCAGGTGAATCGCCTGCTGCTGCTGGCGCCGGCCGGTCTCACCGGCAAGCCCATGCCGGTGCCCCCCCTGCTGGATCAGCTGGGCGCCCGCTTTCTGGCCCTGCCGGGGGTGCGCCGCGGCCTCTGCCGCAGTGCCTTTGCCGAACCCGACAGGGATGTGGGCCCGGCCGAACTGGAAATCGCCTCCCTGCACCTGCGCTGTCCCAACTGGGCCGGCGCCCTGGGGGCCTTCGCCCGTAGCGGCGGCTTCGCGGGCTGCGGTGAGCCCCTGCCGGGGCAACCCATCCAGGTGCTGTGGGGCGCCAACGACCGCATCCTGCGGGCTCCCCAGAAGCGGGCCGCCCAGGCTCTGTTAGGAGAACGCATCACCGAACTGGCGGCCTGCGGCCATCTGCCCCACATCGACCAACCCGCCACCGTGGCCCGCACCTGGCATGGCTGACGACGACACCACCCCCCAGCCCACCGGGCCTGTGATGCAACTGCTGGCCAACGGTCTGCAGTACTGGATCCGCCAGCAGTGTGAAGCCGTGGAGAGCCTGGAGCTGCAGCTGCATGGCTCAGCCCTGGCTCTGCTGCGGGGGCGGCTGGAGGGCGTCACCCTGGTGGCACGGCGGGTCGTGTTCAGCTCCCTGGACATCGAGATGGTGGAGCTGCGCAGCGCGGCCATCCAGGTGCAGGTGGGCAAGCTGCTCAAAGGGCAGGCCCTGCAGCTGGAGCATCCCTTTGAAATCCGTGGCTACGCCGCCTTCACGGGGCCGGGGCTGAGCCGCTCCCTGAGCACCCCCCATTGGCGCAGCCTGGGTGATGCCCTGGTGGATGGGCTGATGGGCCTGTCACCGCTGCAGAGCCTGCAGATTGAACGCGACCGCCTGGTGATCGCCGCCCAGGGCCGCCGCTGCGACACCGTGCCCCGCGCCGTGGACGGCACCCTGGAACTGCGCACCGAAGCCAACGACCACACCTTCAGGCTGCCCGGCGACCCGAACATCCGGATTGAGGAGGCCAACCTCGAAGGCGGCATGCTGCAACTGCACGGCACGGCCCGGGTGTCGCCCTAACGGACCGATTGGCCTCAGCGAATCAGCGGCAGCAGCAGGGTCACCACGTAGAAGAACACCGCCGGGGTGAACAGGTAGCTGTCGATCCGATCGAGGATCCCGCCATGGCCCGGCAGGAAATCGCCGGAATCCTTCACGCCGGCATCGCGCTTCATCATCGATTCGGTGAGATCCCCCACCAGGGCAAACACCGCCACCACACCCCCCAGCAGGCCACCCACGGCCCAGCCCCAATTCCAGCCCAACAATTCACCAAAGCCGCCCCCCAGCACCACGGCGCAGGCCACGCCGCCCATGGCCCCCTCCACGGTTTTGCCGGGGGAGATCGGCGAGAGCGGATGGCGGCCATAGCGCCGGCCGATCACGTAGGAGCCGATGTCCGTGGCCACGATCAACAGACAGGCCATCAGCATCAACACCATGCCCGAGCTGAGGGCGGGCCAGTCCGCGGGCCAGCTCGCCAGCCGAGGAGCCAGGGCCAGATCGGTGACGTCCCGCAGGCGGATCCAATGGCTCGGCAGAAAACCGAGGTAGAAGAGGCCGAAGATCGAGGCCGCAATGTCGGCGATGGTGCCGGTAACCGGCTGCAGCAACAGCCATCCGCAGATCGCCGCACCGGAGAGGGGCAGTACGGCGGCAGCCAGATCCGACGCAAAGCCCATGCCGGCGGCATCCCCGCCGTGGGCCCACTGGGTGGTGATCAGCAGGAGCTGGCACAGCACCAGGGTGGTTTTGGAGGCGGGCCGAATGCCCTTGAATTGGGCAAGACGGAAATACTCGAGCAGGCCCAGGTGCACCATCACCCCCAGGGCCACGGTGAGCCACCAGCCGCCCAGCCCCACCACCAGCAGGCCGAAGGCCCCGGCGGCATAGCCGCTGAGCAGGCGCTGGGGTGAGGTGCGGGACCGGGGAGCGGGAATCAAGGGCGCTCCGCGGCAATCAGGAACAGCGGTTCGGCCGCCGCCAGTCGCGCCTGGCGACCGCGGCGCTGCATGCGATGCACGGTGGCCTGCACCACCTGGAGATCCACGGCCTCCAACTGGCCCAGGGTGTCGGTGGCATCCACCAGACCCTCCAGACTCGCGGTGCTGATCACCAGGCGACCAGCCGGCACCAGGGCCTCCCACACCTGGTTGAGCACCGTGCGCAGGGGCCGGCCCACCTCGAGCAGCACCCTGTCGGGGTTGGGGGGCAACTGAGCCAGGCCCTCAGGAGCATCGCCAGCATGGATGTGCAGGTTGGCCATGCCGAAGCGGCGGCGGTTGCGCTCCAGCAACTCAATCGCATCGGGATCCCGCTCCAGGGTGTGCACTTGGCCAGCAGGCATCAGCCGCGCGATCTCCAGGGCGAGGGCACCGGTGCCTCCTCCCACATCCCACACGAGCGAATCAGGCCGAGGCCGCAGGTGAGCGAGCAGCATCACCCGCTGCTCCATAGGCGTGGGGCTGAAGCCCGGCGCATCCGCGAACACGGCATCGGGCAACCCCGGCGTCACGAAGTCCCATTGGAACGGGCCATCGCCTGCCGCCCGCATCGCCCTCCTCATTCCGCCACAACCCTCACCGTATCAGCGATCTGGCCGGGCCACAGCGACTGTTGCAACCGCAGCCAATCGGCCCGCGGCGGATCGATCCGCTCCCCGGGAATCAGGAGCGGAATCCCCGGCGGATAGGGGCACAGGGGCTCCGCCGCCAGCCGGCCCGCTGCCGCCCTGAGGGGCACCACCGTGGCATCCGCCCGCCAAGCCTGCTCAAGGGGCAGCTCCGGCGTGGCCACCAGGGGCAGCGGCGGAGCCGTGAACGCTGGCAGCGGCGCTCCCCCGAGGGCATCCCGCAGCTGCACCAATCGCTTCGGCAATAGCCGCAGCACCCGCCGGCGGGGTCGCATGCCCAGACACAAGGTGAGGCAGCCGGGTTCGGGCAACTCGGCAATCACACCGCGCTGCATCAACCACCCATCCGCCTCCAGGCCATTGATGCCCAGCGCTGCGGTGTTCCAGGTGAGGCGCAGGCGGTCCTGGTTGTCCAGCAGGTGCAGCCCCCGGTGCTGGAGCCGCTGGCGCAGGTGCTCCGCGAGATCGAGGGCCCGGGCCAGTTGCCGGCGGCCGGCAGCAGCATGCAGATGCTGCAGGGCTGCCTCGCTGGAGGCCAGCAGCAGACCGCTGGGGCTGGAGGTCTGCAACCACAACAGGGCCCGCTCCAGGCGAGTCGCCGTCACCCGCTCGCCCGCCCCCTGGAGCAGCACGGCACTCTGGGCCAGGCCTCCGGCCGCCTTCTGCAGCGACTGCACCACTAGATCCGCCCCACAGCTCAGGCCACTGGGGGGCAGCCGGGGATCCAGGCCTAGATGGGCGCCATGGGCCTCATCCAGCAGCACCGGCAGCTGGCGGCCATGGGCGCAGGCGATCAGGGCGGGCAGATCGCCCACCAGGCCCTGGTAGCTGGGGGACACCAGAACCACGGCGGCCAGGGGACCCTCCGCCAAGGCGGCCGTGAGCACCCGCTCAAGATGGTCGGGCGTGGGCGGCCGCCACAGGCCCGTGGCGGCGTCGAAGGGCAGGGTGAACAACACCGGCCGCAGCTGGCCGAGCAAGCAACCATGCAGCAGGGAACGGTGCAGGTTGCGGGGCAGCAGCACCCGCTCCCCCGGCTGGGCCAACCCCAGCAGTGCAGCCTGCAAGAGGCCACTGGCACCATTCACCCCAAACCAGCACCGCTGGGCCCCGAGCAGCTGGGCCAGGGCGGCCTGGCTCTCGGCCACGGCCCCTTCCGCCTGCAGCGGACCGCCGATCTCGGGCAGCTCCGGTAGATCCCAGCTACCGGGCCGACGCCGCAGCAGCGCCCGCAAGCCAGGCGCCAGGCCACGGCCACGGCCATGGGCCGGCAGATGCAGCGGCAGTGGTGGGACCGCCTGGTGCAGCTGATCCAGCAGGCCCATGGCCATCAGGGCGTTGTTCCTAGAGTTTGCAGCTCCCGTTGCGCAGCAGCCCGCCTTGGCCACGCCCGCGTTCAGCTACAACCCGGGGCGCGACCTGCGCTGGCTGCTGCTGCGTCCCTGGACCCTGGTGGGCCGCCTGGTGGTGGTGCTGTGGCAACTTCTGAGCCTGGTCGTGGTGCTGCTGGTGCAGGGCAACAGCAGCGACAGCGCGGTGCAACAGCGACTGGGCAAGCGCATCCTCACCACCCTCACAGGGCTGGGGCCCTGTTTCATCAAGGTGGGACAGGCCCTCTCCACCCGCCCGGATCTGGTGCGCCGGGACTGGCTGGATCAACTCACCCAGCTCCAGGACAACCTGCCTGCCTTCCCCCACGCCATCGCCCTGCGCACGATCGAGGAGGACTTGGGGGCCCCTGTGGAGACGTTGTTCGAGGAGTTCCCGGACTACCCCGTGGCCGCCGCCAGCCTTGGCCAGGTGTACAAGGCACGGCCCGTGGGTGGCCCCTGGGTGGCCGTGAAGGTGCAGCGCCCCAACCTCACCTATCAGCTCCGCCGCGATCTGGTGTTGATCCGGCTGCTGGGGGTGATGGCCGCGCCGCTGCTGCCCCTCAACCTCGGCTTCGGCCTGGGCGAGATCATCGATGAATTCGGACGCAGCCTGTTCGAGGAAATCGATTACCGCATGGAGGCGGATAACGCCGAGCGCTTCGCCCGCCTGTTCCAGAACAATCCGGCTGTGGTGGTACCCCGGGTGGACCGCTCCCTCTCGGGCCAGCGGGTGCTGACCACCAGCTGGATCAACGGCACCAAACTGCAGGAGCGCCAGGAACTCGAGGCCCAGCGCCTCGATCCCGCCGCCCTGATCCGCACGGGGGTGATTGCAGGCCTACAGCAATTGCTGGAATTCGGCTACTTCCACGCCGATCCCCACCCGGGCAATCTGTTCGCCCTGCCGGGAAAAACCGGGGCCCTGGGCCATGTGGCTTACGTGGACTTCGGGATGATGGACTCGATTAGCGACAGCGATCGCCTCACCCTCACCGGGGCCGTGGTGCATCTGATCAACCGCGATTTCGCCGGCCTGGCACAAGACTTCGTGGCCCTCGGCTTCCTCAATCCCAAAACCGAGCTGGCGCCGATCGTGCCGGCCCTGGAGGAGGTACTCGGGGGCGCCCTGGGCGACAACGTGGGCTCCTTCAACTTCAAGGCGATCACCGATCGCTTCTCGGAATTGATGTATGCCTATCCCTTCCGAGTGCCCGCCCGCTTCGCCCTGATCATCCGGGCCGTGGTGAGCCAGGAAGGCCTAGCCATGCGCCTGGATCCGAGCTTCCGCATCATTCGCGTGGCCTACCCCTACGTGGCCAAACGCCTGCTGGCCGGTGACACCGCCGAAATGCGCGAGAAACTCCTGGAGGTGATCTTCGATGGCGAAGGACGCCTGCAACTGGAGCGGCTCGAAAACCTGCTGGCGGTGGTGGACAACGACGACGGCCAGGCCGGCGCCAGCCTGCTGCCGGTTGCGGGGGCTGGCTTGAAGCTGCTGCTCGGCAAGCAAGGCAACAGCCTGCGCCAGCGACTGCTGCTCACCCTGGTGCGCGACGACCGCCTCAACACCGAGGATCTGCGCGGGCTGATGGAACTGATGGGCCGCACCTTCTCGCCGCGGCGCTGGGCCGAGCGTGCCGTGAAACGCCTCAATCCGCTGGCGGCCTGAACCCGGATCAACCTGCAGGAATCATCAGCCAGCAGATGGCGATCGATGCACTGCCCAACAGGACAACAAGCACGGGCCAGACCTCATCAAGACGACTGAGTCGCTGAAGCTGAGCACTGGCCAGCTGCTCATCCATCACACCAGCAGCAGATTCGAGCTCGCTGTAGCGTCTGCCAATCCAGATCACCAACACAAAGGCAATCAGAGTGAGCATATAAGCAATCACATAAACTTGATCCAGGAAACTCAGATAGGGCAAGTCCGGCAGGGTCGAACGGTAAGCCTGCTGCAGGAAAACAAGGGTGAGCAAGATTGTCACAGGAAGCGTGCTTCGCACATCCTGAAGATCATTGCGCAACTTGGAAACCAGCAAGACCATCGCCATCACAACCGCGAGTGGCAGCAACAAGCGCCAGAACGAAGACCACGCAGAGGCCCCATAAGCCACATCAAACACCACTTGGCTGTAGTCATCCTCAGCACCGCCCAACCCAAAGTTCGTGGCGTAGTGATGGCGATACTCGGCAATTGACCAACCCTGTATCAGCAAGCCAGTAATGTCGGCATAAATCCCCATGCCGCTATCCTTCAACTCAGGAACCAAGCGCAGATTGCCATAGTCAAGAACCCCTTCCACATCATTCACCTCCAGCGCCAGAGGCAAGCTGATCCGCAAAAAAGGGAACCGCCTGTAATCAACGTGGTCCACATAAAAAGACCCTTGATAGGTAAACAATTGATAATAACGACCATCCGGCAAGCGAACGGGCTTCTCCGCCACGGGTTGCAGCGCCGAACCTGCGTCAGCATTCAGCAAGTTGGCCGGCACGACAATCCTATTAATGGTTACATCTTGCTCCTCGAGATAGCGCTGCATCTCCCCATCCCAGTTCATCCACACATAGCCACTGCCAGCAAAGCTGGGAACACGCAGATCAAGGCTGTGGTTATTCGTGTTGTAGACACCCACATACACGTGATACTTAGCCCTCTCGAAATCCCTCTGATCCGCCTGGGCCTCTGCCGGCGTGAGCCGTTCACCCCGCAGCAGCCCAGCCCCTGCCATGGGGCCAACATCTCGTGTGGTTGTCAGGGCCCGTGGGGTGGACGCCAGGCGCAGCACATCGCGGGATTGCACGCCCTGCAACTCGATCTGCCCCAGACTGAAGAACACCAGGACCAGGGCGAGCAGCAGGGCCAACAGAGCCAGCAGGTTCCACCGCCGTTGCTTACGCTGGGCCATGCCGAAGGCTCATGCCAAGCTTCAACTTAGGCCAGTCGCCCAAGCACTAGGCCCAGCCCTTGTTCCGCACCAAAACCCTGGCTTGCCTGCTCAGCCCATTCGCACGCACCCTGGCCGCGGTCACGGGCCTTGGCCTCGGGCTCAACGCAGGTGCGGTGCCGATTCGCCTGGGCCAATCGGCACCCTTCTCAGGGCCTTCGGCCCAGCTCGGCCAGGAGTATCGCGACGGGGCAAGGGCCTACTTCAGCGACATCAACCGGCGAGGGGGTCTCAACGGCCGAACGATCGAGCTGGTGAGCCGAGACGACGGATATGAACCCCAGCGGACCCTGAATAACACGCGTGTGCTGCTGAGCAAGGACAAGGTCTTCGCCCTGTTTGGCTACGTCGGCACCCCAACGGTGAAGGCGGTGTTGCCGCTGATCACAGCCCAGGGGATTCCGCTGATTGCACCACTCAGCGGTGCCCAGCTCCTGCGAACACCGCAGCGGGCAACGGTGTTCAACCTGCGTACCAGCTACCAGCGGGAGCTCAGTGAAAGCATCAACTATCTGGTGCGCTCAGGTCGCCACCGGATTGCCGTGGCTTATCAACAGGATGCCTTTGGGCAGGATGGTCTGCGGGCAGCAGAGGCGGCCCTGCGCCGCCATGGATTGCAACCCTTGCTCGCCACGGGCGTTGCCCGCAACAGCCTGGATACGGGAGACGCCGCCAGGCGTCTCGCCCAGGCGAAGCCCAATGGCGTGGTGATGATCACTGCCTATGGCACCGCCGCAGACCTGATTCGCCGCCTTCGACAACGGGGCAACAGAGCACAGGTGATGAACGTGTCCTTTGTGGGAACACGCGGGCTGAAATCGGCCCTGTCTGCAGCAGAGGCCGACGGCATCGGCATCAGCCAGGTGGTGCCATTCCCCTGGGATGCCCGGATTCCGGTAGTGAAGGAGTACCAACAGCTAATGCGCAGGCAAAGCCCCCAACCGCGCTTGGGCTACGCGAGCCTCGAGGGCTTTCTGGCAGCCAAGGTGACTGTCGAGGGCTTGCGGCGAGCCGGCCCGAATCCCAGTCGCCGCGCCTTCGTGGTGGCGCTGGAATCCATGCGCAACACCGATCTGGGTGGCTACCGCGTGTCCTTCTCTCCCCAGGATCATGAAGGCAGTGACTTTGTGGAGCTCACCTTTCTGGGCTCCCAGGATTGGGAGCCCTGACCAGGCTTGGATGGCAGATCCCGGCCATCCAACGGTTGACCTAGGGTCTCGCCACCTGTGCCACCGACCTGGGTGATGCCCATCGCGACTCTGCCCGCCGACGTGAACCTGACGCCCATCGACGCCGAGCAGGCCATCGCCGATGCGGCCAGCGGCCTGTTCGGCGACCTCGATGCCCAGGAGATCCTGCTGGAGTTCGCTCCCTACCTGCAGCCGCCCTACGTGCTGGCGGGCATCGGTCTGGCCATGGGCGTGCTGTGCGGGCTCACCTTCGCGCGGCTGGTGCAGGACAAGCTCAATGGCTGGAAGCAGGACCGGCTGTCCCTGTTGCCCCTGGGCTGCTTCGAGACCAACCTGGCCTACACGGGCATCGTGATGGGCATCACCCTGTTCATCGGCGGCAGCCTGCAGGTGTTCGGCTTCGCCTCCGGCACCGCCCTGCTGGTGGCACTGTTGCTCTCGCTGGCCACCACCGGTGCCCTCTGGGTGCAGCTGGAGGGCCTCATGCGGCAGGTGGAGAACGGCACCTTCAGGGCCGTGGACTTCGACAACTTCGACCAGTTTTTCTGAAGCGGCCTCAGGCCGCCAGATAGCCCACCAGATCCTGGGAGAGCCGGCGCACCTCTTCCAGGGCACGGCGCTCAAGGCTGCGGCAACGATCCCGACTCATCTCCAGCTCCCGGGCGATGGAGCTGAGACTCATGGGCTCCTCCACCCCGATGCCGTAGCGCATCTTCAGCACCCGGCCCTGCAGATCCGGCAGCCGCTCCAGCAGGGCGCGCATGTCGCCGCGCATGCACTCGCCATCCACCAGTTCTTCCGGTTGGGTTCCCTCAGCGGCGAGCAGATCGATCAGATCGGTGTCATCGCTGTCGCCCACCTTGGCATCGAGGCTCACGGGCTGCCGTGCGCGGCACAGCAGATCCTTCACCTCCTCCTCCGGCAGATCCACTGCCTCTGCCAGTTCCGTGATCGTGGGGGTGCGGCCCAGATCCTGGCTCAGTTCCCGCTGGCCTTTTTTGAGCTTGTTCAGTGTTTCGGTGATGTGGATCGGCAGCCGGATCGTGCGGCTCTTCTCCGCGATCGCCCGGGTGATGCCCTGCCGAATCCACCAGTAGGCGTAGGTGGAGAACTTGTAGCCCCGGGTGGGGTCGAACTTCTCCACACCCCGCACCAGGCCGATGGTGCCCTCCTGGATCAGATCCAGCAGCTCCATGTTCCGCTTGGTGTACTTCTTCGCCACGCTCACCACCAGGCGCAGGTTCGCCGCCACCATCCGCTCCTTGGCGCGCTGGCCGGCCCGCTGCCGCTTCTTGAGCACCTGGGGCGCCAGGCCCGCGGCATCGGCGAGCTGCTCAGGGGTGGGCTTGAGGCCACCGGAGCGCATCACCAGCTCCTGTTCGATGTCCTCAATGGCCATCAGCTCCTGCACCTGGCGACCCAGGGTGATCTCCTGCTCATGGGAGAGCAGCGGCACACGGCCGATGTCCCGCAGGTAGGAGCGCACCAGATCGGTGCCGGCGGAAGACGCCTCTGAAGCTGCGACGGCGACGGCCACGGCCGAGTCCTGAACTTATGTAAAGCCTACCCTGAAGAAGTGTGAAGGAGCTCTCAGGAAGCAGAAAACCGCCCCAGCAACCAGGAGGCGGTCTGCAGGTAGATGAACACCCCGGCCACGTCGGTGGCGGTGGCGATGAACGGGGCGGACATCAAGGCCGGATCCAGGCCAAGGCGGTCAAACAGCAGGGGCAGCGCGGCTCCGGCCGTGGCCGCCAGGGTGGTGATCGCCACCAGGCTGAAGCCGGCGGCACCGGCCACCAGCCAGTTGCCACCGCTCACATAGGCCGCCCAGGGGATCACCACCAGCATCATCAGCAGGCCCAGCAGGGCCCCGGCCACGGCTTCACGCCAGATCGCCCGCCCTGTTCCCAGGGCCTGAATCCGCTGGGTGCTCAGGCCCCGGATCACCACCGTGGAGCTCTGGGCGCCCACATTGCCACCGGTGCCGATCAGTAGCGGGATGAAGGCCGCCAGCACCACCACCTGCTTGAGCACCCCATCCATCGAGGCGATCACAGCCGCCGTGCCGCTGTTGGCCAGCAACAGCACCAGCAGCCACACCACCCGCCGGCGAGCCACGGTGAACAGGTTGCTCTGGAAGTAGTCGTCCTCATCGCCGGCCTGCACGGCGCCAGCGGCATAGAGGTCGCGGGTGGCCTCCTGCTGGATCACGTCGATCACGTCATCCACGGTCACGATCCCCACCAGCCGCAGCTCCCGGTCCACCACGGGCACGGCCAGGAAGTCGTAGCGCTGGATCACGCGGGCCACCTCCTCCTGATCGGTGTCGGTGCCCACGCTCACCACCTCACGGGTCATCACATCACCCACGCGGTCGTCGGGGTCGGCCACCACCAGGTCGCGCAGCGACAGGATGCCGGTGAGGTGCCGGGAGGCGTCGGTGACGTAGAGGGCGTAGATGGTTTCGGTGTCGCGGGCGCGGCGGCGAATGATCGCCAGGGCCTGGGCCACGCTGTGGAACTCCTTGAGGTCGATGAACTCGGTCGTCATCAGACGACCCGCCGTTTCGGGTTCGTAGCCCAGCAACTGGGCGGTGACGCGCCGCTCCGCCGGGCTCAGCTCCGCCAGCA
>CANHMF010000067.1 GCA_947461705.1 Synechococcaceae cyanobacterium
GCCACCTGGGCTCTGCGGATCACAGGCATCCTGGCCACCGTGGCGGTGGTGTGGCTGGTGGGCCGGGCGGCGCAGCGGGCTCTCCAGGCGGCGGAACCCAGCTGAGCCGCCGGAGTGCTGGTCAGTGCTGATCGGGATCCGGCAAGCGCCAGTCCCGCAGGGCGGCGATGGCCACGAACCAGCCGAGGCGCAGGCGGCTCAGCAGGTCTGCAGGGCTGGCCAGCTGCTCGTACTTGGCGCGGCCGCACTCGGTTTTCACCCAGCGGTAGGCCCTGGGCTGGCGGCCGCTCATGGGGGGCGATGGCATGCCTTTGCACGCTAGAGCTCCTGGCCGAGCCATGCTTGAAACCTGCCTGACCGGAGTCCGCCATGGTTCGCCACACCCCGTTGATGGCGCTGCGCCCCGTGTTGCTGGGGGTTGCGGCGTTGGTTCTTGGCGGAGGCGCCGCTGCCCAGGCGGCCGTGTGTGTGCGCCCCGGTGTCCCCGTGGGCTGCACGGTGGGTGCCCCTGGGGTGGGGGTGCGGCCTGGGGCCGGGCCGGGAGTGGGGCCGAACTACGGAGGCCCTGCCCAGGTACCGGCTGCTGCTGGTCCCGGCGTGGGCGCGAACGCCGGCGGCCCCGTGAACCGGGCCGGTTGGCGCTGATCTTCAGGTGCCTGGCTGGGGCTGCAGCAGCTGCTTCAGCCCCGCCTCATCCAGCACCGCCACCCCCAGGCTCTCCGCTTTGCTGAGTTTGCTGCCGGCCTCGGCGCCAGCCACCACATAGCTGGTCTTTTTGCTCACCGAGCCGGTCACCTTGCCGCCGGCGGCTTCGATCAGGGCCTGGGCCTGGCTGCGGCTCAGGCTGGGCAGGGTGCCAGTGAGCACAAAGGTTTGGCCCGCCAGGGGTGCCGCACCGTTGCCATCCCCGGATTCAGGGCTGGCCGCCAGGGAGAAGCCCAATCGCTCCAGCTGGCTGAGCAGCTGCTGGTTGGCGGGGGTGGCGAACCACTGCTGCAGCGATTGGGCGATCTCACCACCGATCCCGAACACGGCGGTGATGGGCTCCGGCGTGCCTTCGGCGGCTGTGGCCAGCTCTGTCGCATTGGGGAAGGCCCTGGTCAGGGCCTTGGCGTTCACCTCGCCCACATGGTGGATGCCCAGGCCGTAGAGCTGCCGGTGCCAGGGCTGGGTTTTCGAGGCGGCCAGCGCCGCCACCAGGTTCTCGGCGCTCTTGGTGCCCATGCGGTCGAGGCTGGCCAGCAAGGCCGCGTCCAGGCCGTAGAGATCGGGGATGGAGCGCACCAGGCCCCGGTCCACCAGTTGTTCGATCAACTTGCTGCCCAGCCCGTCCACATCGAGGGCGCCCTTGCTCACCCAGTGGCGCAGGGCGCCCCGCAGGATCGCCGGGCAGCTGCTGTTTACGCAGCGGGTGGCCGCTTCTCCCTCCTCGCGCACCAGCTCGGAGCCACACTCCGGGCAGGTGTGGGGCAGTTCCAGCCGCTGGGCCTCCGCCGGACGCAGCTCGCTCAGCACCCGCACCACCTCGGGAATGATCTCGCCCGCCTTGCGCACCACCACCGTGTCGCCGGCGTGGAGATCCAGCTCCGCCAGCCGGTCGGCGTTGTGCAGGGTGGCGCGGCTCACCGTGGTGCCGGCCAATGGCACCGGTTCGAACTCGGCCACGGGGGTCACCACCCCGGTGCGCCCCACCTGACAGGTCAGCCGTAGCAGCCGGCTGGGCGCCTCTTCAGCGGCGTACTTGAGCGCAATGGCCCAGCGGGGGGCCTTCTGGGTGAAGCCGGCCGCGTCCTGAAGGCGCAGGTCGTTGAGTTTCACCACCACGCCGTCGGTGGCATAGGGCAGGCTGCGCCGGCCCGAGTCCCAGCGGCTGAAGAAGGCCTCCACGGCAGCCAGATCCGGTAGCAGTTCGGCGTTGGGATTCACCTTGAAGCCGGCGGCCTGCAGCCATTCCAGGCTTTGCCATTGGCCGGTAGGGGTGGGCTGCCAGTCGTCCGGCAGGTGCAGGGTGTAGGCGAAGAAGTCGAGCCGGCGCGAGGCCACCACCCGCGGATCGAGCTGGCGCAGGGTGCCAGCGCAGGCATTGCGGGGGTTCGCGAACAGGGCCTCGCCGCGGGCCTGGCGTTCGGCGTTGATGGCGGCGAAAGTGCCATCGGGAATGAAGGCCTCGCCGCGCACCTCCACCCAGGCGGGTGGGTGCTCCAACTGCAGGCGCAGCGGCACACTCTGAATCGTGCGCACGTTGGCGGTGATGTCCTCGCCGCGTTCGCCATCGCCGCGGGTGGCGGCCCGCACCAACAGGCCCTGCTCGTAGCTGAGGGCCAGGGCATTGCCGTCGATCTTGAGTTCGCCCACCATCGGCAGTGCGGGCTGGGCCTCACCAGCGGGGGGCTCGCGATCGAGCACCTTGAGCAGGCGGCCGTACCAGGCCTCCAGATCGTCGGTGCTGAAGGCGTTATCGAGGCTCAGCAGGCCGATGCGGTGGGCCACGCTCGTGAACCCCTCTGCCGGGGTTCCTCCGACCCGCTGGGTGGGACTGTCCGGGCGGATCAGCTCGGGGTAGGCCGCCTCGAGGTCCAGCAGCTCGCGGTAGAGCCGGTCGTACACCGGATCCTCCATCTCAGGAGCATCCAGCACGTAATAGGCGTGGGCAGCCCGCTGCAGCAGGCGCCGCAGCTCCTGGGCCCGGGCGCGGTGATCAGCGATGACAGAACCCACGCCGGATCAGGCAGCGGCGAGCTTCTGGATGCGATCGATCCGCCAGTCGTCTTCCACCTTCACGAAGGTGAAGTCGAGGGGTAACTCCTCGCTGTTCTCCGCCTTGAGTTTCACCGTGAGGATGATCTGGTCTTCCTGGATGCGGGGGCGGCCCGATTTGAGGTTGTTGTACTTGTTGAGTTTCAAGCCCGCCAGGAACTGCAGGAACTGCTTGCGGTTCACGTGGGACCGGTAGTTCTTGGTGGTGATCAGGTAGGCCGCATCAATGCGGCCGGAGGCTACCTGGGTGAAGAATTGCTTGATCACCGGGTTGATGCCGCGGGCATTCAGCACCAACTTCACGGCATTCACCGTCCAGTAGAGCAGGAGCGAACCGGCACCAGCGGCCAGGGCCTTGGTGCCGATCTCACGGGTGATACCCCAGTCCATGGGCAGCTCGACAGGAGGTGAACAGACGGCTGATTCTGCAGGACAACCCCCAGCGGTGGCGGTGTGGTTTACCCCAGCAGGCCGGCGTAGTCGCTGGTACCGGCCGGCCCGGCGTAGATGGCCGCGCCCACATTGGCGTCGCCGTACACCGAGTCGTTGGTGCTGATGGCGCTGGCGGGGAGGTCGAACAGGGTCCAGCGGGCCTGGCCGAAGCTGCCGTTGCTGCGGCGCTTCACCGTGGCCAGAGCGGCCGCGGTGAGTTCGCCATCGGCGGTGGCGATCGTGGCGGGCAACTTGTAGCGGCCTTCCCCGTTCGACCAGATGCCCTCGAAGTGGGTCACCACGGATTGCTTGCGCATCGCCTTGGGCAGGGCGTTGGTTTTGGTGAAGGCGTAGCTGCGGTAGTGGTTGAAGCGACCGGAGTTCGCGTCGTAATCGATCAGCGTTGCCTTGCCGAGGGGTTCTCCGTAGCGGCCATCGCCCTCACGGGTGCCGCTCAGGCCCACGCCGCCGGCAATGGTGTAGCTGTCGCCGCCGTTGGACCAGATGCCATAGGCGGTGCTGGTCTTGGCGCTGCTGGGGTAGGTGATCGCCGTCTGAGTGCCGGTGACCGAATCGAAAATGAAGGGGTTGCCGGCGGGGTTGCCGTCGCCGAGGAAGTCGTAGTTGCCCACGGCCAGGCCCCCATCCACGCTGTGGATGTAGGTGAACGTGGCGGGCTGACCGGTGAGTGGGTCGCTGGCCTGATAGCTCCGATAGTCGGCAGCGTCGGGGGTGGCGCTGATCGGACCGCTGTAATAGAAGCCGATGCGGGGGAACTGGCCGTCGCTGTTGGCCGTGGCGGCCACGTAGGAGCCCACCAGGTCCACGTTGCCCCCACCCAGGTTGTCCACGCCATAGATGCTGGTGGAGCTGGCCTCGAAGCTGGCCGGCACGTTCATCACGGTCCAGCTGCCGCTGCCGCTGCCGTTGATGCTCACGGCGTGGTCGATCGGGCCGTTGTAGATCACCCCCTGGCTGCCACTGGTGCCGGTGATCAGGTAGGTGCCCCGGCTGTCCCCTCCCTTGATCCCCTGGAGTCCGAACTGGTTGTAGAGGCCGGCGCTGGTGGTGCTGCTGCCTTCACCGGTGTAGAGGAAGGGGCTGATCAGGTCGAGGCCGGCTGAGCGGGTGGTGCGGGCCATGGCGCTTCGTACGCGTTCTCTGCAAGAAGTATGGAAAGAACGTCCAGGATGGGCGGCACCTGGATGCCCTGTTCCACCGGCATGCCCCTTGCTCCGCTGCTGCCGCTGTTTCACCGGTTCAACCGCGAGCATTTCGAGGGTGTGCTGGCCCCCGATGGCATCAGCCTGGTGAGTGTGCGCTGGAGCGATGGCCGCATGCGGCGCACGGCGGGGATGTATCGGTTCGGCCGCCGGTCCGATGGCACGGCCCTGAGCGAGATCGTGCTCTCGCGACCCCTGCTGGAGCCCTTGCCCCTAGAGGCCACCGCCAGCACGCTGTGCCACGAAATGATCCACGCCTGGATCCACCGGGTGCTGCAGGTGGAGGAAGTGCACGGCCCCCACTTCCGGGCCCGCATGGCCGCCATCAACACTGCCCAGAGTGGCTTTCAGGTGAGTGTGCGCCACCGTTTCCCCGTACCGGCGCAGGCGCCCCGCTGGCTGGCCCGCTGCCCCGGCTGTGGTTTGGTGGCCCCCTATCGCCGCCGGGTGAAGGGGGTGGCCTGCCGCTTCTGCTGCGACCGCTTCCATGGCGGTCGTTGGAGTGCCCGCTACCAACTGGTGTTTGAGAGCGCCGCCGCCTAGGTTGCGGCCCATGGCCACCTTCCTCTGGGTCCTGCAGTTCAGCGGCGTGGGCATCGCCGTGCTGGGGATGGGCCGTGATCGCTGGTTACGGGCCCGTCGCCTCGAGCGCTGAGCAGTCCCTAGCCTGAGGCCATGGTGGATCAACCCCGTATGCCCCGTCGCGGCGACCCACGCCTCGAGGACCGACTCGATCAGTGGATGTCGGCAGGTCGGCAGCTGGTGGACGGTGTGTCCGGGGCTCGCCCGGGCTCGCGTCCTGGGGCTCGGGGCGCCACGGGCCGTGCCGCAGGTCGCCCGAGCCTGGATGGCCTGGGCCGCTGGGTGGAAAACAAGCTCGACTGGCTGCTGGAGGAGGACGAGGACTGGCGGGAGCCCTGGGAACAGCCGGCCCCCCGTCGGCTCGAACCCCCAGCCCCGCAGGTCGCCCCCGTGGTGCCGAGGTCGCAGGGGCGCCGGCCCCTGGAGGCGATCTCCCGGCGCGCCACCCCACAACTGGCCCCGGAGGCCCCGCCAGCCCCCACCGGGGATTGGCCGGAGGACGAGGCCTTCAGCGTCAGCCGCTGGCAGCGCCAGCCTGCAGCCCCTTCACCCCTGGTCGATCAGCCCAGCTCGGGTGGACGTGCGGTGCCCCGCTCGAGCCGGCGTCGGTTCGATTGACCGCGGGGCCCGCCGCTGGCGGCCCTGCACCTGAAAGCCACAGCCCAGCTCCCGCAGCTGTTGATTCACCGGGTCCACCAGGTCGCCCGGCAGCTCCTCGGCCATCTGGGCTGCCGAGGTGCTGATCGAGGGGGAGCCCTCGCTCAGGGCGGCGAGCAGCTCGGCCCATTGCTGGATCAGCGTGGCCTGGCGCAGCGGGCGCAGGCCGCTGGCCTCGAGGCTGGGGCGGCAGCCTTCCCGGTTCCAGAGGGCATGGCGATGGCTGTGCTGGGGATGCCGCACGAAGGCCTGGCCCTGCTGCAGGGCCCGCTGGCTGGGTTGCCCATCTCGGGCCCGGAGCCCGGCCTGGCTGAGCAGGCGGCCGCAGTGCACGGCGGAGATGCCGTAAAGGCGTCCCAGATCGGTGAGGCTGAGCCAGATCGCGGAGGTGGCGTCCATGGCATCACAGGGTCGGATGCCCTCCATGCTGGGCTCAGCACACAAGTGCGCAAGGTGTCAAGCCATAATTGCGGGCGGCCGTTACAGTCTTTGCAAATCGTCATGACGATTGGTGTGGCTTGGGCCGCGCGATTCGGCGGGGCCCAGCCAGTGCTCCAGGGCTGGTGAAAACACCTCCCGGATCACCGTGAGTTCACGGCCCTGGTGGAAGAAGCGGTAGTGGCGGCTCCAGAACGGGCCAGTGCTGCCCAGGCGTTGGGCGAGCCAGGGGGCCTCCACCAGGGCCAGCCCATCCACTTCCCGATAGAGCTCCGCGCGCTCGGCCATCAGGCTTTTCCAGATGGGCTGGTTGCGCTGTTGCAGGTGCTCCGCCGCCGCGCCCTGGTTCCACCAGCTCTCCGCCCAGGCCAGGGTTTGCTCACCGCAGCGCAGCCACACCTGGCGGCGCAGCAGCGGCGCCTTGAGTTCCATCACTTCGGCGGGGGCTTCAGCGCCGGGGTTGGCGTCGGCGGTCATGGCGATCACCTCCACCTCCACCGGCAGCCCGGTCAGGGATTGCAGATGGCGGGTGGGGCTGCCATCGCCGAGCAGCAGCAAGCGCCAGGGGCCGGTCAGGTCTCGCCCGCTCTGGGCGTTGGCCACATCGGCATAGGACGCCTGCCACAGCGGCCGCGGCGACGGCCATAGCGGCCCTGGCGGCGTGGGGGTTGCGCCCATGGCGATGGTTCCAGCTCAGAAGCCACTGCTGATGCTGATGCGTCGGGTGACCCCAGCGCGTTCGATCACCGCCGAATCCCCGGAGGCGGCTTGCAGGCGCCAGCCGCTGCTGCCGATACCTTCGCCCACCAGGGCATTGGTGGAGCTGCCCCCCACCTGGAAAATGGCCGACCCGGGTTTGCCGGGAATCTGCACCACCCCCAGCAATTCCGGCAGGCTGCCGCCACTGGCCGCACCGCTGTTGTTGCTGGCGGCCGCGCTGGCACTGGCCGGCGGAGCTGAGGCATCGAGAGTGCCGCTCACGGGCACCCTCAGGGGCGGAGCGCCGCCTGGGGCCTCCCCCGCGGGCAGTTGGCCGAGCTCCTCGATCCAGGGCTCACCGGGTGGTGGCGGGGGTGGCAGGTCGGCCTGCGCCTTGCTGGTGGTGGCGGCGGGGGCCGCGGGGGCTGAGTGGCCCAGCCCCCGGATGCCCTCCAGCAGTCGCAGGGTTCGCTCCTGGCGGAGATCCAGGTTGGCCTGGGTCCAGCCGCGCCACAGGGCAAAAGAAGTGCCGCCGGTGAGCAGCAGGAAGGAGCCGGCGGCGGCTAGCAGCAGCTTGGGATGGTGTGTCGGGCTGCCGGGGACTGCTGCCGGGGGGCGCTCCTCGCGGATTTCAACCTCGATGGTGTCGGTGGGAGCGGCCTGGGCCGGCACGCCGAGGGCATGGCTGAACACCCGGTCCATCACCTGTTCGGCCTTCAACTCCCAGAGAGCGCGTGCTGGGCTGGGCGAGCGGCCGGAGGTCACGGGCTGCGTGTGGGCATCTGAGGAGGGCGTGGGCGCACGTTATCGCTCGCCTGCTGTGTTGACGAGCGGCTGCTGGCGGCGCGCCTCCAGCTCCAGCCACAGCATCAGGGCGGTGATGTCGGCGGGGCTGACCCCGGGGATGCGGGAGGCCTGGCCCAGGCTGTGGGGCTGTATCGCTGCCAGCTTCTCGCGGGCCTCCTTGGAGAGGGTGCCGATGGCCGCGTAGGGGACCTCCGCGGGGATGGGGCGGTGCTCCTGTTTTTTCACCTGGTTGATCTGCTGCTGCTGGCGGGCCAGGTAGCCGCTGTATTTGATGTCGATCTCAGCCCCCTCGCGCACGTCCTGGGGGAGCTGGGCATCGGCCAGGCCGTGCTGCACCAGGTCGGTGCTGTGGAAGCCGGGGCGGCGCAGCAGGTCGGCCAGGGTGATGGAGCCCTTGATGGGGGCGCTGGTGGCGGCCTCCACGGCTGGGGCCGCAGGGTCGCTGCCCTTGAGACGCACCGTTTCGAGCCTGTGCTTTTCGGCCTCGATCGCCTCCTGTTTGCGGGTGTAGAGGTCCCAGCGGCGGTCATCGATCAGGCCCAGGTCGCGGCCCAGGGGGGTGAGGCGCCGGTCGGCGTTGTCGCCCCGCAGCACCAGCCGGTATTCACTGCGGCTGGTGAGCACCCGATAGGGCTCGCGCAGATCCTTGGTGATCAGGTCGTCGATCATCGTGCCGATGTAGCTGCCTTCCCGCGGGAAGTGCACAGGCTCTTGGCCGCGCACCTGCCGGGCGGCGTTGAGGCCGGCCACGAGCCCCTGGGCGGCGGCCTCCTCGTAGCCCGTCGTGCCGTTGAGCTGGCCGGCGCTGAACAGGCCTTGCACCCGTTTGGTTTCCAGCGAGGGCTTGAGCTGGGTGGCGGGCAGGTAGTCGTAGTCCACCGCGTAGGCGGGCCGCAGCATCACGCACTGCTCCAGTCCCGGCAGGGTGCGCAGCAGCTCCAGTTGCAGCCGTTCCGGCAGGCCCGTGGAGAAGCCCTGGATGTAGAGCTCGGGGGTGTCCCTGCCCTCTGGCTCCAGGAAGATCTGGTGGCTCTCCTTGTCGGCGAAGCGCACGATCTTGTCTTCGATCGAGGGGCAATAGCGGGGGCCCTTGCTGTCAATGAAGCCGCCGTAGATCGGCGTGAGGTGCAGGTTGTCGCGGATCAATTGATGGGTGGCCGCCGTGGTGCGGGTGATGTGGCAGCTCATCTGCTCACCGCTCACCCAGGCCGCCGGATCAAAGGAGAAGAAGCGATCGGCGGCATCGCTGGGTTGCTCCTCCAGCTGGTCGAGGGCCACACTGCGGCGATCTACCCGGGCGGGGGTGCCGGTTTTGAGGCGGCCCATGCTGAACCCCAGGGCCTCGAGGGCCTCGGTGAGCCCCTCGGCGGGCTGCTCGCCGGCGCGGCCGGCCGGCATCGACTGGTTCCCCACCCAGATCTGGCCCCCCAGGAAGGTGCCCGTGGTGAGGATCACGGCCGGTGCGGCGTAGACGCTGCCGAAATAGGTCCGCACGCCGATGATTCGGCCACCGCCGTCTGCCGCACCGTCCACCTCCAGCCCCGTCACCATGGCTTCACGCAGGGCCAGGTTGGGGCTGTGCTGCAGCAGCTGCAGCATCTGGCGGGCGTACTGGCGCTTGTCGGTTTGCGCGCGCAGGGCCCACACGGCCGGGCCACGACTGGCGTTCAGCACCCGCTTCTGCAGGGCCGTGGCATCGGCCAGGCGGCCGATCACGCCGCCCAGGGCATCCACCTCGTGCACCAGCTGGCTCTTGGCCGGCCCGCCCACGGCTGGGTTGCAGGGCTGCCACGCGATGCGATCGAGGTTGAGGGAAAACAGGGCAGTGTGTAGCCCCAGCCGCGCCGCGGTGAGGGCGGCCTCGCAGCCGGCATGGCCGCCCCCCACCACGATCACATCAAAGGACTCGGTGGGGGGAGCGGTGAAGGCCATGGCTTCAATGTATGGCCCAGCCCCTGGAGGGTGTTGGTGGCGGAGCCTGATCAGAGCCCGCCCGGGGCGGCCAGGTTGCGGAAGCGGGTGTACTGGGGTTCAAACAGCAGTTTCACGGTGCCCACGGGGCCGTTGCGGTGCTTGGTGAGGATCACCTCGGTGATGCCCCGGTCCGGGGTGTCGGGGTTGTAGTACTCATCGCGGTAGATCATCAGCACCAGGTCGGCGTCCTGTTCGATTGAGCCGGATTCCCGCAGGTCGGAGAGCATTGGGCGCTTGTTGGTGCGGGCCTCCACGCCACGGCTGAGCTGGGAGAGGGCCACCACCGGCACGTTGAGTTCGCGGGCCATCTGCTTGAGCCCCCGGGTGATGCGGGAGAGCTCCTGCACCCGGTTGTCGGAGCCGGATCCCTCCATCAGCTGCAGGTAGTCGATCACGATCAGGCCCAGTTCCTTGCCGCTTTCGGCCATCAGCCGCCGGCACAACGAGCGCATCTCCAGCACGCCTGAATTGGGCTTGTCGTCGATGTAGATGGGCATCTGGCCCAGGGTGCTGATCCCCTGGCCCAGCAGGGGCCACTCTTCCGGGTTGAGCCGTCCGGTGCGCAGGCGGCCGCTCTCGATCCCCACTTCCATGGCCAACAGGCGGTAGGTGAGCTGCTCCTTGCTCATCTCCAGGCTGAACACGCACACCGGCAGGTTGTGCAGCTGGGCCACGTTCTTGGCCAGGTTGAGGGTGATGGCGGTTTTGCCCATGGCGGGGCGGCCGGCCACGATGATCAGGTCGCTGCGCTGCAGGCCCTGGGTCATGGCGTCCAGGTCGTAGAAGTTCACCGGGATGCCGGCCACCGCCGTGCCCAGGGAGCGGCTCTCGATCTCGTTGAAGGTGGCGGTGAGGATTTCCGCCGTGGGGGTGAGGCCAGTGCTGGGTTTTTCCTGGCTGATGGCGAAGATCTTGGCCTCGGCCTCATCAAGCACCTGCTCCATGGGCTTGCTCTGGTCGAAGCCCAGCTGGATCACCTCGTTGCCGGAGCGGATCAGCTGGCGGCGCAGGAACTTATCCATCACCAGGCGGGCCACCTGGTCGATCGAGGCGGTGGAGAGGGTGCGCTCCACCAGTTCCACCAGCCGGCCGCTACCGCCCACCTTCTCCAGGGCGCCGGTATCCGCCAGCCAGGCCGTCATGGCGGTGAGGTCGGTGGGTTTGCCCTGGCCGTGCAGCATCAGGGCGGTGCGGTAGATCTCCCGGTGAGCGCTGAGATAGAAGGCCTCCGGCTGCAGCACATCGGCCACCCGGCCGATGGCATCCGGGTCGAGCAGGATGCCGCCCAGCACGGCCTCTTCGGCCTCCAGGTTCTGGGGCGGCACCGAATCGGGCAGGGCCTCGAAGTTCGCCTCCTCCCGCTGGCGGCCCCGGTTACCCAGGCGCCCCCGGCTTTCATCTGAATTGGCCAGGGGAACGCTCACCATGGTGGGCTGGGCTGCTCGGGATGAGGAGGGATCCAACAAAACGCCGCCAGACCCGAGGGGCCTGACGGCATGGGGGTTGTCATTCTGGGGCGACCAGGCAGGTGCTCAAGCCCCCAAGGATCAGCTGGGGGAGTGGGCTGACGCTGAGGTCGGGTGCGCTCAGTGGCTCACCACTTCCAGGTTGATCTCGGCCGTGACTTCCGAGTGCAGCTTCACCTGCACCTTGTAGTTGCCGGTGCGGTGGATTTCGGGAACGATGATGTCGCGGCGGTCCACTTCCTTCTTGGTGGCGGATTCGATGGCCTCAGCCACGTCGCCGTTGGTCACGGTGCCGAACAGCACGTCGTCGCCGCCGGTCTGCTTCTTCACCGTGAAGCGGCCGATGGTGTCCAGGGCGGTGCGGAAGGCCACGGCCTCGGCCTTGAGGGCAGCCTGGCGCTCGGCCTCCTTGGCGCGGCGGTGCTCCACCTGACGCATCAC
>CANHMF010000068.1 GCA_947461705.1 Synechococcaceae cyanobacterium
CTCTATGACTCTCTTGACGCCGCCTGGGCCGAGGCCCAGAGCTGGTGGCTGAACAACGTGAGTGCCGAACCCGTGGGCATCGGGGTGGAGGTAAGCACCGCCAGCGGTTGCTGGCGCACCCTGCGTCCCCCCGGCTGAGTCAGCCTCTAAATTGGTATCTGCTGATACCAAAAAGGTCGCCACGGCGCCCTTCCATAGTCCCATTGGATCTTGTTCAAAATGCCCAGCCCTGAGCGCTTCGCTGCCCTTCAGACCATTCAGCGTCGCAAGCCTGCGGCCGTGCAGCCGGCCTCGGCCCTCAGCGAGATCTGGGCCAGTGATGTCTTCACCCTCGACAAGATGAAGGAGGCGCTGCCCCGCAGCGTGTTCAAGTCGATCCAGAAGACGATCCGTGAGGGCGGCAAGCTCGATCCCTCGGTGGCCGACTCCGTGGCCATGGCGATGAAGGAGTGGGCCACCAGCCGTGGTGCCCTCTATTACGCCCACGTTTTCTACCCGCTCACCAACCTCACCGCCGAGAAGCACGACGGTTTCATCGTGCCCAAGGGCGATGGGCGGGCGATTACCGAGTTCACCGGCAAGTTGCTGGTGCAGGGCGAGCCCGATGGCTCCTCCTTCCCCAACGGCGGCTTGCGTTCCACCTTCGAGGCCCGTGGTTACACCGCCTGGGATGTCACCAGCCCCGCCTGGCTGATGCGCACCCCCAATGGGGTGACCCTCTGCATCCCCACCGTGTTCGTGTCCTGGACCGGTGAGGCCCTCGACAAGAAGACACCGCTGCTGCGCTCCAACGCGGCGGTGAATGCCCAGGCCCAGCGCCTGCTCAAGCTCCTGGGCAACCAGGAGGTGGCGCCTATCAACTCCAGTTGCGGTGCCGAGCAGGAATACTTCCTGGTGGACAACGCCTTCATGTCCCTGCGGCCCGACCTGCAGCTCGCCGGTCGCAGCCTCTTCGGTGCGCCGCCGGCCAAGGGCCAGCAGTTCGATGACCACTACTTCGGCGCCATCCCCGAGCGCGTCCAGGTGTTCATGCAGGACGTGGAGGATCAGCTCTACCGCCTGGGGGTGCCGGCCAAGACCCGCCACAACGAGGTGGCTCCGGGCCAGTTCGAGATTGCCCCGGTGTACGAAGCCGCCAACGTGGCTACCGATCACCAGCAATTGATCATGACGGTGCTGAAGAGCACCGCCAAGCGCCACGGGTTCACCTGTCTGCTGCACGAGAAGCCCTTCGCCGGCGTGAACGGCAGTGGCAAGCACGTGAACTGGTCGATCGGCAACAGCACCCAGGGCAACCTGCTGGATCCCGGCCACACCCCCCACGAGAACATGCAGTTCCTGCTGTTCTGCGGCGGTGTGATTCGGGGCGTGCACCAGTATGGCCCCCTGCTGCGGGCTGTGATCGCCACCGCCAGCAACGACCATCGCCTGGGTGCCAACGAGGCCCCTCCGGCAATTATTTCCATGTACCTCGGCAGCCAGCTCGAGGATGTGTTCAACCAGATCAAGGCCGGTGAGCTGAAGAGCTCCGCCAGCGGTGGTGTGATGCGCCTCGGCGTGGACAGCCTGCCGGAATTCCCCAAGGATGCCGGCGATCGCAACCGCACTTCCCCGTTCGCCTTCACCGGCAATCGCTTCGAGTTCCGCGCCGTGGGCTCCGGTCAGTCCGTGGCTGGTCCGCTGGTGGCCCTGAACACGATCCTGGCGGACTCCCTGGGCTGGATGGCTGACCAGCTGGAGGGTCGGCTGGCCGCTGGCGAAAGCGTGGAATCGGCAGCCTTCGCCGTGCTGCAGCAGATCACCCAGGACCACGGCAACGTGATCTTCGGCGGTGATGGCTACTCCAGCGAGTGGCACCACAAGGCTGTGCATGAGCGTGGCCTCGAGAACCTGCGCACCAGTGCCGATGCCTTGCCCGTGCTCCAGCGCCCGGAGGTGCGGGATCTGTTCGCCCGCCACAGCGTGCTGAGCCCGGTGGAGCTGGAGAGCCGCTTCGAGGTGTACGCCGAGCAGTATTGCCTCGCCATTGAAGTGGAGGCCAAGTTGGCCCTCCGCATGGCCCGCACCCAGGTGTATCCCGCCGTCACCACCTACCTCGGCGAGCTGGCTGGATCCCTGCAGGAGCAGGAGTCGATTGGCCTGTCGCCCTCCCGTGCTGTGGCCCAGCAGATCGCTGCCCTCAACCAGCAAGTGCTGGATCGTGCCACGGCCCTGGAAACCGCCCTCGGTTCCGCTCCCCACGGTGCCATCGCCCACATGCGCCACTGCGCCGATCAGCTGATGCCGTTGATGGGTGAGTTGCGCGCCGCCGTGGATGGTCTCGAGGTGCTGGTGGATGACACGGCCTGGCCTTTCCCCACCTACCAGGAAATGCTCTTCGTGCGCTGAGCTTCCCATAGACCAACGGCTGCGCTGCAGCGGCACAGGGCACCGGCTTCGGCTGGTGCTTTTTTATGCCGGCCGTCAACCGCCTTTACCACTGAAAGTCGTGCAGATCATGCTGACTGGAGGTGGTGCAAATGCTGTGTTTGTGCATTAGTGCAGATGCAGTGCATCCTTTCAGGGCTTGGCCTCTCGGGGATATTGTGGGTACTAGGAATTAATCTCCATCAATGCCCCGGATCACCATTGCGGTGCCCGATGAAGATCATCGGGCGCTCAAGCTCTTGGGCATCCTCGAGAGCAAAAGTCTCGGCTCTATTCTTGCCGAAGCTGTTCGTTTTTACCTCAAACATAAAGGTGCTTACGATCTGGATGTCACCTCGAAAAAGAGCTGATTCTGAGCGCTGCCTGAAGCACTTGTTCGGTGGTTGCTTCAGCTCATGACGGAGTTTGATCCCAGTCTGTTCCCGCGGCGGCTTGAGCTGGAGCTGCCGGCTGAGATGATCGTGCGGCTGCAGCGGCGGGCTGATCGGTCTGGTCGTTGTCTGGCAGAGGTGGTGGTGGAGCTGCTTTCGGCCCAGCTCGATCCCCCCGAGGGATCAGCGGAGCACCGTTGACGGCAGGCTTGCGCTCAGGCCCAGGCGCAGGGGCTGTTGGCGTCGTATCCAGCTCCAGCGCGCCACAGGCCCAGCGACAGGGGCCAGGGCAGCCAGGGTGTGGCGCAGCAGGGGCTGGCTGGCGATCAGGTGGCCCTGCTGGGCCTCCGCCTGTTGGAGCCGCTGCATGGCCCTGATCTCCGGTTGGCGCAGGGCCTGAATCCGCTCCAGGGCGCGATCCAGCGCTGCAGCTTCGGGCGTGGACCTGGCCCTGGCTGCTGTGCTCGCCTGCCACAGGGTGATCAATTCCCGGGCTGCCACGCAGCTGTCGCGCAGGGCCATGTTGATCCCCTGGGCCCGCACTGGGCTCATCGGATGGGCCGCATCGCCCAACAGCAACAGGCCCGGCCGCTGCCACTGGGGGGCGCAGCCCACCTGCACGCCCAGGCGGATGGGCCCCTGCAGGGCGGGCGCATGGGCGCGGATGTGCTCGGCCAGCCAGGCTGGCGCCAGGCCGGCAAAGGCCTCCGCCCAGGTTTGGCCTGGGGGCAGAGGCTCGCCGGGCTGTTGCAGCACCCAGCCCAGTTGCAGCTCCCCGTTGGGGGCCACAAACGCGCTGGCGATGTGGCCGCCCGCCACCAGGGTGAGAAAACGGTTGTGCCGCAGCAGGCGTGGCGGGGCAGGCAGCCGGAACCACAGCACATCGATCTCGGGACTGGAGGTTTCCAGCTGCAGTCCGGCCCGTTGGCGCACCAACGACTGGCGTCCATCGGCCCCCACCACCAGATCCCCCGCCAAGGCCTGGCCATTGGCCAGGCGCACCCCGCTGATGCGATCGCCGCTGTACAGGAGATCGCGCACGGCCTGGCCGGGGTACCAGCGGAGAGTCGGCAACGTCACGGCCCGCTGCAGCATCGCCTCAAGCAGGGCCGCCTGGGACACCAGCCGGCAGGGCTGCAGCGCTCCCATGGGCTCCTCGGCCTGGAACAACTCGCGGCCCTCCAGCCAAATGCTCCAGCCTTCCAGGGGGCGCTGGGGCAACTCCTGCAGCAGCGGCCACAGCCCCATCCGGGCCAGGGCTTCGAGGCCCGAGGGCATCAGGCCGTCGCCCCGGAATTGACGGCTGAAGGCGGTGCTGGCTTCCACCAGACTCACCGGCAGGCCGGCTTCTGCCAGTTGCAGGGCCAGGCTCAGGCCCGCAGGGCCAGCCCCCACCACGATCAGCCGGTTCATGAAGTTGCCTGTGGTGCGGGACGGTTCCGGCCCCGCAGTGGCCGAATCGTCGCTAATCCATGGGAACGACCCGTGAACGGTTGGCCATGACGATGAACCTCTGGCGTCCCTGGATTGACGCCCACCACGGTGGCGGGGGCGCCCAGCCCGAGCGCTATGCCCTCTGTTCCCCCGGAGACCAGGGGTTCCTGGGCGTGGCCGGGGGCGATGAGCACATCGAACAGGTGGCCGATGCCCAGCAGGCCTGGACCTTTCACACCCACGAGCGGGCCGTGGCTGCCGCCAAGCAGATCAAAGCGGTGTATGGCCAGCCCGTGGATGTGGTGAAGCTGCTCTGAGCTCAAGCGGCCGGGGTTGGGGCGCTCACCAGCCGCACCGCGGAGAAGAACAGCGAGATGCCAAACAGCATGCCCACGGCCCAGAGGCTGTCGCTGGGCCATTCGGCCACCAGCAATCCGCCCAACACCGCGGTGACCACGCCATCGGCCAGCACCAAACCCCGGGCTTCTGCCTTGCTGGCTGCAGCCGCCGCCAGTTCCATCACCCCTTCGAAGATCAGCAGCAGGCCCACGAACAGGGTGAGGCTTACTTCGCTCTCCACCGGATAGGCCACCACCCAGATGCCGGCCACCACATAAAAGAGGCCGGAGAGGGCGCGGAACAGCTTGCCCTTGGCGCCCTCGGCCTGGCCGATCCGCAGCAGTTGGCTCACACCCGCCACGGCGGCGATCACGCCGATGCTGAGGGTGAGGGCCGTGGCCGAGAGGAACGGCAGGGCGATCGAGGCGGCTGCCGCCAGGAACAGCAGAACGGCAGTGATCCAGCGCAGCGTGTTGGGGTTCATGCCGAGAACACAATTGGCCTACAGGTTAAGGGCGCTATTGGCTGCTGGGCTGTGCCCTCCCTAGGGTGCCTCCAGTTCTGATTCCGTTGTCCCCCAGCTCGATGGCCGCGATCTTCAGCGACAACAGCCTCACCATTGGCCGCACTCCGCTGGTGGAACTCCATCGGGTTACCGAGGGAGCCAAGGCGCGGGTGCTGGCCAAGATCGAGGGCCGCAACCCGGCCTATTCGGTGAAGTGCCGGATCGGCGCGGCCATGATCGCGGCGGCCGAACGGGATGGCCTGCTGGGGCCTGGCAAGGAAATCATCGAGCCCACCAGCGGCAACACCGGCATTGCGCTGGCCTTTGTGGCGGCCGCCAAGGGCATCCCCCTCACGCTCACCATGCCGGAAACCATGAGCCTGGAGCGGCGCAAGTTGCTCACGGCCTATGGCGCCAGGCTCGAGCTCACCGAGGGCCGGCTGGGGATGACCGGGGCCGTGAACCGGGCCAAGGAGATCGCGGCGAGCGATCGGGAGCGTTTCGTGCTGCTGCAGCAGTTCGTGAATCCCGCCAATCCCCAGATTCACCACGACACCACCGGCCCGGAAATCTGGAACGACACCGATGGCGAGGTTGACGTGCTGGTGGCGGGTGTGGGCACCGGCGGCACGATCACCGGGGTGAGCCGTTACATCAAGACCACCCTGGGCAAGCCGCTCGTGTCCGTGGCGGTGGAGCCCAACAACAGCCCCGTGATCAGCCAGACCCGGGGCGGCCAGGCGATTCAGCCTGGGCCCCACAAGATCCAGGGCATCGGCGCCGGTTTCGTGCCGGGCAACCTCGATCTCGGTCTGTTGGATCGGGTGGAGCAGGTGAGTGACGAGGAGGCCGTGGCCATGGCGCGCCGGCTGATGAAGGAGGAGGGCATCCTGGCCGGCATCAGCTGCGGTGCGGCCACCGTGGCGGCCTTGCGCCTGGCCCAGGAAGAGGCCATGGCCGGCAAGACCATCGTGGTGGTGCTGCCGGATTCCGGTGAGCGCTACCTGAGCTCGGTGCTGTTTGAGGGCATGTTCAACGAACGGGGCTTGCCGATCGGCTGACCAGCCCGAGGTTCACTCCAGCCAGGGCTCAGTCCGGCAGAGGGGTGATGCTCTGGAGCCGCTCATTCAGTTGCATGGCCATGGACTGGCGGCCGACGGCCAGCACCTTCAGGGTGTCCTCATGCATCCGCAGTTGGGCGTCGGCCACCTGCATGCCGCGCACCAGTTCCTTCAGCTCGTCGGGCAGGGTGTTGAGGTCGTAGCGCTTGCCCTCGAAGGTGAGCACGGGGGGTTGCTGGGCGGCGGAGTCGGTCACGACGACAAACGTGTTGCCCGATCAGGTTAAGGCGCCTGGGACGACTCGTCGCCGGCGGCGATCAACTTGGGAAGGGGCCGCAGCGGCCGCTTGAAGAAGAACATCAACAGCCTCCCGACCTGGCAGGAGTCCGACATCTCCCAGCCCTCCTTGCCCAGCAGGTTGAGGAAGTACTGGAGCTGTTCGGCGGGATGCTTGAACGTTCGCTGGGCTTGTCCGGAGCCATAGAGCTCCGGGAATTCTCTGGCTATGAACTCCGGGCTCAGGGCACCGCCCAGGTGCTCACTGGCCACTTGGGCATCCGGGGGCTGAGGCGGGTTCTTGCTCTCCACGTTGATGTGGATCACTCGGTATTCCCACTGGGTCATGGGCTCAACCGCCCCCTGCCGATCACCTGAGCCAATGCTAAGCGCCGCGGATCAGTTGTCGCTCGCACAGATCGCGGTAGCGGCCGGGTCTGCCGATCAGGAGGTCGTGGTTGCCCTGGTCCACAACCCTGCCGTTCTCCAGCACAACAATCGAATCGGCTTCCTGAACGGTGGCGAGGCGGTGGGCGATTACCAGCACCGTGCGGCCGGCCATGGCCCGATCCAGGCCCCGTTGCACAGCGGCTTCGGCCTCTGCATCCAGGGCGCTGGTGGCTTCGTCCAGCAGCATCACCGCCGGATCCCCCAGTACGGCCCGGGCGATGGCCAGGCGCTGGAGCTGGCCGCCGGAGAAGTTGCTGCCCCGCTCCTCCACCCTGGCGTGGTAGCCGTCTGGCAGGGCCTCGATGAAGCCATCGGCATTGGCTAGCCGTGCGGCTTCCTGAATCTGCTCGAGGCTGGCGGGCCGGCCAAAGGCGATGGCCTCGGCCACCGTGCCGGAGAACACGTTGCTCTGCTGGGGTACCAGGGCCACGGCCTTGCGCAATTCCGCAGCCTTGAGGTCGGCCAGATCCTGGCCATCCAGCAACACCCGGCCGCTCTGGGCGCTGTTGAAGCGCAGCAGCAGCGAGAACAGGGTGCTCTTGCCAGCCCCGGACGGCCCCACCAGGGCCACAACCTGGCCCGGTGCAACCCGCAGGCTGAGCTGGTGCAACACCGGCTGGGCGGGGTCGTAGCCGAAGCTCACCTGCTCCAGCACCAGCTCACCCTGCACCTGGCCGAGGGAGCGGGCACCGGCGCGGTCCGGCGGTTCCACGGCCTCCTGTTCGATCTCGCGGAGCCGCCGCAGCGAGGCCTGGCCCTGCTGGAATTCGTTGAAGTTGGTGGTGAGGTGGCTGATGGGGTCGATCAGCATCAGCAGGGCTGCCACATAGCTGCTGAACCCCTGGCCGTTGAGATCGCCGCTCTGGATGCGGGCGGCTCCCATCAGCAGCACTGCCAGGATCCCTGCCGCTTCAAGGAAGCCCACCACTGGATACTGCAGGGCCAGCAGGCGCTGGGTGCGATAGCGGGCCCTGCGGTGCAGATCAATCTCGGTTTCAAAGCGCTGCTGTAGCCAGGGTTCCGCGGCAAAGGCACGCACCAGGGGCAGGCCGCCGATGGCCTCGCCCAACAGGGAGGCCAACTCGCTCACCTGCTTCTGGCTGCGTTCGGCCGCCCCCATCACCCTGGCGCCGAACAGACTCACCAGCACCGCCACCAGGGGGGCCAGCAGCAGCGTTCCCAGCGACAGCTTCCAGTCGAGCCACACCATGTAGCCGAACACCACCACCAGCTGCAGGGCGGAGGGCGTGGTGTCCTGAATGGTCTTGTAGATCACCTCGCCGACGCGGTCGGCGTCCTCGGTGAGGCGGTAGGTGAGATCCCCGGCGGAGAGTTTTTCGAGGGCTCCGAACTCCAGGCGCTGCAGCCGGGCAAACAGCCGCCGCCGCAATTCCTGGCTCACCTGCAGGGCGGGGTCCGCCAGCAGCGTGTCCTGGCCGAACTGGGCCAGTTTCTGCAGCATGAACACCGACAGGGCCAGGCCGATCACCCGCAGCACCTGGCCGAAATCACCGGCCCCGATGGCGGGGATCAGCTGACCCGCCAGCCAGGCCAGCAGCGGCCAGCAGGCCACGAACACGAGCATGCACAGGCCGCCAGTCAGCAGCGTGCGGCGGTGGGGCTGCAGCAGAGGCAGCAAACGCCGGAAGCCGGCCGAGGGGGGTGCGAGCATCAGGGCAAGCTATCAGCGCTTTTTTGGCCCCTGCTCCCGAGCCCATCCGCCTCGATCAATTCCTCAAGTGGCAGGGCCTTGTGGGCACTGGCGGCGAAGCCAAGCAACGCATCCAGATTGGCGAGGTGCGGGTGAACGGCTTCCAGGAAACCCGCCGGGGCCGCAAGCTCAAGCCAGGCGATCGGGTGGAGCTCTACGGGGGCACCTTTGTCGTACCGGAGCGGCTCGATCAGCCTTGATCGGGTCAGCCTCTAGGTTGGGGGGCTCTTAGACCCCCTTGGACGCTGTGGGCAAGGCCGTCATTGCAGGCAACTGGAAGATGCACATGACCTGTGCCGAAGCGCAGGCCTTTGCCGACGCCTTCAAGCCTCTGGTGGCTGCCCTGCCCCCTGATCGTGAGGTGGTGCTGGCGCCCCCCTTCACGGCCATCGCCACCCTTGGGGCCTCCCTGGCTGGCACCGGCATCCACGTGAGTGCCCAGAACATTCACTGGGAGGGCAAAGGTGCCTTCACCGGCATGATTTCGGCGCCGATGTTGCTCGAGCATGGGGTGAGCCACGCGATCGTGGGCCACAGCGAGCCCCGCAAGTACTACAGCGAATCCGACGAGCAGATCAATCTGAGGGCCCGGGCGGCCCAGAAGGCGGGGATGATTCCCATCCTCTGCGTTGGCGAGAGTGATTCGCAGCGGGAGGCCGGCGAGGCGGAGCGGGTGATCCGTCGCCAGGTGGAACAGGGCATCGATGGCCTCGATCCCGCCCGCCTGATCGTGGCCTATGAGCCCATCTGGGCCATCGGCACCGGCAAAACCTGCGAGGCCGCTGAGGCCAACCGCATCTGTGGCCTGGTGCGGCAGTGGGTGGGCTACCCCGAGGTGGTGATCCAGTACGGCGGTTCGGTGAACCCTGGCAACATTGATCAACTGATGGCCCAGAGCGACATCGACGGCGTTCTGGTGGGCGGCGCCTCCCTTGATCCCGAGGGCTTTGCCCGCATCGCCAATTACCAGGTGCCCGTAGCGGCCTGATGGCCTTGTTATGGGGCCGGCGCACCTATGTGATGGGGGTGATCAACCTCACCCCCGATTCCTTCAGCGACGGCGGCCAGTTCGATCAGCCCCTCCGGGCCCTGGCCCAGGCGCAGCGGCTGGTGGCGGAAGGGGTGGACATCTTGGATCTGGGCGGGCAGAGCACCCGGCCTGGGGCCGAGGATGTGGGGCCCGAGCGGGAACTGCGCCGGTTGTTACCGGCGCTCAGGCTGATCCGTGAAGCCATCGATGCCGGTGTGCTGCGCTGTCCTGCCCGGGGCGACACCCCGGACTCCCGGCGCCAGCCGGTGATCTCCGTGGACACCTTCCGCGCCCCTGTGGCCGCCGCCGCCCTGGAGGCCGGGGCCGACTGGATCAACGATGTGAGCGGTGGCCAGCGCGATCCCGCCATGCTGGCCCTCGTGGCGGCTGCCGCCTGCCCCTATGTGCTGATGCACTCCCGCGGCGACAGTTCCAGCATGGATGGCCTGACGGACTACGGCCATGCCGGGGTGGTGGCTGGTGTGCGCGAAGCGCTGCTGGCTTCCAGCGATCGGGCTTTGGCGGCCGGCGTCAGCCATGGCCAACTGATCTGGGATCCGGGCCTCGGCTTCGCCAAGACCACGGAGCAGAACCTGGAGCTCCTGGATGGTTTGCCGCTGCTGCGTGCTGAAGGGGTTCCGTTGTTGGTGGGTCCCTCGCGCAAGCGCTTCATCGGCGCGGTGCTGGATCAGCCCAGGGCCAAGGCACGCATCTGGGGCACCGCGGCTGTGGTGGCCAAGTGCGTGGCGGCAGGGGCTGATGTGGTGCGGGTCCACGACGGCAGGCCGATGGTGGACACCGCACGCATGGCTGACGCCCTCTGGCGCCGGCCCTAGGTGGTGACGCCCTCGATCCGGTCTTCGATCTCCTGGTAGATCTCCTGGAGTTGCTGGATGTTCTCGTCGGAGGTTTCCCAGTAACCGCGACCGTTCACCTCTAAGAGGGTGCCCACGATGCGGCGGAAGCTGTGGGGATTGAGATCCATCAGCCGCTGGCGCATCTCCGGGTCGTTGATGAAGGTGTCGTTGGCCTCTTCGTACACGAAGTTGTCCACAGCACCGCTGGTGGCACTCCAGCCCAGGGTGAAGTTGAGCCGCTTGGCCACTTCCCGCACGCCCTCGTAGCCGGAGTTGAGCATGCCCTCGTACCACTTGGGATTGAGCAGCTTGGTGCGGGAATCCAGGCGGATGGTCTCGCTCAGGGAGCGCACCTGGGCATTGGCCGTGGTGGTGTCAGCGATGTAGCTCGAGGGCGCCTTGCCGTCGTCCCGGAGGCCCTGGATCAGCTTGGTGGGGTCGGAGTCGAAGTAGTGGCTCACATCGGTGAGCGAGATCTCCGCTGAATCCAGGTTCTGGAAGGTCACGTCGGCGGTTTTCATCGCCGATTCGAAGACCTCGCGGTTCTGGTTCATCTCGCCGGGGTTATCGGCGTTGAAGGCGAAGGTTTTGCGGGAGAGATACATCTCCTGCAGTTCGTTCTCCTCCTCCCAGGTGCTGTTCTCCACGGCGAGGTTCACGTTGGAGCTGTAGCTGCCGCTGGCGTTGGAGAACACCCGCGTGGCGGCATCCCGCAGGGACACGCCCTGGGCCTCGGCCTGTTCCTGGGCGTGACGACGCACGAAGTTCATCTCCAGGGGCTCGTCGGCCTCGGCGGCCATCTTCACGCCCTGGTCGATCAAGGCCATCTGGTTGATGAACAGATCGCGGAACACGCCACTGCAGTTCACCACCACATCGATGCGGGGGCGGCCCAGCTCCTCCAGCGGGATCAGCTCCAGCTTGTTGACCC
>CANHMF010000069.1 GCA_947461705.1 Synechococcaceae cyanobacterium
GCCATAGCCGTTTTCAGCGGCATGGTCGAGCAGCAGGCGAAGCGGTACCAGCGCCATGGGGGAGACCTCGAGGGGTGAATGCGGGCGATCCTAACCGGCGCCTCGTTGTCAGAATTCTTGGCGTAGCCCCGTATCCGCAGCAGCTAGGGCGAGATCGCTGATGGCCTGGCTGTGGACGGCCTCTACCAGGCCTGGCACCATCGGCCGGCCGGCGCGGGCCGCCTCCGCCCACCAGCCAATCAGGCGTCCCACGGGGGCCACACGGCCATCGGGCCAGGTGTGGGCGAAGGCCAGGGCTGGATCCGGGCTGATCTCCTGCAGTGCTCCGCTGCCCTGGGCCTGCCAGAGCTGAAAGCCATGGACGTAGTCGTTCTGGTTGCTGGAGCCGAGCACCAGGGTGCCCTCGCTCCCGTAGATCTCGATCCAGTACCCGCGCCCTGGTCGGGTCACCGAGGCCAGGCTCACCTGGGCCGGCAGGCGGCGTCCGCTGGCGGCCTCAAGCTCCAGCTGCAGCAGGGCGATGTCCTCGGCATCCACAGCGGCCAGGCGTCCGCTGCCATCGCCCAGGGGGCGCTGGGGAATGGCCATGCTGCGCTGGGCGCCCACGCTTCGCGCCGGTCCCACTAGCCAGTGCAGGGTGTCGAAGGCATGGGTGCCGAGGGATCCGAGCACGCCCCCGCCGGCAGCCCGCTGCGAATACCAGTTCCAGGGCCGCGTTCCATCGGCCCTGCTGCCCATCAGCCAGTCGAGTTTCACCAGCCAGGGTGTGCCGATGGCGCCCTGATCCAGTAGGGCCTTGAGCTGCATGAACAGGGGCACGGCGCGGTATTCGAAATCCACGGCCACGCTCACGCCGGCCGCCAGGGCCTGGCGTTGCAGCTCCTGGATCTGGGCGGCCTCCAGGGCCACCGGCTTCTCGAGCAGCAGGTGCTTGCCAGCGGCAATGGCCGCCTGGGCCAGGGCAAAGCGAGGGCCCGGCGGGGTGGCAATCACCAGGGCTTCCACCCGGGGATCCGCCAGCAGGGCCTCGAATTCGCTGGTGCCGGGCAAGTTGGCGGTGGCGCAGGCCTGCTCGAGCCGCTCGCGGCGTGGGTGCCAGAGGGCCACGGGCTCGGTGAAGGGGCAGTCCCGCAGGGCCGGCAGGTGCACCTTCTCGCCGAAACCGAGGCCGGCCACGGCCACCCGCAGGGGTTGCAACGAAGGAGCGGTGTCGATCATGGCGGCGGCTTGGTGATGGCGGGCGGAGGGATCAGGATCCAGCCAGCAGGGTGGCCCCGGCGGCGCAGACCGCCTGAATGGTTTCCTCGATCAGTCCATCGTTACTGGCCGGCTGCCACTGGCTTCCCCATTGCGGCAGGCCATTGATGGAGGTGTCGCGGAACAGGTTCTGGCCGCAATCGATCTCCATCACGTAGAGATCGCTGGCCGGAGGGCGCTGGGGGCGGCTCTGCTCGGCACCCGGATCGGGTTGCGGCATTGCCGGCTGAAAGCGGCTCAGCACGGAGAGGTTGCCCGCCTTGCTGATGCGCAGGCTGCCGGCATCCCACCATTGCTTTCCCTCAGCGGTGCTGGCCACCGGTTGCCAGTCCACCGGTCCGGCCCAGCTGCCGTTGGGGTTCAGCAGCAGCACGGCCAGCGCCAAGAGCGCCGCCAGGAGCTTGCCTACACCGCTGCGGAGCTGCGGGGCTCTCATACGGATGCTGCCTTGGCACAGCCGTGCATCTTCAGCAGTCCCACCAGGGTGGTGCGCAGTTTGGTGCGCGGCACGATGTGGTCCACGAAGCCGTGCTCCTGCAGGTATTCAGCGGTCTGGAAGTCGTCGGGAAGTTTCTCCCTCAGGGTCTGCTCAATCACCCGACGGCCGGCGAAGCCGATCAGAGCCCGGGGTTCGGCCAGGATCAGGTCGCCCAGCATGGCGAAACTGGCGGTCACGCCACCGGTGGTGGGGTGGGTGAGCAAGGGCATGTAGAGCAATTCAGCTTGGCGATGGCGCTCCAGGGCTCCGGAGATCTTGGCCATCTGCATCAGGCTCAGCATCCCTTCCTGCATGCGGGCGCCGCCGGAGGCGCACACGATCAGCACGGGGTAACGGCGCGCCGTGGCCGTCTCGATCAAGCGGGTGAGCTTCTCCCCCACCACCGAACCCATGGAGCCGCCCATGAAGCGGAAATCCATGACCCCCAGGGCCAGGGGCATGCCCTCCACGGTGCACAGGCCGGTGATCACACCGTCCTTGAGGCCGGTGGAGCGCTGGGTGTCGCGGATGCGGTCGGCGTAGCTGCGCCGATCTTTGAAGGCCAGGGGATCGGTGGGGGCCAGATCAGTATCGAGGGCCTGAAAGCTGCCCTCATCCGCGATCAGGCGGATGCGTTCCTCGCTGAAGATGCGGTGGTGATGGCCACAACCGCTGCAGACGCTGGCATTGGCAGCCAGATCCTTGCGGTACACCACCAGCCCGCACTCCGGGCACTTGCTCCAGAGCCCGTCCTCCTCGTTCACCTCCTGGGGGTTGCGAACCGCCGGTGCGGTCTTGCGGCGATCGGCAAACCAGTCGAACAGCGACATGGAGGCAGGGAGCGTCCGGGCTTGGGTGGTTGTCAGACCATTAAAGGGCTCCCCAGCCCAGCCATGGCCCCAGCTGTTGCAGCCAGACGTTGTTGCCACCGATCCACACGGCCAGGCCGCCACCGGCCAGGAACGGACCGAAGGGGAAGGGCTGACCGCGTTGGAGTCGGCCGCTCAGGAGGCCCAGGCCGCCGAACAGGGCTCCGGCCAGCACCGCCAGCAGCACCGCCAGGCCAACGCCGCTGAGCCCGAGCCAGGCCCCTAGCAGAGCCGTGAGCTTGGCATCGCCCAGACCCAGGGCGGGCTTGCCCATCAGCTTCTGGGCCAGGCCACTGAGCCCTTCCATGGCCAGCAGTCCGCCACAGGCCGCCAGGAGATGCTCGAGCAGCAGGCTGCGCCCGCTGCTCTCCCCCTGGCTGAAGCCGGCGATGGCCGTGATGGCCAGGCCCAGCAGCACCCCCCAGCGGCAGAGGGGTTCCGGCAGCCACAGGTGGTCCAGGTCGATCAGGGTGAGGGGCATGAGCAGGCCGATCAGCAGCCAGCCCGCCAGCAGCAGCAGCCAGGCGGGGGGCGCGGCCAGAGCAGAGGGGTTTCCCAGGGCCGTGGCCACGAACAGACCAGCGGTGAGCAGCTCAACAGCGGGGTAGCGAGCGCTGATCGCGCTGCCGCAATGGCGGCAGCGGGCCCTCAGCACCATCCAGCTCAGCAGCGGCACATTCTCAAACCAGCGCAGTGGGCTGCCGCAGTTGGGGCAGTGGCTGCGGGGGTGCACCACCGATTCCTCCCTGGGCAGCCGCCAGGCCACCACGTTGAGGAAGCTGCCCACGCAGGCACCCAGCACCGCGGCCAGGACAGCAACAACAGCAGTGGTGCTCATCAGCCGCGGTAGGTGGTTCGGGTACTGCGCAGTCTCTGCGAGCGGCCACGCACCAGGTCAAGCGCCACGTACTGCTCATCGGGCAGGAGCACCGGCAGTTCGAACACCACCCGGCCCTGGCCCAGGCCCGTGCCCGACAGCACGACACCGAGTGGCTCAAGGCCACTGGGACAGCGCTCGATGTAGGTGAAATAAATCCTTCGGGCCCGGCCTATGACATCGGAACTGTTGATGCGATCCCAGCGGGGCTGCAGGCGCAGCTCAGAACGACCGTCAGGCCGTGGGCCCTGACCGGAAGGCCCAGTGGCCCCCGCAATCACAAAGGACGGAGGACCACCGGGCGTAGAGGGGACGGGTACTGACTTCACCGGGTCCGCCTAACGGACCCACACTAGTGGCTAAAAGCCTCAGGACAGTTTCTTTTTCTCCTCGATCATGCGGTGAATGATCGGGGTGAGGATCAGCTCCATGGCGAAGCCCATCTTGCCGCCGTTCACCACGATCGAGGTGGGGCTGGACATGAAGGACTCGTGGATCATGTCCAGCAGGTAGGCGAAGTCGATGCCCCACTTCTCGCGCGCTCCCTTACGGAAGTGGATGATCACGAACGATTCATCCGGGGTGGGGATATCCCGGATCATGAACGGGTTGGAGGTGTCCACGGTGGACACCCGCTGGAAGTTGATGTCCGTGCGGCTGAACTGGGGGCAGATGTGGTTGATGTAATCCGGCATCCGGCGCAGGATCGTGTCCACCGTGGCCTCGGCCGAGTAGCCACGCTCCTTGTTGTCCCGGGCGATCTTCTGGATCCACTCCAGGTTGACCACCGGCACCACGCCCACCAGCAGGTCGGCTAGTCCGGCCACGTCGTAACCGTCACCCTGCACGCCGCCATGCAGGCCCTCGTAGAAGAGCAGATCGGTGCCGGCGGGGATGGGTTCCCAGGGGGTGAACTGGCCAGGTTCCAGGTTGGTGCCCAGGCGGCCGTTGTGCTCAGCGGCTTCCTCCACGGAGTGCAGGTAGTAGCGCTTCTGGCCGCTGCCGGTTTCGCCGTAGGTGCTGAACAGTTCGCCCAGCTTGTCGAACAGGTTGGCCTCAGGGCCGAAGTGGGAGAAGTTCTCGCCCTTCGCCAGGGCGGCGTTCATGGCCTCCTTCATGGGGCCCCGCTCATAGCGGTGGTAGCTGTCCCCCTCCACCACGGCGGGCACGATGCCTTCGCGCTTGAAGATGTGTTCGAAAGCTCGCTTGACCGTGCTGGTCCCGGCGCCGGAGGAGCCGGTGACAGAGACAACCGGATGACGCTTCGACATGCGCAGGGATCAGCAGAACTGTCGGCGAGTTTGGCAGGTCGTGGGTCTGCCCCCTGGTGCCAGGCGTTTCAGCCCTCCAGGGCTGCCAGCAGCTGGTCGCCCATGGCCTGGCAGCCCAGCTGGGTACAGCCTTCGGCCATCAGGTCACCGGTGCGGTAGCCGGTGGCCAACACGGCATCCACGGCGGCTTCGAGGGCCGTGGCGGCGGCGTCCTGCTGCAGTCCAACCCGGAGCATCATGGCGGCGCTGAGCACCATGGCCATGGGGTTCGCCTTGTCCTGGCGGGCGATGTCGGGGGCGGAGCCGTGGATGGGCTCAAACAGGCCTGGCCCCTCCGCCCCCAGCGATGCCGAAGGCAGCATGCCGATGGAGCCGGTGAGCATGGCGGCCTCGTCGCTGAGGATGTCGCCGAAGAGGTTGCTGGTGAGCAGCACATCGAACTGCCTTGGGGCGCGTACCAGCTGCATGGCGGCGTTGTCCACATACATGTGGCTCAGCTCCACCGAGGGGTACGTGCTGGCATGGAGGGCTTCCACCCGGTCACGCCACAGCTGGCTCACATCCAGCACGTTGGCCTTGTCCACGCTGCAGAGCCTGCCGCCCCGTTGCACCGCCAGATCGAAGCCCACCTTGGCGATGCGGTCGATCTCGTAGTCGAAGTAGGCCATGGTGTTGAAGCCGCGCACGTGGCCATTGGCTTCAACCCGACCCTTCGGGGTCCCGAAGTACACCCCGCCGGTGAGCTCGCGCACCACCATCAGGTCCACGCCCTCGATCACCTCCCGCTTGAGGGTGCTGGCCTCCACCAGGGCTGGAATGATCTTCACCGGTCGCAGGTTGGCGAACAGGCCCATGCCGGATCGCAGCCCCAGCAGGCCGGTCTCGGGGCGCTGCTCGCGGGGCAGGCTGTCGTACTGGGGGGAGCCGATGGCGGCCAGCAGCACAGCATCGGCGGCCTTGCAAGCCTCCAGGGTGCTGGCGGGCAGGGGCTCTCCGGTGGCGTCGATGGCGGCGCCGCCCATGGGCTGCTCGTCGTAGACGAGCGCAAAGCCGTGCCTGGCACTCACCACATCCAGCAGCTGTCGGGCCACCGCGGTGATCTCCGGGCCGATGCCATCGCCGGGGAGCAGGGTGATCCGGTAGCTGGACGTCATGGTGAGGAGGGGTAGGAACCGCCAGGGGCGGTGTTTCAGGGCTGGGCGCGAGGCTAGGCCTTGGACGGATCCCGGCCGAGCGTTAGGGCTTCAGCTGCTTCTCCAGCTGGCGCAGGGCCTTGGCCATCTCCGGCAGTTTGTTGAAGGCGGCGGAACAGCGCAGCCACAGCCGGTTGGGGATGGCGGGGTAACCGCTCACCACCTCGCCTGCGGCCACCTCGCCGTGGATGCCCGATTTGGAGGAAGCGATCGAGCGATCCCCCATCACGGCCTTGTTGGCCAGCCCCACCTGGCCCGCCAGGATCACGCCGTTGCCGAGTTTCGCCCCGCCGGCGATGCCCACCTGGGCGGCGAGGGCGCAGCCTTGGCCCGTGGTGACGCCGTGGCCCACGTGCACGAGATTGTCGATCTTGGTGCCGGCGCCGATGCGGGTTTCTCCCACCGAGGGGCGATCGATGGTGCTGCCGCAGCCCACTTCCACACCGGCTTCCAGCACCACCAGGCCGGTCTGGGGCATCTTGCGCCAGCCATTGGCGGTGGGCACAAAGCCAAAACCCTCGCTGCCGATCACGGCGTTGGAGTGCACCACGCACCCGGCCGCCAGGCGTGAGCCCGGGTGCAGCACGGCACCGGCGTGGAGTTCGCAGCCCTCGCCGATCTGCACGTCCTCGTAGATCACCACATGGGGGTGCAGGGTGCAGCTGGAGCCGATCTGCACCTCGGCGCCGATCACCACATGGGCCCCAACGTGGGATCCCATGCCCACCACCGCAGAGGGGTCGATCACCGCGCTCGGGTGGATGCCTGCAGGTTTGGGCCGGCGGGGATGGAGGGCCTCCAGGGCCTCGGCGAAGCCCAGTCGGGGATCCGCCAGGGCGATCCAGGCCAGCCCCTGGGCACTGGCCTGCTCTTGCAGTGCTGGAGCCTCATCGCCCCGGTGCGGCAGGAGCACCGCACTAGCGGCCGTGCCGCCGAGAGCGGCGGCCAGGGCATTGCCTGGCTCCAGAAAACTCAGCTGGCCGGCCCCGGCCTGATCGAGGGCGCCGGCACCCTGCAGCTCGGGATCGCTGCCCAGGTGATGGGTCAGGTGCTGGAGGCCGCCGGCGGATTGCACTTCGCTCAGCCGGCTGAGCAGGTCGCTGAAGCGCATGGGGGCCGTGGGCTCTCGGTCGAATCGTAGGGCCCGTGCCTGGACCCAGGCCGATCAGCCGGGGGAGGTGGCAGCGGTGAGCACCAGGTGATCGCGGTGCACCACCAGCCCGCGCTGGCCCATCACGTTGCGCAGGTCGTCACTGCTGAGGGCGGATAAACCGCGTGCCAGCTCCCGACCATCCAGGGCCAGCAGCCGCACCGCATCCCGGGCGGCGAAGTGGCCCTCCACCTGCTGCACCCCCACCGCCAGCAGGGAGGCCCCCTGCTGCACCAGCGCTTCCTCGGCGCCCCGGTCCACGGTGATGCTGCCCTGGGGCAGCAGGGCGTGGGCCAGCCAGCCCTTGCGGTCGCTCAGGGGTTGGGGGCTGGGATGAAAGCGGGTGCCCACGTTGGCCCCAGCCAGCAGGGCCTCCAGCACCGCAGGATCGCGGCCATCGGCCAGCCGCACCGGAATGCCACTGGCGGTGGCGATGCGGGCCGCGGAGAGCTTGGTGGTCATCCCCCCGGTGCCCCAGTTGCCGCCCCCTTTGGCCACGCCCGCCAGGGCTTCCAGCTCCGCCAGGCTGTTCACCTCGGCGATGGGACGGGCGTCGGCATCGCGGCGGGGATCTCCCGAATAGAGGCTGTCGATGTCGGTGAGCAGCACCAGCTCATCGGCCCCAACGGCCACGGCCACCAGGGCGGAGAGGGTGTCGTTGTCGCCGAATCGCAACTCATCGGTGGCGAGGGTGTCGTTCTCGTTGATCACCGGCGTCACGCCCCAGGCGAGCAGTTGCTCGAGGGTCCGGCAGGCGTTCTGGTAGCGGCGGCGTGACGCCAGATCGCCGCGGGTGAGCAGCACCTGGGCCACACAGCGGCCGTGGCTGGCGAAGGCCTGGTCGTAGAGGGTCATCAGCCGCCCCTGACCCACGGCGGCGGCGGCCTGCAGGGCCTCCACCTCGCTGGGGCGCTGGGCCTGGCCCAAGGCGTGGCAGCCCAGACCCACGGCCCCACTGGTGACCAGGGCCACGGGCTCTCCCCGCTGCCACAGGCCACTGAGGCTGGAGGCCAGATCGGCGATCACCTGCTCGGTGCTGCGGGATGCATCGCCCCGCAGCAGGCTGGTGCCCACCTTGATCACCCGTCGTGTGGTCATGCTCGGCCGCTCTCCGTGTCAGCGCAAGGAGGCACCGGCCAGCCGCGCCAGCTTCACCTCCAACATCTGCCAGCGATCATGGGGGCAGGGTTGTCCCTCGGCATTCACGGGCTTCACCAACACCGTGTAGAGGCCCAGGCGATTGCCGGCCAACACATCGGTGAACACGCGATCGCCCACGATCGCCACATGGGCTGGGGGGATGGCCAGCTCAGCCAGGACCCGCCGCAGCGCGCCCCGACGGGGCTTGCCGGCGCTGGCGGTGAAGCCCACGCCCAGTTGATTGGCCACGCCGCCGATGCGGCTGCGGGAGGGGTTGTTGCTGAACAGGTGCAGGGGCATGCGCTCCTGGGCCCGCCGCAGCCACAGCTCCATCGCCGGCGGCAGCTGGTGGCCGCGCCGGGGCAGCAGGGTTCGATCAACATCCAGCACCAGGGCCTGGATGCGTTGGTCGATCAAGTGCTCTAGCGGCAGCTCCGCCAGGGTGCTGGGGGCTACCCAGTCCGGTTGCAGGAGCTGCGTCAGGGACAAGCGGGTCACGCGTCAGTCGTCGGCGAGTTCGCGCTCGTCCAGCTCGGCTTCGATGCGGGGCTGGATCCGCTCGAATTCCTCCCCTTCCACCAACACGCCCTCGCCGTCCTGCAGGCGGGCCACCACAAAGAAGGGATCGAGGGGGATGAACAGACCGTATTCCTGCTCATTGGCCCGGAACTGGATCAGCATCTCGTAGAGGTCGCTGTCCTCACTGTCCTCGTCGTCCTCGAGGTCCTCCTCCAGTTCCTCGGGTTCATCCAGTTCGCCGCTCACGGTGAGGGTCACGGCCGAGCGCACCAGGGTGAGGTCGTGTTCCTGGAGCACCACGTCGGCCACCGACAGGATCGATTCGGCCGCATCGAGTTCCTCGATCACCTCGTCCTCGCTGTCCTCGTCCTCGGCGATGCGCACCAGGCACACCGGGGTGTCCACCGGGGTGAGCAGGGCGTAGTCGTTGCCATCCAGGGGGATCAGCTGCTCGAGGAAGCAGAGGAGATGGCGACCCTGGCCATCACGCACGAGCACCGTGGGCACATCACCGGATCCGTTTGCAGTCGGGCCGTCGGAGCTCATGAAGAGGAGGCAGATGCTCTCAGGATGCCTGCGCACCCTCCCCGGGGCCAAGCACAGGGGTCGCCGCTGGGACCGGCGCAGGCTCAGGCCCCTCGGCCAGCCACTGCTCCAGCAGCATGGCGGCGGCAGCGCTGTCGAGGGCGCCGCTGCGATCGCCCTGCAACCCATGGCGTTCTGCAGCGGCCCAACTACTGGCGTATTCGTTTACAAAAGCCAGGGGCAGCTCCAGGGTCCGGGCCAGCCGCTCGCCGTAACGGCGGCAGTGCAGAGCCTGATCAGTGGGCTGCTGGGTGGCATCCAGGGGCAGCCCCACCACGAGGGCGGTGATGCGCCGCTGCGCCACCAGCGGCTGCAGCACAGCCAGGTCTGCAGGAAACTTGCCCCGCTGCAACGCCCGCAGGTGGGTCACGGTGAGGCCCAGGGGGTCACAGCCCGCCAGCCCGATCCGCTTGCGTCCTACATCGAGGGCCAGCACTGAGCGTGGCTTGGGGGCCACCATTGGTCAGCGGCTCCAGCGCCCCACCGGCGTGGGAATCGGTCCCTGCCGGGGCTGGAGCTTGCCGAGCACGGCCTCGAGTTTGCGGGCCATCTCCTGGCTGGGTTGGGGCGCATGGCGACGCCAGACGCTGCGGGCCATCAGCACCTCTTCGCCCTCCGGCGCCATGCCCAGGCTGTGGAGCCACTGGCTGCGTTCGCTGTCGACCAGATCGCTTCGCACAATCACCTGCTTCGATCCGGCGGCCCCTTGTTCCAGCAGCCATTGCAGCGCGGGGCCCTGCAGGTGCTGCCAGCCCGGGTGCAGGCTGAGCTCCAGCTCCGGGATACCGCGGGAGCCATGGCGCAGCCGGCGAACTCCCGCCACGGCCTGCTGCCTGCTGTTGTCGATCAGCATCAGGCTGGGCGTTTGGCTCTGGTCCAGCAGGTCTTCGACTCGGCGATCCAGCAACTGGCGCAGCTGGGCCGGCAGAGCCGCCTGTTCGAGATGCCACATGGCCGAGGCTGTGCGGCTGTTCAGGGGCCGGAGCTGCAGTTCGGCGGGCAGCTCCACCGTGTCCGGATCCAGCGCCTGGCCGCTGTTGCAGGGTTCCCAGCGCCAGAGGGTTTCACGCCGGAGAGGCTGGAAGCCCTGCTGACGCAGCAGAGCGAGCCGGGCGTCATCGCAGCTGGGACTGGTGGCGATCCAGCTGGCGGCACTGCGGCTGCGCTGGATCGCCTCCCGCACCAGGGCCGCTTCCACGGCCATGCGGCCCGCTTCACTGGCACCCAGCACGGCTTCACTAGTGCGCAGGTGTTGCAGCTGCCAGCAACTGCCGCTGCGGTTGAGGCGCTTGCTCACCACCAGCCCGAGGGGCTCCTGGCTCTGGCGGTAGGCCACGAGCACCATCGGCGCCAAGGCCCGCTGGGCCGTGAGGCTGTGGAGTAGCCGCTCCGGCCCCTGCAGCAGCAGGGAGCGTTGCAGCAGGGGATGCAAGTCTTGAAAAGCGGGGTCCTGCAGGAGCGGCAGATGCCAGCCCCGCAAGGGCTGGACCTGCAGGGGTGGCGGCGTCAGCGGCGGCGTCACAGGTGGCGGCACGGGCTGCGGCACGGGCATGTCCCCGGAGGAGGGCCACCCAGGCAGGAGGGCCTGTTGCAATGTTATGGGCGAACCAGCACGAGGGGTGTGCGCTCGTTGGCGTTGCCGGCCGGGTTGGGCCTTAGCGCCCGCTGCAGCAGCGCTTCGTCGCAGCCGGGGCTCGAGGCCAGCACCTTCACCCGGCCCAGATCGTTCACGTCCACCACCGCTACCGCCACGCCCAGGTCGGCCGCCAGTCGGGCACAGATGGCGGCGGGCTGTTCAGGACCCAGAACAATCGTCTGGTCGTAGGGGGGGGTGGTGCCGGTGATGTCGTCGATCAGGCGGGCCTGCTCGCCGGCCAGCCGATAGAACCAACCCTTGGACCCCACCACCTTCAGGGCCATCCCAACCAGCCAGGCGCACAGCACCCGGGCAGGGCCCACATCCTCGATCAGGCTCTGCAGGCCGCAGGCGGAGGC
>CANHMF010000070.1 GCA_947461705.1 Synechococcaceae cyanobacterium
GACCTCGTCGGCCGCTCAGAAAACTTACAACACCGTCGGCTCGCGCCTTCTTCGTTGCAAGTCGCCGCAAAACCCTCTCAGGCCTTTTGGCTCTGCGCTCTCGCCTCGCGGCTCCTGCGCAGTCCAAAACCATAACACCCGATACCGCGCTCCAGTCAACCCCGTGCTTTACAGACGGCTCACAAGGGCTTCGGCCCAGGGCGAAAAGGTGGCCAGGGTGGCCTGATCCCTGGCCGCCAGCACTGGGAAATCGGCCTGGGCCAGATCTTCACCGGGCTGCAGCGCACCCGGATCACGGACCAGCCAACGGATCGGGCAATCCAATTCCTGCAGCACCAGCCAGGCGGCCGCGAGATCCCAGATCTTCGGCGTGGCCTCCAGGGCCGACACGGTTTGCCCCATCGCCACGCTCACCAGATTCAGGCTGGCCACACCCAGCAGCCGGATCTTGCCGGGAAAGCGCTGGTTCGGCAGCTTCTGCAGCACGCCGATGGACCGACTGCACAGGGAGGCGCAACCAGCCACCTGCCGACGCGCCGATGGGGGATCGAGCGGTTTGCCCTTGCGCCAGGCCCCCGCTCCACGCACGGCCACGATGCGCTGCCGCAGCGGCGGCACATCCAGCACAGCCAACACAGGCACACCCCGCTCAAAGCGGGCGATCGAGATGGCCCAATAGGGAATGCCCGCCGCGAAGTTGGTGGTGCCATCGAGGGGATCCACCACCCAATAGGCCTCGCTGCCCGGCACCGACTGGCTGCCCTCCTCACTGAGCACGCCCTCCCCGGGGTAGAGCTCGGCCAAACCCTGCACGAGGGTGGCATCACTCCAGCGATCACAGGCGGTGATCAAGCTGCCATCAGCTTTGGCTTCCGAATCCAGCTGGCCGAAGTCCTGACGCTGGCGCTCGGCAACCCGATCGATCAAGCCCTCCAGAGGCCCCAGATCCGCAGGCAAGTCAGAGAGGCGGGTCATCATCCGAGCTCAGCGGCAAGAACACGATCAAGACTGCGGCCCGTGTCCTCTCGGAACTGACGCAGATTGAGGCGACTCAACAGGGTGAGGGCCAAGAAGGCAAGACCCGCTTCCACCAGCAGCACGGCGGCATAAGACCCATAGATCGACCCCTCCGGCTGCAGCCAGCGCGCCAGATCCAGTAATCCTCCTCCCAACAGCTTGCCAATCGCGCGGGACAGGGCCTGGGCCAACCCCCAGACCCCCACAAACGTTCCCGCCGCTTGGGGCAAGGTGAGATCCAACATCAGGCACAGGGTGCTGTTGGTGCCAATCCCCGAAGCCAGGCCAAAGAGAACCATCACGATGCGCAGCAGCTCGGCCTGAGCAGACAGGCCCACAAGCACCAGGAGGAGCAGACACCCCAGAATCATCTGGCAGCCGAGCCTGGCGGCGGCGAATTTGCCGAGGCGCGGCACCAGCCAGAACCCCCCCAGCAGCAGGCCCAGCAAAGTACCCACACCCCAGAGCGCACTCAGCGAGGCCGTGGCGGCAATGGGCATCCCAAACACCTCAGCGCCATAGCTCTCCAGGATCGGGTCCTGCAGGAACAGGGCCAGGGTGAAGGCCAACAGGAAGGTGAAGAACACCAGCACCTGGGGGCTGGAGGTGATCAACTGCCAGGCCTGCCGCAGGCTGATGGCATCCTCACGATTGGCACCCGAACTGAGCTGCCCTCCACAGCCAGCCGGTTCCACGCCCCAGGTGGCCACCACGGTGAGGGCCATCACCGCCACGGACACCCGCAACATGAAGGCCAACAGCGCTGGTTGCAGCAGGCTGGGATCGGACACGCCATCCAGCCCCTTGAGGCTGATGGCGGTGGCGATGGCCCCCACCACGATGCCCACGGTGAGCAAACACCAGATCAGGCCCACGGCCCGAGGCCGCTCCTGTTCCTCGGTGAGATCGATCACCAGAGCGAGATAGGGAGTGGTGGCCAGAGAAATCGCTAGGCCGTAGAGGGCAAACAGGCCGCACAGAGCTGCCACCCCGAAGCCGATCGCCCAGGGCTGGCCTGTGGTGAAAGCGGCATGCAGGCGAAAGATCAGCGGGATCGAGAACACCGCCAGCACGCTGAACACCGCCGTGCCCAGCCAGATGTAAGGAGTGCGATGCCGCCCCAACCAGGGATGGGCATCGGACACCTGGCCGAACAGGATCCGCGACGGGGCCATGAACTGCTCAAAGGCCAGCGCACCGCCCACCAGCAGGCCAGGAAACTCAAGCTCGGTGAGCATCACCCGGTTCAGAAGCCCGGCAAAGATCACCGCCAAGCAGCCGAGACAACCCTGGAACAGCCCAAGGCGCAACAGGCGGGGAAGGGGTAGTGCCAGCTGTCGATCCACCGCTGACTACAGACGTTAGGACGATCTGTAGAAAAGACGAGGCCAGCGGCGATCGGGAGACTTCAGCCCCTGGTGTTGGCTTGACAGGCCGGCTGCAGGGGCTCGGGGGGCACCGGCACTTCCACATCCGGGGCGGGCTTAGTGGCCGAGAGAGCCGGAGGCTGACAGACCGCCACCTGGTCCAGCCCCGTGCGGCGGCGCAGCTGCGCCAGGTTGGAGTTGTACTCGGCCAAGGCATTGGCATAGCGCACCTCGGCCTGGGTGAGATCGCGCTGGTTATCCACCACTTCGCGCTGGGTGCTTACACCAGCCTGGAAACGCAGCCGGGCGAGCCGCAACGATTCACGAGCAGACGACACCTCGCGAGAAGTGGTTTGGATGTTCCGGTTGGCGCGCCCTAGCTGGTAAAAGCTCTGCTCCACCTCAAAACGCACCTTGTCGCGCGTATCGGCAAAGCGATAGGCGTTCTCTTGGGCACGCTGCTTGAACTGGCGGGCCTGGGCCTTGGCCGCTCCGCCATCAAAGAGGTTCCAGCTCAGATTGAGCCCCACGGAGTTCTCCACGGCCCATCCGCTGGAACCAGGCAAATCCACTTCCACGGATTGATTGCCGTTGTAGCGCGTAGCCACAAGGCTATTGAAAATATTCAGGAAAGGTTGAACCGAACCCAGGGCACTGTTCGCCTGGCTATTGGCAACGGAGATGTCCAGGATGGCGTTGTTGAGCTCTTCTCGGAACGCGTAGGCGGCCACCACGCTCTCCTGAAGTGAAGGCGTCCACAGACCCAGCACGCGCAGGGGCTCTTTCGCCGTTGGCGTGATGTTCTGGGGGAGATCGAGGATGCGGGCGAGATCGCGGCGGGAAATGCTCTGATCGGAGAGGGAATCGGTAAGCAGCTGCTGATCGCGGGCCAACTGCGTTTCCGCTTCCAGCACTTCAAGCTTTGTGGCCACGCCAGCCTGGAAGCGGGCTCGGGCATCACGGAGGCTCACCAACGAAGCCCGCACAGACTCCTGACCAATGCGGACGCGATCATCCGAGAGCTGCAACTGGAAATAGGCCTGAGCCGCCTGGAGGCGGAGCTCCCGCAGAGAAATCAGGTATTGGTTTTTGGCCTGTTCAAACTGGTCACGGGCTGCAGCAACCTGGGGAACCCTCTGGGGATTGATCAAACCCCATTGGGCCGTGAGGTTGGTGAGCAAAGCCCAACGGTTGGTTGAGGTGTAGCTCTCCACCTGACTGGTGGTTCCATCGAGAGGATTGACTTGCCGAGTCTTGCCGTATTGCTGGCCACCGGTATAACCAGGAAGGCTATTGGCGTTCAGATTCAGCGTGGGATACCACGATGCCAGCGTGGCCCGCAGGTTCGACTGGGATTGATCAACCTGGCTGGCAATCGCCTTGAGGTTGGGATTGTTCACCTCAGCCAGGTTCTCAACATCCTTCAGGCTGAGGGGCCTGAGCGCCTGGATCCGCACCTGCTCCACCTTGGTGGGCAAGGCGAGAGTAGCTGGTGCAGCCAGGCGCTGCAGACCAGGATCCAGCTTCGTGGCGGCCGGTGGCAGCAGCGATGGATTGGCCTTGGGCCTTGATCCCTTCACAGCTGGGGCTAGGGGCAGTGCTTCTGGGATGGGATCCAGGCTCTGAGGGGGAGCCTGGGGACTGGCGGCCGTTGGGATCGGTTCAGCAGAAGCTGCTGCGGGGAGCTGTTGGGCCCGCAGATCCGCCATGGCCAGAGGGGACAAGCAGGCTCCGGCGACCGCAATCCATGCCTTGAAAGACCGTGCCACCGATGCTGCGCTCGCTTTATTCGATCGCCAGAGTTTAGGGACTGCTTTCCAGCTCAGACAGGCAGGCAGCCACGATGTCATCCGCCCCATACACCAGCCGTACCGGCACATGCAGCTGCGCGGCAACGGCTTCCAGCCGCTGATCATCGAGAAACACCGGCTCTCCCTGTCGCAGCATTACGGCAGGGAGCAGCAATTCCGCACCGAGATCCCGATCGGCGAGGCCGGTGAGCAGGTCGGAGCCTGTGAGCAGGCCGGTGACCACCTGCTCCTGACCCCAATAGGGGCTGGGCAGCCCGTGCAGGATCACCTCCAGCCCATCCACCGCATTCAGCCTTTCCACAGCAGGCCGCAGCGCTTCGGCCACCAGCAGCCCCACCACCCAGCTGACCCGCCGGGGCGTCTCCAGCGCGGAGGGCAACGCCGTCGTGGCCGCATCCATGGCCTCCAGAAAGGAGCGGATACTGCCCACGCCATTGCCCTCCTGGGGCAGGTCCTCGTAGTCGTCGCGTGGGGGCAGGGGCAACCCTGCCATCAGGTACCACTCGTCGGACAGCCAGGCAAAGCGGCTACCCAACTGCTCCTGAAAGCGGTGTTGGAGGGGCTCCACCTGGGCAATCACCCGCCGAGCACACTCCCGATCCACGGGCACCAGGCCATCGCCATCGGGGCGGTAACGGGTCAATCCCACGGGCACCACCGCAGCCGACAGCACCGCCGGCCAGTCGCCTGCCGCAAAGCTGGCGAGGTCGTGGAGGGTCTGCTCCAGAGCCGGGCCATCGTTCTGGCCCGGACACACGACCACCTGGGCATGAATCTGCAACTGGCGCTGGCCAAACCAGGCCAGTTGATCCATGAGCAATGCAGCCCGCGGGTTCACCAACAGCCGCGAGCGCAGTGCCGGATCCGTGGCATGCACCGACACGAACAGGGGAGAGAGCCGCTGCTCCTCAATCCGCTGCCAGTCGGCGGCAGTGAGATTGGTCAGGGTCAGGTACGAGCCATACAAAAAGCTGAGGCGGTAGTCATCGTCCTTGAGGTACAGGCTGCGGCGATGGCCGGGAGGCTGCTGATCAATGAAGCAGAACGGGCAGTGGTTGTTGCACTGCTTGAGGCCGTCGAACAGGGCTTCGGTGAAACCAAGGCCCAGCCCCTCATCGGCATCCTTCTCGAGCTCCACCACATGGATCGATCCATCCGGATCCTGCACCTCGAGGGTGAGCTCTTCCTCGCCCACCAGAAATTGCAGATCAATCAGATCCCTAGGGCGAACGCCATTGATGCTGAGCAGCTTGTCGCCGGGTTGGAGGCCCAGCTCATCCCCGATGGAGTCGGGCTCCACCGTGTCCACCACAGCAGGCTGGGGCACGCGGGCCTGGCCGCTCAGCTCAGCCAGGGCAACGCCCGCAGAGGGTTCTTTCCACACGGCGGCTGAACGGAGGCAAGGGGTGCTCTCAGTTTGAGCCCGCGCCGAGACGACCGGCGAACAGGATCAGAAACAACCCAAAGAACAGGCGATAGCCCACAAACCACCAGGTGCTGTGGTTCTGGAGAAACTTGAGCAGCCAGGCAATCGCCAGCCACGACACCACGGCTGCCGCGACGATGCCCACCAGCAGCGGCACCACGCCACCCGCCACCGGCTCACTGAAAGCGTCCTTGAGTTCCACCAAGCCGGCGAGGCTGATGGCAGGGATACCCAACAGAAAGGAGAAACGGGCGGCATCAGCCCGCCGCCAGCCATCAAAGAGCGAGGCCGTGAGGGTGCTGCCCGAGCGGGACACGCCAGGAATCAGCGCAAGGGCCTGGGCCAGACCCACCAGCAGTCCATCCCTGAGACGCACGTCGGCCAGCACCCGGCGGCGACGGCCCAGCTGTTCAGCCAGAGCCAGAATCAGGGCCATCACGACGGACACCACTCCGATCGAGGCGAGGCTGCGGAGGGGGGAATGGTCAAAGTCCTGAACGAAGAGCTTGATCGCCAGACCCGCCACCACGATCGGCACGGTGCCCAGCACGATCGCCAGCCCCAGGCGGGCCGAGGGGTCGTCCCAGCGGCGGCGGCGCAGGGCCTCGCCCACGGCGGCGGCGACGGTCTGCAGATCCCGGCGGAAAAAGGCAATCACCGCCGCGATGCTGCCCAACTGAATCACGGCGGTGACCGAAACCCCTGGATCCCCCCAGCCCAGCAGAACCGGCACCACCTTGAGGTGCGCCGTACTGCTGATGGGCAGAAATTCGGTCAGTCCCTGAACCACCCCAAGCACCAGGTAGTGCCAGCAGGCCTCCAGGACCCCGAGCTGCTCAGGTGGGGCCAATGCAGCCATGGGATGGGGTGAAACGGGGATGGGGCAGACCCTATGGCGGCTCGAGCCCCTTGGCCAGCACCGGGCAGGGCCGCCGCTTCCCTTAAGGTTGAACACCTTTCTTCACAACCAGGTGCTCGGGGCTCCTCCCAGCTTTGCCGCCAGACCGCTGACCCCTGCCCTGCGCCCCGGGGGCCATCGCTGGACGCGCACCCTGACTGGCGATTGGCCGCTGGCACTGGCCGGAGCGCTCCTGGTGGCCCTGCCTGTATTCCTCCAGGCCCCCTGGGTTCGGCTCGCCCCCTTCAGCGCCACCCTGTTCACCGCCCCGCTGCTGCTGGCCGGCCTGCTGCTGGAACGCAACCAGCGGCCGCGATGGTGCAGCGCCGGCGCCCTGCTGGTGGGATTCAGCGGCAGCTGGCTGGCCGGATGCCTGTTCTGGGGATGGTGCCGGCTGCACCCCGCCTGGCACCTGCCGATCGAGGCCTTTGCCCTGCCCCTCGCCATCGGCGGCCTGCAGGGCCGCTGGCGGCTGGCGGCCAGCTTCTACCTGGCCTCGTTACTGGGCACCGCTTGCACCGATGGCGTGATGGCCCTCACCGGCGTGATGGGCTGGTGGGTTCAGGTGCTGGAGGCCCCGATCGACCAGGCTCCTCAGCTGCTGCAGCAAGCCGCCCTGGGAGTGCTGCAGCCGCTTCCCCTGGCCATCACCGCCTGCGCGGGAGTGTTGCTCACATCCCTCTGCTGGCGCACCTGGGATCATGCCGACCCTGCCTGGCGCCTGGCGGCCTCTGCCCTCGCCACAACCCTTGCAGTGGACGGGCTTTTCCTGGCGGCAGCGCTCTGGGCCCCCCAGCTCAGCGGCCTGATCTGAAGAACTGCAAAAGCCTGCCGTCACAACTGCTGGCCACTGACGGCTCACCTGTAGGTTTGCAGGGCTGGTTGCCTGGCAGCCCTGTGGTTCCCGTTCAGACGGAGTGTTCGATGAAACGGCTGGTTTCGTGGCTCATGAGTGGAGTGCTGCTGGCCGGCCTGCTGCTCACCCTGATGATTGCCCCCTCGGCGCAGGCCGCCGAGCCCCGCAATGTGGCGGACGAGAAGATTGCTGAGCGCGAGGGCAAGGTAGACCTCAACAACTGCTCGGTGCGCCGCTTCCAGGCCTATCCAGGCATGTATCCGACCCTTGCCGGCAAGATCGTGCTGGGCGGGCCTTACAACAGCGTTGAAGACCTGTTCAATCTCGATCTGAGCGCCCGTCAGAAGGAGCTCATTGAGAAGTACAAGGAGAACTTCACCGTGACGCCTCCCTCGATTGCCCTGAATGAGGGGTTTGACCGGATCAACGATGGTCAGTACCGCTGATTCCTCCAGGTTTTAGATTGTCGAAATGGTGAAAGCCGTCGGCCCTCCCGGCGGCTTTTTTGTTGGCCTGCCCTTGGTTCGCTCGATGCTTGAGCTGCAGCGCGACTGGGACGTGGTGGTGGTGGGAGGCGGTGCCGCCGGCCTGATGGCCTGCCTGGAACTTCCTGCCCATCTGAGCGTGTTGCTGCTCAGCAAGGAACAAGAGGCACCCCGATCCGCCAGTCGCTGGGCGCAGGGGGGGATTGCGGCGGTCACCAGGCCCGAGGACAGCTTCGACAGCCATGTGGCAGACACCATCCGCGCTGGTGGCGGCCTCTGCGATCCAGCGGCCGTTGAACTGCTGGTGCAGACGGCTCCCTCCTGCGTGGCCCGGCTGTTGCAGCTGGGCATGGATTTCGACCGTGCCAGCGACGGCCTCAGCACCACCTTGGAAGCAGCCCACAGCCATCGGCGGGTGCTCCATGCCCAGGACCGCACAGGAGGGGCCCTCGTGGATGCTCTCGAGCGGGAGGTGCTGCGGCGGCCAGGTTTAGAGCGCCGCCAGGGCTGCGTTGCCCTGCAGCTCTGGGTGGCCGATGGCCGCTGCCATGGCCTGCAGGTGGTGGACCACGGGCAGGTGCAGTGGTTGCGGGCCAGGGCCGTGGTGCTCGCCACCGGAGGGGGCGGGCACCTGTTCGCCAACACCACGAACCCGGCTCAGGCGAGTGGCGATGGCGTGGCGATGGCCTGGCGTGCGGGGGCGGCGATTCGTGATCTGGAGTTCGTTCAGTTTCATCCCACCGCCCTGATGCTGCCGGGGGCTCCTCATTTTCTGATCTCGGAAGCGGTGCGCGGCGAGGGGGCCCGCCTGGTGGACGCCTCGGGCAACAGCCCCGTGGCCGATCTGCCAGGTCGCGACCTGGCTCCCCGCGATGCAGTGAGCCGGGCCCTGGTCCGCCGCATGCGGGAACTGCAGCTGGAACACCTGTGGCTGGATCTGCGGCCCGTCGGGCGGGAACGGCTGGAGCAGCAGTTCCCCACCATCCTCGGCCGTTGCCGCGAACTGGGGCTCCAGCCCACGGCCGCACCCATCCCCGTGGCACCCGCTGCCCACTACTGGATGGGCGGGATCCGCACGGATCTGCATGCCGCCACCAGCCTGCCCGGCCTCTATGCCGTGGGTGAGGCGGCCAGCACCGGGGTGCATGGAGCCAACCGCCTGGCCAGCAACTCCCTGATGGAATGCCTGGTGTTTGCCAGGCAGTTGCGCCATATCCAGCTGGGCGAACTGCGGGTTGAAGCTCCGCCGGCGGGTTCGGAAGGGGCCGTGAACACGGCCAATGGGGCCGCCACAGCCCTCGCCATCGAAGCGCTACGCCAACGGTGTTGGACCGTGGCCGGCGTGGAACGGCAGCCCGCAGCCCTGCGTCAGAGCCTGGGGCAGGTGCAGCGGCAGCGGGCAGGCCTGGAGCGGCATCCAGGCCTGATGGCGGCGCCTTCCGGCACCCGGATCCCCGGCGAGCAGCTGCAAGCGCTGCTCAGGGAGCACGAACTGCTCCAACGGCTGAGCCTGGCGGAACTGCTCCTGGAAGCCGCCCTGTTCCGCCAGGAGAGCCGGGGAGGCCACTACCGATTGGATTGCCAGGCCACCCAGCCGTTCTGGCAGCGGCACACCCTGCAGCAGAAGGACCGGGCCATTCACACCGAGTCGATCGGTGGCTCGGATCAGAAGTTGCGTGGGCCGTTGTAACCGCTCAGTTGAGCCAGCTTCTCCAGCGGTTTCACACCCGAATCAACCTCACCGTTGATTTCCCAGGCGGGATAACCATCGATTTTTTTGGCCTCGCAGAGCGCTGTCTGGCTGTTGCGGCCATCGGGGGCACACTCGATCACCGTGAGTTTTTCACTGGCCTGGCGGCCAAACAGCTCCTTCTGCTCATGGCAATGGGGGCACCAATAGGCGGTGTAGAGCTTGGCTCCACTGGCGGTGAGGTGACTGGCCAACTCCACCTTGGCCGCGGAGCTCTCGGCCTGAATGGCCGGGGCCACACCCTTGCCGGTCTCCACAGCAGGCTTGCCCACAGAGGCGGCCCAACCCAGGCTCAACACGCCCACCACCAGGGCCGTGATCACGCCGCGGAACACCAGTTGGCCGCGGTCGTCCCAATCGCCGCCCACCAGGCTGAGCACAAACAGAGCCAGGCTCAGCGCCGCCGACAGGATGCAGAACGGACAGCAATCCCGGATGCCGAAGGCCATCACCCCCAGCAGCACAGCGCTGAATACCGCCATCCCCGTGCTGAGCAGGAACAGTCCCCACCAGCTGCGCTGGCCCAGGCTGGCCCTGGCCTCACCCTGGAGCACCAGGGGCACCACGGCCATCAACAGGATGGCTCCGTAGGAGAGAAAACCAAACAGGGCCAGGGGTTGGCCGAGCACACTGCCCCAGGCGCTGGAGAGCACCTTTTCGCAACCATTGCAACCGAAGAAGCCCTGGCTGCTGCAGCTCAGGGCCCCCAGCACCCCCCACGACTTGAGCGTGATCGAACCGGTGTCGATCACGCCGATGGTGGACAGCACCGCCATCACCACCCGCACCCACTTACGGCCGGAGTCGCTGCGGCGCCGGCTGCTGCCCAGGCGTTCGCTCAAGCGGGAGGAGGTCACGGGGCGATCGCTATCTGGGGGGATTGTGGCAGCAGTTGTCCGATCACACCCGGAGAGGGGCACCAGGGGGAAGGGCATCAATGCCTCTCAGTAGGGTGAAGGATTGGCCGGCGCGCGGCCCCATCAGTCCAGTCAGCAGCAAGACACCCCTTCGCCCCATCCCATGAGCCAGACCCCACCCAACACCGCAGCGCGCCGCAAAACCGTGGCCTTCGCCCACCTCGGCTGCGAGAAGAACCGGGTGGACACCGAGCACATGCTCGGCCTGCTGGCCGAGGCCGGCTACGGGGTGAGTGCCGACGAGAGCGAGGCCAGCGTGGTGGTGGTGAACACCTGCAGCTTCATTCAGGACGCGCGGGAGGAATCAGTGCGCACCCTGGTTGAGCTGGCCGAGCAGGGCAAGGAACTGATCATCGCCGGCTGCCTGGCCCAGCACTTCCAGGAGGAGCTGCTGGAGAGCCTGCCCGAGGCCAAGGCGATCGTGGGCACCGGTGACTACCAGCACATCGTGAGCGTGCTGGAGCGGGTGGAGGCTGGCGAGCGAGTGAACCAGGTGAGCGCCAACCCCACCTTTGTGGGCGATGAACACCTGCCCCGCTACCGCACCACCAGCGAGGCCGTGGCCTATCTGAAGGTGGCCGAGGGCTGCGACTACCGCTGCGCCTTCTGCATCATTCCCCA
>CANHMF010000071.1 GCA_947461705.1 Synechococcaceae cyanobacterium
AAGCGGATGTTGAAGCCGTGGGCGAAGCTCAGCACCTTGCCAGCGCTCAGGTGCGGCGCAATCTCCTTGTCGTAAACCGCTTTCTGGAATTCATCGGGCAGCAGCACCATGATCCAGTCGGCCTTGGCCGAGGCCTCGGCGACGCTCAGCACCTCCAGGCCGTCGGCCTTGGCCTTCTCAGCGGAGCGGCTGCCCTCGTAGAGGCCCACCACCACGTTCACGCCGCTGTCCTTGAGGTTCAGGGCGTGGGCATGGCCCTGGCTGCCATAGCCAATGATGGCCACCGTCTTCCCGTTCAGCAGGCTGAGATCGGCGTCGGTGTCGTAATAGAGCTTGGCCATCCGGGCTTTCGCGAGCAGGGCAAAGACCGAGCTTACGAAAGCGCCTTGCCGCCCTTGTGGATCAGGCCTCGGTGGGGTGGGCGATCACCCGGTCGATCAGGCCGTACTCCACGGCCTCGGCGGCGCTCATGAAGTAGTCGCGGTCGGTGTCCTTCTCGATCTTCGGCAGGGGCTGGCCAGTCATGTCCGCCATGCTCTGGTTGAGCATGTCCTTGATGCGCAGGATCTCGCGGGCTTCGATTTCAATGTCGGAGGCCTGGCGCTGGCTGGTGCCGCCCAGGGGCTGGTGGATCATGATCCGGCTGTGGGGCAGGGCCAACCGCTTGCCCTTCGTGCCGGCGCCCAGTAGGAAAGCACCCATGGAGGCCGCCAGGCCCACGCAGATGGTCACCACGTCGCTCTTGACGTACTGGATCGTGTCGTAGATGGCCAGGCCGGCGGTCACCGAGCCGCCCGGGGAGTTGATGTACAGGTAGATCGGCTTGGAGCTGTCCTCCGAGTCGAGGTAGAGCATCTGGGCCACCAGGCTGTTGGCGATGGCGTCGTTCACCTCGGAGCCCAGGAACAGGATCCGCTCCACGCCCAGGCGTGTGTAGATGTCAACCCAGCGCTCGTACTGGCTGCCGGGGAGGCGGTAGGGAACGCTGGGGGTGCCGATGGGCATGGCGGGATCGCGAGGGGGCTGGCTGGCTGGAGGGTGGGTTTAGCTGATGCCGGGGTTGCCGGGGCTCACGCCGCCAGCCGCCGCCGTCAGGGCGCCGGGCAGCTGCTTCTGGCTGGTGAGCACCCGGTCGATCAGGCCGTATTCCACCGCCTCGGCGGCGGTGAGATAGGTCATGCGGTCCGAGTCCTTGGAGAGCTGCTCCACGCTGCGGCCGGTGTTGATCGAGAGCATCTCGAGCATGGTCTGCTTGTTGTGCAGCACCTCCTTGGCCCGGATCTGGATATCGCTGGCCTGGCCGCGGGCGCCGCTGCGGGGCTGGTGCAGCACGATCGAGGCATGGGGCAAAGCGGCGCGATGCCCCTTGGTGCCGGCGCTCAGGATCATCGCGGCCGTGCCCATGGCCTGACCAATGCAGATGGTGTGCACCGGCGGCTTCACGTAGCGCAGGGTGTCGGCGATGGCGAAGGCCTCGGTTTCGAAGCCGATGGCATCACCTGAATACCAGCTGGTCCCAGTGGAGTTGATGTAGAAGAAGATCGGCTTCTCCGGGTTGTCGAACTCCAGGTAGAGCAGCTGGGCAATGATCAGCTCGGTCACGTCGATGCCCATCTGCCGCTTGGCGTCGTCGTCGCTGAACAGCGGCAGCCCCAGGTACACGATGCGCTCTTTGAGCAGCAGCGAGGGCAGGTCGGGTGGCGGGGTGCGCATCACGGCGGAATCGCCGTAGTAGGGGGCTGACGCCGACATCCGCGGATCACTGCAGGCCTGAACCGGGAGCCTAGCGGGGGTTTGCAGCGTCCTGATCGCCCTTGGCGGGCCGTTTGGGGGCGGATTTCCCCTTGCTGTTGCGGGTTGGATTGGCTGGGGTGGGCCTTGGCGAGGCGCCGGCATCAGTCGCTTCGGCTTCATCGCCGCCCAACTTGGCGAACACCATGCGGCCCGTCGGGGTTTGCAGGGCACCGGTCACGATCACCGTGAGGCGCTCGCCGCTGCGGCCGTGGCCACCCTCCACCACCACCATCGTGCCGTCTTCCAGGTAGCCCACGCCCTGGGTGGATTCCTTGCCATCACGCACGATCTTGAGGCTGAGCTCGTCGCCCGGTTGCACCTCCGGCCGCAGGGCGATGACCAGCTCGCTCAGGTTGAGCACCTTGAGCTCCTGCACCTCGGCCACTTTGGCGAGGTTGTAATCCGCCGTGAGCAGGGTGCCCCCGGTGTCGGCGGTGAGCTTCAGCAGTTTGTCGTCCACCCCGTTGCCCTCGTAGCGGGTGGTGTTCACCACCAGCCGCCGGCCGTAGCGCTCTCGCAATTCACTCAGCAGCTTCAGGCCGCGGCGGCCCTTGCCGCGCTTTTCGGTGTTGCCCGAATCGGCCAGGGCCTGCAGCTCGTCGATCACGCTCTGGGCCACGATCACCTGGCCCTCCAGCAGGCCGGAATTGAGCAGGCCGCGGATGCGGCCGTCAATGATCACGCTGGTGTCGAGGATCTTGGCGCTGGCCGGCATCAGCACCCCATCGGCCACCAGCAGGGCTTCGGTGCTGTTGGGGTTGAACAGGCGCAGCAGGGTGCGACCGTGCACCTCAGCCAGGTTGTAGCCCGACACCCCGAAGAACACGTTGGCGGCCACGGCCGCCAGGGGTTTCACCAGCACCAGTTCCCAGGGCAGGGAGAGGAACAGGATCGGTGAGATCAGCAGGTTGGCCACCAGCAGGCCCAGGATCAGTCCCACGGCACGGCTCACCAGCAGGTCGGTGGGCATGGTGCGCACCTGCTGCATCAGCCGCCGCCGCAGCTGCTGGAACACCACGCCGGCCAGCAGCCCCGCCAGGGCGCCGGCACCGCCCAGGATCCAGCTGAGCCGCTCCAGGTTCTGGATGCGGATCAGTTGCTGCTCCGGCAGCAGGTCCACGCCGAGCCAGCCGGCGGCCGCCCCCGACACCACGAACAGCACCAGGATGAGGGTGTCCACCATGTCCGGTGCTGTGGCTGCAACGCGCTTCGAAGACGCAGCATGCCGGATCCCGGGCCCTTTGGCCGAGGGAGGTAACCGGCCGTTTCCTCAAACGCCCGCCCCCTTTTGGCAGCCCCGCAGTGCCTACCTGCACATTCCCTTCTGCCATCGGCGCTGCTTCTACTGCGACTTCCCGGTGGTGCCCCTCGGCGACCATGCGGATGGCGAGCGCTCCGGTTCGATCGCGGCCTATCTGGAGCTGCTGCAGGCTGAAATCGCGGCCGCCCCCGCTGGTCCGCCCCTCTCCACGGTGTACGTGGGAGGCGGCACGCCCTCGATGCTCACCCCGGCCCAGCTGCAAGGGCTGCTGGCCGCCCTGCGCCGCCGCTATGGCCTGACCCCTGGCGCCGAAGTGAGCCTGGAGATGGACCCAGCCAGCTTCGATCAGCAGCGCCTGGCCGGCTACCTGGCCGCGGGGGTGACCCGGGTGAGCCTGGGGGGCCAGAGCTTCGACGACGCCGTGCTGGCCAGCCTCGGCCGGCGCCATCGCCGCGATGATCTGCTCCTGGCCGCCCAGTGGCTGGCCGCAGCGCGGCAGCGGGGCGCCTTGGCCAGTTGGAGCCTGGATCTGATCCAGGGGTTGCCGGGGCAGACCCTGGCCCACTGGGAGCAGCAGCTGCAACAGGCCGTAGCTCTCGCGCCGCCCCACCTCTCGGTGTACGACCTGATCGTGGAGCCCGGCACGGTGTTCGAGCGCCTGGAATCCCGGGGAGCGTTGCAGCTGCCGGAGGCCGATCTCGGCGCTGATCTGATGGAGTGCACGGCCCAGCGCCTGGCCGCGGCCGGCTATGGCCATTACGAGATCTCCAATTACGCCCAGCCGGGCCATGCCTCCCGCCATAACCGCGTGTATTGGAGCGGTGCTGGCTGGTGGGGGTTCGGGATGGGGGCCACCTCAGCGCCCTGGGGAACGCGGTTGGCCCGGCCCCGTACCCGCGAGGCCTATGCCGCCTGGCTGGCGGAGCTGCAGGTGGGTCGGAGCGGCGATGCCCAGGAGCCCCAGGGGGCGATGCCCTTCGATGAGCGGGTGCTGGTGGGCTTGCGGCGTCGGGAGGGGGTGGATCTCGAGGCGTTGGCCCTGCAGGCGGGCTTACAGGCCCTTGATCTGCACGGCCTGAAGGCCCGCTGGCAGCCCTTTCTGCAGCAGGGCTGGCTGCGGCAGGAAGGGAACCGCTGGCGCCTCACCGACCCCCAGGGTCTGGCCCTCAGCAATGCGGTGCTGCGGGAGCTGGTGGACTGGTGGGAGCAGCGGGATGGGGTGTCAGATCGGCCACCCAGCCCCTGAGGGCCTCCACGCACAGTTGGCGGCCCTGGAGCAGGGGCGGGCAGAAGGGGGGCTGGCGCTCGGTGAGGCCCAGCAGGTCGGCGGTGACGCGCACTTGGCCGTCGCAGTCCTCGCCGGCGCCGATGCCGATCACCGGGATCTGCAGGTCGTGCCGCAGGCTGCTGGCCAGGGCCGCGGGCACGTGTTCGAGCACCAGGGCAAAGCAGCCGGCGGCTTGCAGGTCGGCGGCGGCACGCCGCAGCCGCTCCTGGCTGATGGGGTCATTGGCCTGGCGGCGGTAGCCGAGGCGATGCACGGATTGTGGGGTGAGGCCCAGGTGGCCCATCACCGGGATGCCGGTGCGCACCAGCCGGTCCACCACCGCCACGATCTCGGGTTCCCCTCCCTCCAGCTTCACGGCTGCGGCAGGGCTGTCCTTCAGCACCTGCCCGGCGGCCGCCACGGCGTCATCCAGGCTGCACTGGTAGCTGAGGAAGGGCAGATCGGTCACGATCAGCGGCTGCTGGCCGGGCGGGTGACGCAGTCCCCGGCCGACGGCGCGGGTGTGCAGGATCATCTCCTCGAGGGTCACCGGCAGGGTGGTGGCATGGCCCAGCACCACCATGGCCAGCGAGTCGCCCACCAGGATCACATCGGCGCCCGCGGCTTCCACCAGGGCGGCCGAGAGGGCATCCCAGGCGGTGAGCACGGCGATGGGCCGGCCTTCCTGCTTGTGGCTGAGCAGATCCGCAGGACGCAAGGGCCGAACGCCTCAGAGCTGTGGGCCCATTGCTAGCATCCAGGCGACTCGGACCCACGCGGCCCGGACGCCTAAATCTGGTCAGGACCGGAAGGGAGCAGCCACACGGGATGCTCCAGGCAGGCGTGGACTCCGGGTCACCCCCTTCAAGCGGCAGTTGAAAACCCCACGCAGGGCGTCTTCTGACGGCCTGCGTGGGGTTTTCCATGACCCGTGCCGATTATGGCCAGGCTCAGTTGTTCTGTTGGCGGTTCAGCAGGAACGAGGGGATGGCGGCGCCGGGTTGGTCGCTGTCGCTCGCGGTGTTGCTCAAGCCATTGGCGAAGCTCTCGAGGCGACGCTCGGGTCGGTAGGGGCCGCCGCCTTCGAAGCCGGTGGCAATCACCGTCACGTGGATTTCGCCTTCCAGGCGCTCATCCACCACTGCCCCCACAATGATGTTGGCCTCAGGATCCACCACGTCGTAGATCACTTCCGAGGCGGTGGTCATGTCCTCGAGGGTCATGTCCTTGCCGCCGCTGATGTTGATCACGCAGCCCTTGGCACCATCGATGCGGGCGGCCTCCAGCAGGGGGCTGCTGATGGCGGCCTGGGCGGCCTCCGTGGCACGGGAGCGTCCTGAACCCACTCCCAGGCCCAGCAGGGCCGTGCCGGCATCGGTCATGACCGAGCGCACGTCGGCGAAGTCCACGTTCACCAGGCCAGGCCTGGTGATGATGTCGCTGATGCCCTTCACACCCATGCGCAGCACGTCGTCGGCGGCGCGGAAGGCCTCCTGCAGGGGGGCACCGGCGATGGCATCTCGCAGGCGGTCGTTGGGGATCACGATCAACGTGTCCACGTGCTCGGAGAGGCGGGCGATGCCCTCCTCGGCCTGGCGCATGCGGCGGCGACCTTCAAAGCCGAACGGCTTGGTGACGATGCCCACGGTGAGGGCACCGCATTCCTTCGCCACCTCGGCCACCACCGGCGCCGCGCCCGTGCCGGTGCCACCGCCCATGCCGGCGGCGATGAACACCAGGTCGGCGCCCTGCAGGGTCTGGGCCAGATCGGCCCGGGATTCCTCCGCGGCCTTCTGGCCGATGGCTGGGTTGCCACCAGCCCCCAGGCCCCGGGTGAGTTTCTGGCCCAGTTGAACCCGCTGTTTGGCGGACGACTGGATCAGGGCCTGGGCATCGGTGTTGAGCACCCGATAGCCCACTCCCTGGAGATCGGAGGCAATCATGCGATTCACGGCATTGCTACCGCCGCCGCCCACGCCGATCACCTCAATGCGGGCTGATTGGCTTGGCACGATACCGCTGGTTCCATTGCTGGAGGCTGGTATTAGGCCTTCGGGGGCGATCTCCATGGAAGGTCCAATGCCGTGCATGCTGGGCAGCATTATGTCGTTGATAGGTCCAATCAGGACCAGTTGTGTGTGCACTTTTGCGTTGTTCTTCCCGGACCGCAACGCCCTGTCATCATTTGCCGGTTTGTTAGTCGCGGCTGGCGGTGGCTGGTTGCGGGGCCTGGGGCCGGGTTTTACCTGGCAGGCCCAGCTCGGGTTGCTCGGGGTCGCTCAGGTCAATCGATTGCACTTTGAGCCCCTGCAGCCGCTGGGGTAAGCGGCTGGAGAGGTGCTGCAGCACCTCAAGTCTGCGGGGCAGGCGCTCATCCGGTGGGCCCAGATGCACCTCGCCCAGGGCAGCAGTGCGCAGCCACAGGCTGCCGCTGGGCTCGAAGCGCACCTCCTGCAACGGGCTACCCACCTGATCGCGTTTGGCGAGCACCAGGGCGAGCGGTGTCCGCAGCCGTTCCTGCCAGCCGTTGACCCGTAGCTGGGGGGTAGAGCCTGTGGTGCGTCCGCTTTGCTGGCGGTTGGTCATCCAGTTGCCCAGGCGATCCACGTAACCCAGTTCACCGCCCTTGCCCGTGCGGCGCTGGGCCTGGGCCACGGCTTCGCGGTCCACCAGTTGGATGCGCAGCCGCGGCGGCAGCATCAGCCGGCTCACCTGCACCCGTTCCACCGGCAGGGCTGCGGCCAGTTGGGCGCTCAGTTGTTGGGGTTTCACACTCAACAGCTGCAGGGGAAAACGCAGATGTCCCTCCCTGATCACCTGGTCGCGATGCACCAAGCGGGTGCCGCTGATCTCCACCTGCATCGGGCTGCGCAGCACCCAGCCTTCCCGCAGCAGGAACCAGCCCAGGGCTCCAGCGGTGCCCCCCAGCACCGCAATGCGCCAGAGGTTCTTGAGGCGCTCGTTGCGGCGTTGCTGGCGCAGTTGACGCCGCCGATCGGCTCCCAGGGAGCCTGGCCGGTTGCCGTCCTTGGAGGCGCGGGCCTGGCTCACAGCTCGCAGCGCGAGCGCGCCATCAGTTCGGCCATCCAGCGGCGGGCCCGACCGGCATCGGAAAAGGGAAGATCCTTTTGCTGGCCGCCTCCCACCAGGCGCAGCCGGCAGGCACCCTGGGCCTCTTCGGTGAGGGGAGCCTCCCCGGATCCGAGGGCCAGCAGTTCCACCAGCTCAAGGCCCTTCACCGCAAAGCTGTCCTTGGTGGTGAGCTTGCCGGATTCGAACACGCTCCAGCTCACCACGCCGTCCACCAGGCGCGCACCGCCGCAGTCGTCGAGTTTGGCCAGCTCAGAGCCCTCGGCCCAGGCCCGGAACAGGCGCTGTCGGCGGCGCTCCAGCCAACCCAGGGCGGTGATCAAGGGGAAGACCACCAGCAGTGGCAGCCACAGCAGGCCATGACTCATGCGGCTTCCGCCCTCCCCTGCACTGTTTCGCCCGATTCTTGCGCCAGTTCCACCAGCTGGTGCACCAGCTCCTCAAGTGGTAATCCTGTGGCCTCCCAGAGCATGGGGTACATGCTCTGGCTGGTGAAGCCCGGCAGGGTGTTGATCTCGTTGAGCCAGAGGTGGCCCGTGGCTTCCGCGTAGAAGAAATCCACGCGGGAGAGACCCTCCGCCGCCACGGCGCGGCAGGCGGCAATGGCCATGCTGCGGGCCTGGTCGGCGATGGTGGCCGGCACCACTGCAGGAATCACCGTGTGGCTCCTGCCCTCGCTGTATTTAGTCTCGTAGTCGTACCAGTCGGCGTCAAAGCAGATTTCGCCCAGCACGGAGGCCTGCATCTGGCGGCGTCCCAGCACGGCACACTCCAGCTCACGGGCCTGCACCCCCTGTTCCACCACCATGCGGGGGTCGTGACTGGCGGCCTCCTGCAGGCCGGCCAGCAGTTCGCTGCGGTTGGTGGCCTTGCTGATGCCCACCGAAGAACCCAGGTTCGCCGGCTTGATGAAGCAGGGGTAGCCCAGTTGCTGCTCCAGCCGGCTGAGCAGCGGCTCGGGGCTGCCCTGCAGTTCAGCGGCGTCCACGCAGGCGTAGGGCACCTGGGGCAGGCCCGCGGCGGCGAAGGCGGCCTTCATGGCCTGTTTGTCCATGCCCACGGCCGAGCCCAGGACCCCAGAGCCCACAAAGGGCACCTGCATCAGGCTGAACAGGCCCTGAATCGTGCCGTCTTCACCGTTGGGGCCATGCAGCACCGGCACCCACACCTGCACGTCCAGGGCACCTTCGGGGAAGCCCTGAAAGCCGGGCCGCAGGGGAGCGGCCGGCAGATCCTCCGCCGTGGCGGGTGTGCCCTTGGCCAGCACCGCATCCGCCACGGCAGGCGGCCACCAGTGCCCCTGCTGGTCGATGTAGAAGCAGCTCACCCGGTAGCGCGTGCCATTGGCACCGCGGCGCAGGGCCGAAACCACCGTGTTGGCCGAGCGAATCGACACGGCATGCTCCCCGGAGACCCCCCCGAACACCAGACCGAGGTGGGTGGGGGATGGGCTCATGGCGCAGGGGGTAGAGGGGCCAAACGTATCAGCGATTCGGGTTTGAACCAGGGCCTGTGGAGCCGGAACGGCCCTCAGGCCATCGCCACGCCGCTCAGGGAAAAGGGGCGCACGGCCTCAATGCGCACGGCCGCCAGATCGCCGGCCTGCCAGGCGCTGCCATCGGCCTTGGCGGCAGGGAAGAAGGTGAGCCGATTGGTGCGGGTGCGCCCCATCACCTGCTGGGGATCCTTGGGATTGATGCCCTCCACCAGGATCTCCTCGATCCGGCCGGCGTAGCGGGCGCTGCGCTCCCGGGCGGTGCGCTCCACCAGGGCGTTGATCTCCTGCAGGCGCTCCACCTTCACCGCCTCGCTCAGCTGGCCCGGCCAATCGGCGGCGGGGGTGTTGGGGCGGGGAGAGTAGGCGGCGGTGTTCACCTGGTCGAAGCCGATCTCCTCGATCAGATCGAGGGTGCGGCGGTATTGGGCGTCGGTTTCACCCGGGAAGGCCACGATCACATCGGCGCTGATCGCGGCATCGGGCATACGCTCGCGGATGCGCTCGATGATGCGGCGGTAGCGATCCACCGTGTAGCCGCGGGCCATCGCCTTGAGCACGTCGTCATCGCCGCTCTGGAAGGGGATGTGGAAGTGCTCGCACACCTTGGAGAGGTCGGCGCAGGCGTCGATCAGCCGCTCGGTGAAGTAGCGCGGATGGCTGGTGGCGAAGCGGATCCGCTCGATCCCAGCCACGTCATGCACCTGATGGAGCAGGTCGGTGAGGGTATGGGCGCGGCGGCCTTCGGGGGTGATGCCGGGCAGGTCGCGGCCATAGGCATCGATGTTCTGGCCCAGCAGGGTGATCTCCTTGAACCCCTGGGCCGCCAGGCCCTCCATTTCCAGCTTGATGGCCTCGGGCAGGCGCGATTGCTCCTGGCCTCGCACCGAGGGCACCACGCAGTAGGTGCAGCGCTCGTTGCAGCCGTAGATCACATTCACCCAGCCGCAGATGCTGCTGTCACGCCGGGCGGTGGTGATGTCTTCAAGGATGTGGTGCTCCTCGGTGGCTACCACCTGCTGGCCCTGCTCCACCTGGGCCAGCAGCACATCGAGCCGGTTGGCGTGCTGGGGGCCCATCACCAGATCCAGCTCCGGCACCCGCCGCAGCAGGGATTCGCCCTCCTGCTGGGCCACGCAGCCCGCCACCACGAGGGTGAGGTTGGGGTTGGTGCGCTTCCGTTGCGCCTGGCGGCCTAGGTAGCTGTACACCTTCTGTTCCGCGTTGTCGCGGATCGTGCAGGTGTTGTAGAGCACCAGATCGGCGCTGTGCTCGTCGTGGCCGGCCCGGTAGCCCATCGCTTCCAGGATCCCGGCCATGCGCTCGGAATCCGCCTTGTTCATCTGGCAGCCGAAGGTGGTGATCCAGTAGCTGCCGCGTCCGGGAGCCGCCGCGGGTGCGGTGGTGGGGAGCTGTTGTGTCGCCGTCATGGCTCCAGTTTCCGGCATCACGGGCACCGCTGGCGCGGGGTGGCTCGGGGCACCGGAGAGCAGGTGCGTGACAGCCCATTGAGGGGCCATGCGGGCCAGTTCGTGCCAGCTTGTGGGCAGAGCTGAGCAGCGCACCGCGGCGCCCCGCCAGCACCTCCCATGCGCCTCAGCCTCCGCCGCTTCCCGCTCACCAAGGCCGTGCCCCTGGCCATCAGCCGCGGCACCACCGCGGCGGTGGAGCATCTGTTGATCACCATCGAGCACGGGGGGCTGATCGGCGTCGCTGAAACCGGCGGCTTTGACACCGGCCACCGCCACTACGCCACGGAGACCATCGCGGCGGAGCTGGAGGCTCTCGCTCCTCAGCTGGACGCGCTTAGCCCCCAGCCTCTGCAGGCGCTGGAGCCGCTGCTGGCGGCCCTCAGCCCCCCCGCCCGCTGCGGCCTGGATCTGGCCCTGCACGACTGGTGGGGGCAGCGGTTGAACCAGCCGCTCCACCGGCTCTGGAGCCTGGATCCCGGAGCCTGTGTCGCCACCAGCGTGACCCTGGGGCTCGGACCGCCCTCGGCTGTGCTGGCGCGGCTTGAACGCTGGCGGCTGCAGCTGCCGGCCACCCGCATCAAGCTCAAGCTCGGCAGCCCCGATGGCGCCGACCACGACCGAGCCCTGGTGCTGGCGGTGCGCGCAGCTCTGCGCGCCGGCGATGAGTTGCAGGTGGATGCCAACGGCGGCTGGGATCTGGCCACGGCCCAGCAGATGATTCCCTGGCTGGCCCAGCA
>CANHMF010000072.1 GCA_947461705.1 Synechococcaceae cyanobacterium
AGAAGTGCATCCTGTGCATCTGGCGCGGCCTGTGTGATCGCGACGCCAGGGCGGAGTGCAACCTCATTGAAGTGAGCGGCATCGGCGCCAAGCGCCGCGACATGTTGGTGGAGCTGGGGATTGTGCGGCTGGAGGATCTCGCCGTTGCCGATCCCGATCGCCTGGCCGCGGCGCTGGCCGTGCATGGCGAGCAGCACGGTGAGGTGGCCGAGCAGTTGGTGACTCAGGCCCGCGTGCAGCAGCGAGGTGAGGCGCTGCGGCGTGATGGCGCCCCGGCCCTGCCGGAACTGCTGGAGGCCCCGGGGGTGTTGATCTACGACATCGAATCCGACCCCGACGCCCGCGACGACTTCCTGCACGGCTTTGTGCGCCTGCCTCGGCGGGCCGATGGCACGTGGCCGGATCTGCTCGCTGCGGCGCAGGCTCCCTATCAGCCGCTGCTGGCGCTGCATGAGCACGGCGAGCCCCGCGTGTGGCAGCGCCTGCAACGGCTGCTGCAGGCCTACCCCGGGTGGCCGGTGCTCCACTACGGCGAAACCGAGCTGCTGGCCCTGGTGCGCATGGCCCAGCGCCAGGGCGCCAGCGATCGCCAGATCGCCGGGCTGCGGGCGCGCCTGGTGGATGTGCACCAGCGCGTGCGGCGCCACTGGTGGCTGCCGGTGAACAGCTATGGGCTCAAGGCCGTGGCCAGCTGGCTGGGCTTCCAGTGGAGCCAGAAGGGGGTGGATGGTGCCCGGGCCCTGCTCTGGTGGCGCCAGTGGCGGCTGGGCGGTGCTGGCCCCAGCGGCCGGGGCTCCCGCCACAACCTGCGCCGCATCTTCCGCTACAACCACGACGACGGCCTGGCCACCTGGGCCGTGGCGCTCTGGCTGCTCCACCACGACCCGTCCTGAAGGGGTCGCCTCCGCTCAGCTGCCCCCGCCTGCCCCCACCGGGGGGGGCACAAAGCCCTCGGGCACGCTGATCTCCAGGGCCACCGGCTCGCTGCCGGCAGCGGCCACCAGCAGCTGGGGCTCCGCCAGTGCCTGGCGCCGCACCAGGGCCAGACCCTCCAGCCCATCGGCACTGGCCAGCCTGGAGGTGATCACGCCGGCCCGCTCGCCGGCTGTTGTGGTGAGGGTGGTGCCGGGGCTGAGCCCCTCGGCCGCCGCAGGGCCGGTGCCCTCGCAGCGCCAATAGCGCAGCTGCTGTTTCACGCCGTCGTAGGTGGCGAGCTTGGCCAGGGTTTCCTGGCCTACGTAGCACCCCTTGGTGAGGCTCACCCAGCGGGCCAGCCCCAGCTCGAAGGGGTTGGTGTCGTCGTTGAGTTCGCCGGGGGCGGCGGGGAAGCCCTGGCGCAACCGCTGCTGCTCGGCCTGGGTGGGGCTGAGTTCGGGCAGGGCCTCGGCCCAGGCCGGCAGGGCGTCGTGTGGCTGCAGCAGCAGCACGGGTTGATCGCTCCCGCCCCCCAGGTTCACCCGCGGCTGCAGTCCCGAGGTGGCTGCAGGGGCGCCGACCAGGCGCACCAGGGTGGCCGCCTGCAGCGCACCCAGGCGCACCTGGTCGGCCGGGAACAGCACCCGGTCGAGGGCCTGGTGCACCGCGGCTCCATCGCCGGCGACCACCACCAGATCTGCACCGTCGGCCTCCACCAGCACCAGGGCCAGGGCCCGCATGCGGGCCGTGGGGCTGATCAGGCAGGTGGCCAGGCAGTCGCCCGGCTTGGCCAGCTCGAGGGCCTGGCTGCTTTGGCCGTGCAGGAAGCGCAGGCTGTCGCGGCCGTCCAGGTGGATCAGGCTCACGGGGCTGCTCCAGCGGGCAGGGGCGCTCATGGGCGGGTCGGGGCGCTCATGGCCGCCGAGGTGGCCGCCACGTCCTCCAGCAGGAAGAGGCTGCGCAGGTCAAGTCCTGCCGCGTCCATGGCTGCCTGTCCCCCTTCCTGGCGGTCCACGATGGTCACCACCCGTTCCACCACATAGCCGGCTTCGCGCAACTGGTGCACGGCCTTGAGCGAGGAGCCGCCGGTGGTCACCACGTCTTCCAGCACGGTGATGCGGCTGCCGGGAGCCGGCAGTGGCCCCTCCAGCCAGGCGCCGGTGCCGTGGCCCTTGGCTTCCTTGCGCACGATCAGGGCATCCAGGCCGCGGCCCGTCCAGGCCGCGGCCTGGGCCACGCCACTCACTAGGGGATCGGCCCCGAGGGTGAGGCCCGCCACGGCGGCGGCTTCCGCTTCCACCAGCTCCAGCATCTGGGCGGAGAGCAGGGCCAGGCCCTGCCCGCTCAGGCTCACGGGCTTGCAGTTCACGTAGTGGTTGCTGGTGCGGCCCGAAGCCAGGGTGAAGCTGCCGTGGCGGTAGGCACGCTCCGCCAGCAACTGCAGCAGCAACTGGCGTTGCTCGGCGCTCGCCTGGGGCAGGGTCAGCGGCTCGGTCATGCCTCTGGCATTGCGGGGGGAGGCTGTCTAGTTTGCGCCCAGATCGCAGCCGCTCCCATGGCCCCTTCGGTTGGGCAGCACTTCGCCGCCCTGGCCCTGCCTGTCGGGGTCGTGGCGCTGGCGGCCCTTCAGCCCCTGGCGGTGGCTGCCAATCCGGTGGTCTGCACCACCACACTGGAGGCCCCGATGGCCGGGGGCGCTGCCGCCGTTGGGGCCTCAGGCCGCCAGGGGCCTGTGGAGGTCACCCGTTGCGGGCCGGTGACCACCACACCCCAGCTGGTGGACCGTCGCTTCTTCTCTTACACCTCTCCCTACGCCCGCGGGGTGGACATCACTCACCAGATCACGGATCTGCTGGGCATCGCTATGGGTGGTGGCGATGGCACCAAGGTGATGGGCCTGGGCTTCCCCGATCAGACGATCGTGTGGGATGGTTCGGCCCTGCAGAACACCTATGAGGTGCTGCTCGAGCAGCAGAGCAACCCCTTGCCCAGGCGCACGGCGGATGTGTCCAACGGCTTCTGCTCCGGCCTGGCCGCGGGCGGTTGCGCAGGTGCGGCCGTCAGTCCGGCTCCCGTCACCAGTGCCACCACCATCCGTGGCCTGTGGTAGACCACGCACCACCGCGGTTGCGGCCTGCGGGGGTCTAGCAATCTGGTGAATGCAGCGAACTCATAATTCGCCTAAGGCGGGTTCGATCCCCGCGACCCCCATCTGGCTTCCCCACACCCCTCAGCCCTGGGCTGCTGATCGATGCGCTTTCTGGCTCCGGCAGCGTTGTTGGCCCTGCTGGCATTCTTCGCCGCCGGCGAGTTCGCCCTGATTCGCTTGCGCCCCAGCCTGGTGCAGCTGTTGGAAGCCGATGGCCACCCCGGTGCCCGGTCGGTGGCTCGGTTGCAGCAGCGCCTGCGCCGGGCCCTGGTGGCCACGCAACTGGGTATGACCCTCGCCCTCGTGGCTCTGGGCTGGACGGGGCGTGGCCTGGCGGAGCGCTGGGGCCGCTCCAGCCCCGCCACCACCCAGGCTTGGCTGGATCTGGCTGTGTTCCTGGTGCTGGTGCTGGTGGCCACCCTGGTGGGCGGCCTGGTGCCCAAGGCCTGGGTGCTGCACCGGCCCGAGGCCTCGGCCCTGAAGCTGGCTCCCCTGTTGGAAGCCCTCAGCCGCACCTTGGCACCGCTGCTGGTGGTGTTGGAGCGGTTGGGGGATGCCCTGCTGCGGCTGCTGGGCTTGCCGCGCAACTGGGATGAGCTGGTGCCGGCCATCTCCGCCGGTGAGCTCGAAAGCCTGATCGAGTCCGACAGCGTCACCGGGTTGATGCCCGATGAACGCAACATCCTCGAGGGGCTGTTCTCGCTGCGGGATACCCAGGTGCGCGAGGTGATGGTGCCCCGCTCCGGCATGGTGACCCTGCCGCTGGATGTGCGGTTCGCCGAGCTGATGGAGGCGGTGCACACCACCCATCACGCCCGCTTCCCGGTGATCGGCAGCTCCCTCGACGACATTCGCGGCCTGCTCGACCTGCGCCGCCTGGCCGAGCCCATTGCCCGTGGGTTGCTGCAGAGCGATTCGCCCCTGGCTCCCTACGTGACCCCGGTGACCAAGGTGCAGGAAATCACCCCCCTGGCCGAGCTGTTGCCGGTGATTCGCAGCGGCCAGCCCCTGCTGGTGGTGGTAGATGAGCACGGCGGCACCGAAGGCCTGGTCACCGTGGCCGACCTCAACAGCGAGATCGTGGGGGAGGAGGAGGATCCCCAGAACCCCGAGGACGACCTGCAGCAACTTCAGGACGACCGTTGGCTGGTGGCCGGTGATCTGGAGATCTTCGAGCTCAATCGCCAGCTGGGGCTGCAGCTCCCCGAGGCGGACGGGCACCACACCCTGGCCGGTTTCCTGCTGGAGCGGCTGCAGCACATCCCGGCTCCTGGCGAGATGCTGCGCTGGAAGGGCCATCAGTTTGTGATCACGGCCATGGATGGCCCCCGCATCGACCGGGTTCAGATCACGCGCCGGGGCTCCGAAGAGGCCGCCTGATCGTCGATAATCGCAGCGCCGTGATCCCAACGCCATGAAGCCTGTCCGCGTTGGAGTGATCGGAATCGGCAACATGGGTTGGCATCACGCCCGGGTGCTGAGCTTGCTGCGGGATGCCGAGCTAGTGGGCGTGGCGGATCCGGATCCCAAGCGCGGCCAGCTCGCGGTGGAGCAGTTCGGCTGCCGCTGGTTCCCCTCCTACGAGGAGATGCTCCCGGAGGTGGAGGCGGTGTGCATCGCCGTGCCCACGCTGCTGCACCACCGGGTGGGCATGGCCTGTTTCAGCGCCGGCGTGCACGTGCTGATCGAAAAGCCGATCGCCGCCAGCCAGGAGGAGGCCGCTGATCTGATCCAGGCGGCGGAGGCGGCAGGCCGACTGTTGCAGGTGGGCCACATCGAGCGCTTCAACCCCGCCTTCCGTGAGCTGGTGAAGGTGGTGGCCAATGAGGAGGTGGTGGTGCTGGAGGCCCGGCGCCACAGCCCCAATCCCGACCGGGCCAACGACGTGTCGGTGGTGCTGGATCTGATGATCCACGACATCGATCTGGTGCTGGAACTCGCCGGTGCTCCCGTGGTGCGGCTGGCCGCTGCCGGTGGCCGCAGCGCCGAGGGTCCGATCGACTACGTGAACGCCACCCTGGGCTTTGCCAACGGTGTGGTGGCCAGTCTCACGGCCAGCAAGATGGCCCACCGCAAGATCCGCAGCCTCAGTGCCCATTGCCGCAGCGCCCTGGTGGAAACCGATTTCCTCAACCGCAGCCTGCAGATTCACCGCCGCACCAATCAGTCCATCAGCGCCGATCACGGTGATCTGCTTTACCGCAACGATGGTTTCATCGAGGAAGTGAGCACTTCCCCGGTGGATCCACTGGTGGCCGAGCTGGAGCACTTCCTCCAGTGCGTGCGCGGTGAGGAGAAGCCCGCGGTGGATGGCCCCCAGGCTTCCCGGGCCCTGCTGCTGGCGGATCTGATCGAGCAGTGCGTGGAACACACGGTGGAACAGCCCAGCCTCTGCATGACCCTGGCGGAGCCGATCTAGCCTGCCTCCGCCAGTTCCCTCAGGGCCTGCAGCTGCCAGCGGCGGCACTGGGCTGGCGAGGAGCCATAGAAGCGCTCCCAGGCAGCGGCCTTGTGCAGCCCATAGACCTCCTTGGGCTGCTCCGGGTGCTCCTGTTGCCAGCCCACCCGCACGGCGTGGCCGATCACCACGTCGAGGGCGAGGTAGTCGTTGAACTGCACCTGGGGATTGGCGCCCACAAAGGCCATCAGGGTGATCAGGGTTTCGGTGCAGAGCTGGCGGTATTCCGGCGCCTCGATCTTGCTGAGCAGGTGCTCCACCAGGTTGGCGAAGTTGCGCTCCCCGGGCGTCTTCTCGCTCACCAGCGGGCCGCTCTCCAGGCGGTTGCGGCGCTCCAGCTTGTCGCCGATCACCAGGCCCTGGCAGTGATGCAGCAGGTCCCAGATGCCGGGGTAGAAGTTGCGGGGCACCTGCTGCAGGGCGCCAAGCCGCTGGCGGTGTTGCAGCCAGCCGCCACCCCGGGGCAGCTCCTCGAGGGGATCGGGGGCCTCCCAGCGCACCCGGCCGCTCACGTGCAGTTGTTCCTTGCGTTGCAGCGCTGCCTTGGCGTGTTCCACATCGGCCATCACCTGGCGCAGGCGGCGGCGGATGGTGTGGGGGGGCTCGTCGCAGAGGGCCTCGAAGGCGTCGTCGGGCGGCAGGTCCCGCTCGCTGGCCAGTTCGCTGGTGAGCAACAGCAGCAGCTGGCCCAGTTGCAGGGTGAGGGTGCCGCTCAGCAGCGCCGGTGACTGGCGCGCCAGGCCATCCAGGGCCAGCAGCAGCTCCTGCTGCAGCACCCACTCCCGGCCGTCTTCACCGCTGAAGCGCTGGATCATCGCCGCGATCGTGCGGCTGCCCTGGGGCTGGGTGATCAGGGAGTCGTTGGTGTAGTTGCGGCCCACCACCACCTGCTTCTGGCGCACCAGCAGGTCGGTGAGGGCATCCTCTAGCTGTGGGTGCACCAGCCCCATGGAGCCGGCGCAGCGCCGCACCACGTTCCAATCGCCATCGGCCAGGGCGCGGCGGTAGATCTCCTCCAGTAGGGCCTCCAGGCTGGCTTCGCCCCTGCCCGTGGGCCCCGGCAGCAGAGCCCCCAGGCCCAGGCGCCGCACCAGCTGCTCCAGCAGTTCCGCCTGCTCCGGCAGCGACGTGCTTTGCCAGAGCCGCTCGGTCAGGGTGGTGTTGGGGGTGTCTTCGAGCTCCTGCTCCTCCTCGGCGGTGAGCGGCTCGTGGCGGATGCTGGCCCGCAGCAGGGGTTTGGCGGTGGTGGCGCTGGCGCCGCTCGGCTGGGCCTGGTCCGGGAGGTCAGCCCAGTTGGCCTGGTCCTGCAGCTCAGACAGGGCGCCCAGTTGCACGGGCACGCCCCCCAGCAGGCCGCTGCGCAACTGGTCGCCGAGCCGCAGGAAGGTGTCTGGGCTGCGCTGGAAGGGTGCCTCCTCCACGGGGATCAACAGCAGGGGGGCCCCGGCCCCGCGCCAGTGGCGCATCAGCTGGCTGATCTCGCTGGCCACCGCGTCCACCAGCTGTTCCGGGTCGTCGGAGAGGTAGAAGGTGCTCTCCTCCAGCACCGCCGGCAGGAAGGCCAGGGTCTGGCCGCCCTGGCGGTAGAGGCGGGCCGTCACCATGGTTTCCATCCGCATCGGTGGGTGGCCGCTCAGCCCCAGGCGCGGGTTGGCCCCCACGGCGCCCATGCGTTCCCCCAGCTCCCGGGAGCTGGCGATCCGCAGGCTGCCCTCGCTGGCACGGCTGGCGGGCAAGCCCGCGGCTTCCAGGGCCGCGGCAATGGCATCGCTGGCCGGCACCAAGGCCACCAACACTTGATCGGCGCCCAGGCTCGCCCCCAGGCGACGACCGCTGGGATCGAGGTCGTGCGGTTGCAGCAGCCCCTGCAGCAGCAGATCCCCCAGCCAGGTGAGGCTCTGGGTCCAGAGCAGGGGAACGTTGTCGTTGGCGACCCGCTGTTGGCTACCGGGCCGTTGCCGTTCTGCCGCGATTGACTGCTTGGGCACCAGATACAGCTCCGGCAGCAGTGCTTCCCCATCCACGTCCACGGCGAGCTTGCTGAGCCGCTCGCGCCAGCTCCAGGCCTCGCCCCAGCGCTCTTCGCAGCAGGCCGTCACCAGCTCATAGGCCAGAAACAGGGGCCACTCGCACTCGAGGTGTTCGAACTGGGCCAGTTCCTCCCGCTCGTAATGCAGACGGGTGTGGTCTTCCACCACGGTCTGGTGGCCATCGCGGCGGAAGCGCTTGTAGCCGTAGGTCCCGCCCAGCTCCGTGCGGATCTTGTGGCGGGTGCGCTCCACCAGCTGGGGGTCCTCCACCGCCCAGGCTGGGTAGCCGATCACCGACAGGCAGGCCGCATCCACTTCCTTGCTGGCGGATTCCCGCGGCAGCAGGCCGGTGAGGGCGCGGCGTAGGCGCACGATCGCATCGTGGGGGATGTGCAGGCTGCAGCCCCCGTTGCCGTGGGGGCCGTAGAGATCCAGGCCCTCGAGAGCTTCCAGGGCGGCCTTCACCAGGCCGATGGAGCTGGCATTGCGCTCCGGCATGCCGTGGTTGCCCTTGTCGCCCCGCTCCCAGATGCCGTAATCGGCCACCCGGTAGGCCCGGGCCACGTAATACACCAGGTTCTGGATGAAATCCCGCTCGTGGCTCGTCTGGATCACCACCAGCCCTGAACGGGTGAGTTGCGCCAGTTGCAGCAGGAACAGGGCCGTGGCGTCGAGCTGCAGGTGTCCCCAGCCGTCGTCGGGCACCACGGGGTTGCCGCTGTTGGTGTCGTACTTGGCGTGCAGCGCATCCAGCGGCTGCAGGCTGTGCTTGAAGCGCTCCAGCTTCGGCGCCTGGCGCAGCATGGCGTTGAGCAGCCCGCGCATCAGCTGCAGCACCCGCTGCTCCAGTTCGAACACGCGGGTGGTGGCACCGCTCAGGCGCCGGTGGGCCAGGGCCAGGCCCCACACGCACTGCACGGAGTAGACGCAGTCGCGCACCCAGGCATCGCCGTAGTTGCCATGCACCGTGTGGGCGGTGCTGGCGGGCAGCAGGCCGGTCACCGGGTGCTGGCGCTGCAGCACCACCCGCTCAATCTGCGTATCGAGAGCCTGCAACCGGTCCCAGGCTTCAGCCGGACTCAGCTCCAGGGGCGCCACGAGGGAGGGCATGGATGCGCTGGTGAGGGTCATTGCGCTGAGATGCCGGGCGCCGGCCATAGATTCTCTCGCGCGGCCCATCCGGCGAATGGCATCAATGGCGACTGACGCCACCAGCACTGGCTTTACCGGCGCAGAGCAGCCCCCCTCCTGGCGCCTCACCCAGGTGCTGGGGGTGCAAGTGGCCGTGAGCGGCAACGTGTTCGCGGCTGCCCTGGAGCTCAAACAGCGGGGTGGCGGCCAGATCGTGACCCTCAACGCCGAGATGACCATGGCGGCTCGGGCCAACGCGGAGCTGGGCGCCGCCATTGCCCAGGCCGATCTGGTGATCCCCGATGGCGCTGGCGTCGTGTGGGCGCTTGGGCGCCAGGGCTACAAGGTGCGCCGCAGCCCCGGCATCGAACTGGCCCGCGCCTTGCTGGAGTACGCCGCCTGTCATGGCTGGAGGGTGGCCTTGGTGGGCTCCAGCCCCGAGGTGATGCAGACCCTGCGGCAGCGGCTCAGTGCTGAAATCCCCGGCCTGAACCTGGTGCTCACCATCCATGGCTACCAGGCGCCGGAGTTGTGGCCTGGCCTGGAGGCTGAACTGCGCGGAGCGCGTCCGGATCTGGTGCTGGCGGCCTTGGGCGTGCCCCGGCAGGAAACCTGGATCCAGCGCCTGCATCAGGGGCAGCCGGGTCTGTGGATGGGTGTGGGCGGCAGTTTTGATGTGTGGTCGGGCCTGAAGCAGCGGGCACCGCAGTGGATGGGGCGCCTGCAGATCGAGTGGCTCTACCGCTTGCTGCAGGAGCCGAGCCGCTGGCGCCGGATGCTGGCACTGCCGGCGTTTGCCTGGGAGGTGCTCCGGCGCGGCTAAACGCTGGGCCTGGCTGCGGCCATCAAGCGCCCATCAAAAAGCGGCGGGGCCAGGGCCTCGCCGCTCTCGCAAAGGTCGCGCTGGATTCAGCGAGAGCTGGCAGCTCAGCGGAAGCCCACCGAGGCTTGCCACACGAAGGCCAGCAGCAGGAAGAACAGGGGGATGATCGGCAGGATGTCCACCAGGGGACCGAAGGCCTGATAGGCCTCAGGGAGCTGGGCCAGGGTCTGCAGGGCGTAGGCGGCCATCCCGGAATTCACTGAGCTAGAGGCGGACGCTACCACGTGTGAGCGGCTGGAGACTCCGGTTCCCAGGGAGCGAAATCCTCTGCAAAACAGCCCTCCGCGATGGCCTGTCCCATGGCTGTGGTGAAGCGCACCAGCTGGGTGATGTTGTGCAGGCTCAGCAGAATCTTGCCGAGCATCTCCTCGGTTTTGATCAGGTGGTGCATGTAGGCCCGGGTGTGCTGGCTGCAGGCCGGGCAGGGGCAGCTGGCATCCATGGGGGTGTGGTCGTGGCGGAAGCGGGCGTTCTTCAGGTTCCAGCGCTCGCCGCACACGAGGGCCGCGCCGTGGCGCCCCAGGCGGGTGGGGATCACGCAGTCGAATAAGTCGAAGCCGTTGGCCACGGCGATGGCCATTTCCCGCAGGGTGCCCACCCCCATCAGGTAGTGGGGCACGGCCTCCGGCAGCAGCGGCCCCACTTCGCGCACGATGCGGTGCATCTCCTCGGCGGGCTCGCCCACGCTCACGCCCCCCACGGCAATGCCCGGCAGGCCCATGGAGGCCACCACCCGGGCGGAGTCCTGGCGCAGGTGGGGGAAGCAGCCGCCCTGCACGATGCCGAACAGGGCCTGGTCGGGCTTGGTGTGGCTGGTGATGCAGCGCTCCAGCCAGCTGTGGGTGCGGCGGCTGGCGGCGGCCACGTCCGCCTCGCTGGCCGGATAGGGGGGGCACTGGTCGAAGGCCATGGCCACATCGGCCCCTAGGGCCATCTGGATCGCCATCGAGCGCTCGGGGGTGAGCTCGATCCGGGCGCCGTCGCGCGGCGAGCGGAACACCACGCCGTGGTCGTTGATCGTGTTGATGTCGCCCAGGCTGAACACCTGGAAGCCGCCGGAGTCGGTGAGCATCGGGCCGCTCCAGCCCATGAAGCGGTGCAATCCGCCCGCATCCGCCACGATCTGCTCGCCCGGCTGCAGATGCAGGTGATAGGTGTTGGAGAGCACCATCTGAGCGCCGGTGGCGCGCAGCTGATCCGCCGTGACGCCTTTCACCGTGGCCAGGGTGCCCACTGGCATAAACCGGGGCGTGGTGACCACGCCATGCGGGGTGTGGAAGCAGCCGCAGCGGGCCCGGGTGCGGCTGCACTGGGCCGTGATCTCGAACTGAAACGGCATCGAGGCGGCCGCGCCGGGTGATGGTTGGAACCTAGGTGCCGGCCGCGGCAGGATTCCATCAGGCGTTCTGGTCTGTTG
>CANHMF010000073.1 GCA_947461705.1 Synechococcaceae cyanobacterium
CTGGAACGTCACATCTTGTCTGAGTGTTGGAGCAGGGGCCGGATCGTCAGCGCGCTCCTATCTGGTGCTCAGGGGGGGTGTCGTCCATCTGTGGAGCCTCCGAATCCCGTTGCAGCCACGATGGATCGGGCGGCCAGGGCCGGCAAGGGCTGCAGCACATTCGATACCGCTCTTCACCGGAGGCAATGGGAGTTCATGAAGGGGGCATCACCAATGCCATGGGAACCATGACGCCTAGCCTGAACAAGTGATACCAGCGATGCATTCGATGCCTGACAACAAGAAATCTCGCATTAAATGGCTATGGCGCTACTCCAATCAAGACGGAGACAGCCCAGTGGCCCAGGGCAAACTCTTCACCAAGGCGAAACCCGGCAAGGACGGCTTCTATACCGTGACTGACATCAAGGGCAAGCGTGACGGCGTCAACATCAAAGAGCTTCTACCCGCAGGCACAGGCATCCCCGGCAACGTTGACACGATCACAGGCAAGCCCTATCTCGGCGACAACAAGATCCGCCCCCAAGAGCTCGGCAGAGATCGCGGCCAACTCACCGATGGTGGCATCATCTTTTCGATGACAGATGGAACCGATTCGAATCTTTTTTATCCAGATTACCTAGCAAATCCCACCCACTATGAGTTCCACACAGTACCGCCTTTCCCAGCTGGACTGACACCCCCCAATTCAGAGTCCCTGCTGAATTTTGAAGCCTGGATCACGGAGTTCAGCTAGCAGCTAGCAGCGATCGGAGATCCAAGGCACGCAGAGGGGCTCCAGGTACGCCTGGGGCTGAGGGCGGGCGCAGCATCAGCTCAAAACACATCGCTCGCCTCCAGGCTGCCCGCAGCAATGGCCGACAGCAACTGGCGATGATCGTGTTCGGCCTGATCGGCATGGGTGATCGCCTGCTCTAGAACCGTGGCGGCAAATGCCTTGCCCTTGTCTAGATAGTCAGCAATAGCTTGACGGTTTCCCGAGCGAGCATGGGCTTTGGCCAGGGTCCAGGCGCAGAGCTTGCCGTAGTCCTTCAGGGCCGTGGCATCCAGGCAGCTCACATCCACCGAGCCCTTCCAGTCACGCAGTGTGCGCCAATAGAAGTGATCGCCGCTGGGGCTCGTTGTCCATCCCAGGAAGGCATCGCTGGCGGTTTGCATCAGGCGCTGCCCCTGCACCACCCGCTCGCCCTGATGGGCAGGGGCAGCGCTATTGAGATAGGGGGCAAGCACCGAGTTTTCCGCCTGTTTGCTTTGCAGCAGCAGCACCTCATCGGGGTCGTCACCCACAAACAGGCCGATGGCGCAGCGGGTGCCCACCGATCCCACGCCCACGGCTTTGTATGCGGCATCCTCAAACCGGAAACCGGAGAGCAAGTGGCGAATCTCCGGGCGAATGCTCTCGATATAGGAGTCGTAGCTCTGGTGCGCCCAGCTCTGCCAGTTCATCGGGCTCACCCAATGCTGGTCCAGTTGGTCGAAGCGCCAAATCAGTGGGGGCGCATGGCGGAACCGCAAGCCGCCGGCCCCATCGGATTCGCACAATTTACGAACGCCCTGGCGGCTATTGCGGCGGCGGGCTGCCGCGATGACGACCCGGAGATGGTTCTGCAGGCACCCGTCATGGCTCTCAGCCAACAGGCGTTCGAGATCCAGGCGTGCCACCCACATCTCCATCAAAGGCATGGCAGCGAACTCAGCCATGGCTTTGGCATAGGCCCGCAGGCTGCGGCGGCAGATCTTCTCCTGCTGGGAGCTGCTGAGTCCGAGGCTGCGGGCCGCCAGCACCAGGCTGGCGGCTAACCGTTGCACATCCCACTCGAACGGGCCGGGGTAGGTCTCGTCGAAGTCGTTGAGATCGAACAGCAGGCTGCGCTCAGGCGAGGCGTAGAAGCCGAAATTGAGCAGGTGAGCATCGCCACAGAGCTGCACCATCAGCCCTGAATGGGGCTGGCGGGCCAGATCGGCAGCCATCACCGCCGCGGCGCCGCGAAAGAAGGCAAAGGGGCTCTGGGCCATGCGGCTGTGGCGCACCGGCACTAGCCAGGGCAGGCGTTGCGCTTCCTGCTGCAGCAGCAGTGGCAACACGTCACGTGGATCTGCGGGGCTCACGGCTGGCACAAAGGCCCTCGGGCGGCATCCCCCAGACTGGCCAGAGCTGGGCGCAGGCACAACAGGGGAGCAGAGCCGCGGGCCCCACCGCCCACGCACTAGGTCTCGAGCTCCGCCTGAACATCGGGACGGATCAGGCACGGCGTCAGGGGAAGACTCACGCACAACAGGGCATACCCCTGGGCGATTTGCGCATCATCCAGAAACGTCTGGTCGTCCTGATTCACCTGGCCGGCGAGGAGCCTCCCCACACAGGTGGAGCAGGATCCAGAGCGGCAGGAAAACGGCAGGGCCACGCCTGCACGCTCCGCCGCATCGAGGATGAATTCCTCGGCATGACAGGGAAAGGAGCGCCCATCCTCCAAGGTGATGCGATGGGTCATGGACAGGCGGCCACGGTGGCTGGCGGGCCTGCTCAATCTGACCACTGAAGGCCGATACCTCCATGCCGCATCGCGGCTCTGCCACAGGCCTGCAGCACGTTCGCAGCAGCCTCCAGACAGCAGCGCGCAGCGAATGGCGAATCTTGCACGAATTGGCTTGACAGGATCTGATCAAGGCCTGGATGGTGGGCGATTCACCTGGAATCCGTGCTCGCCAACGCCATACCCACCATCGGGAGCGTCATCGTTCCCTTCCTGTTCAAGCTTGTCGGAGCCATCGCCCTCTGGATCGTGGGGGGCTGGCTGATCCAGATCTCCATGCGGATCCTGCGGCGCAGCCTGGTGCACAGCAGCCTGGACACCACAGTGATCAGCTATCTGCTGAATGTGCTGGGAGCCGTGCTGCGGGTGATCCTGGTGGTGGCAATCTTAGGCTTCTTCGGCATCCAAACCGCGAGCTTCGCCGCCCTGCTAGCCGGTGCCGGCGTGGCCATTGGCGCCGCCTGGAGCGGCATGCTCGGCAATTTCGCTGCCGGTGTCTTTCTGCAGATTTTCCGCCCATTCAGCGTGGGTGATTTCATCACGGCTGGTGGAGTCACCGGCACCGTGGAAGAAATCGGCATGTTTGTGTCCTCGATCAAATCTGGGGACAATGTGCGCAACATTGTGCCCAATGGCAAGCTGTTTGGTGACAACATTCAGAACTTCTCGGTTCACAAGTTTCGGCGGGTGGACCTGGTCGCCCAGCTGGACAACACAGCCGACCTGCAGCAGGCGATCACACTGCTCAAAGCTGGCCTGGCCCAGGTACCCAACCAGTACCCGGACATGGCCGCCGATGTGGAGATCCTTGAGTTCACCGAGCGCGGCCCCAAACTTGCCGTTCGCCCGTACACCCACACCGCCAACTACTGGCAGGTTTATTTCGACACTAACCGCATGATTGCTGATGTGCTGGGCAGCAATGGCTTCCCGGTTCCCAGCATCCCCGTGGCCGTGACCCCGGCCGGCGACACAGCGATCCCCAAGACGGTCCTCGATCGCGCCGCCTGATCGCCTCAGAATTGCCGAACGACCCACCAACCGTTTGGCACCAACCCATGCTCGGGATGCCCACAGTCCTGCCCTTCGGGACGGACCTGTCGGCGCCCGTCTGCCCAACTTCGGCTGGACAACGGGTAGGGGGGTGGTGCGCTGCCCCCCTCACTCCGAACGCCTTTACCACCCATGCGCCGCAGATGAGCTGCTCACCCGGGTAGGACCAGAAGTGCGTGATGGGATGAGCCTTTCGTCGTGATGTGTCTGGAATGAATGCGATTCCGGTTACCACCACCTGCTACGCCGATCGCATCGCGGTTCTGCAGCAGATGCTGAACAGCTACCTCGAGCAGTCGAGCAGCGGCGAATGTACACCTGAATTTCTCGACCTCCTGGACGACCAGATCCAACCGATCTACGCCGCCATCTGGGCGATGCACGCTGAAACCGAACATGACTGATCGGAAGCCCACCGTGAGCCGCCTGTAGCCAATCAGCCCAGACGCAGCTAGAGATGGAATACCGCCGAGGTCAGGTGACGGTCATCAGCACCTGACTGATCCAAGCCGGCGGCAATGGGCACCTGCACAGGTTGCACCATTCCTCACACCCCCCGCCCCGGCTAGCCGGGGCTTTTGTGCAGAGGGCCGCAATCAGGAACTCAGGGATCGGGCTTGCTGATGATATCGAACTCGTAGGCACCGCGCTGCTTGAGGTAGCTCTCAATCGCTTCAACAACCACACGGCCAAACGGCTTGTCTTCCATCAGGCTCAGCATTTTCAGAGCCCGGTGGGTTTCGTCTTTGACCTGGACGGTAAGTCTCCTCATCACTGGCATCACCCTTGAGTTAATCCTACGGATTGAGGCGCCACTTGGGAGGCCACTGCTGCTGCACCAAAGCAGAAAAGCAGCAGGCCATTTCACCGCATCACGAGGACTCGTGAAAGGATTAGATGCTTAACAGATCCGCTAATCCTTATCGATTTGGGAATGACCAATAAACGCGACATTGAATGTTGAACCCAACAGAGGCACCCAGCGCAAACGGCGCGGGCTGCTACTGCGGTGATGCCGCAGCCTCGCCTCAAGCCGGGACTGGCGGGGTGTTCGTGGCACAGGCTGATGGCACCACGCGAGGGAGCCCCATGGAGAACACCAACTGGGAGATCGGCATCAACGCCGACACCCTGGACGACCTGCTGGCCGGCCAGACAGCACCCATGACGCTGTGGTTCCTGGCGGGCTATCTCAAGGGGCTCAGCGATGGGGGTGATCTCCAGGCCGGTGACCAGCGGATGACCATCGAGCCCGATGGCGACGGCAGCTGGCGGCTGCGCTCCTCAGCTGTGATGCGGCAGGAGGAGTTGCGATGAGAAGCTGAGGGCACGTCCGGGTTGGTCTGCCCATGGCCCTGTCCAGCGAATCGCTGCTCCACGCACTCCAGTGGCGCTACGCCACCAAAGCGTTCGACTCGGCCAAGCAGATCCCCGCCGCTACCTGGGCCAGCCTGGAGGAGTGCCTGCGCTTAACCGCCTCCTCCTATGGCCTGCAACCCTGGAAGTTCCTGGTGATCACCGATCCCGCCATCCGAGCGGAGCTGCGGCCCCACTCCTGGAACCAGTCGCAGATCACCGACTGCTCCCATCTGGTGGTGATGCTGAACAAGCGCAGCATCACCCCCGGCGATGCCGATCGGCTGATCCAGGCCACGGCCACGGCCAGAGGCTTGGAGAGCAGTGCCCTCGACGGCTACCGGAACATGATCCAGGTGGATCTGATCGATGGCCCCCGTAGCCAGGCGATTGCCAAGTGGGCCTCCAATCAGGTGTACATCGCCCTAGGCAACCTGATCACCGCCGCTGCCCTGCTGGAGGTGGACACCTGCCCCATTGAGGGCTTTGCCCCGGCCGACTACGACAGAATCCTTGAGCTGGAGACCAGCCCGTACCAGAGCTGTGTGGTGTGTGCCTGCGGCTATCGCAGCAGCGATGACAAGTACGCCAGCCTCGCCAAAGTGCGCTATGCCAGTTCCGATCTGATTGAGCACCGCTGATGACGCGCCCGGCGCTGACCGTGAAGCTGCAGATCGCCGCGGCCTTCTTCGTGCCGCTGCTGGCCCTGGGCCTCTGGCTGAACGCGAAGGGCTTCTGGTAAGAGCGATGCAGGCCCTTCGAGCAGCGCGGCACCTGGCCTGGGGCCTGGGGCTCCTGGCCTGGTTGCTGAGCGGCTGCAGCACCAGCAGCCGCGATGCCCTCCGGGGCCGGATCTTTGTGGCGATCGGAGCCTCCTACAGCGATCGACTCAGCCCCACGGTGATCCAGGAGCGCATCAGCCAGACCACTCAACTGATCAAGAGTTTCCAAGCCCTGCACCCGGAGGTGGAGGCGGAAATCAATGTGTTCAGCGAAGGCGACCTGCAGCAAGCCATCGGCAGGCGCAACGCCACGGGGCTGGGACCCGATCTGATCTTTCTCGATGGGAAGACCGCCCAAATCCTGGCTGTGGCTGGCGTAGTGCGGCCCATGCGGTTTCCCCAGAGCACCATGGATCAGATTGAGCCTGCCAGCTTTGGTCGGCTGCGTCTGAACAACGGATCCTTCGCCGGTTTACCGCTGCTGCTGGAGCCGCAGATCGCCTGCTTCAACCGGACACGCCTCGCCAAGAGTCCGAGCAGCCTGCAGGGCCTGCTGGAACTGGCGGAAACCGGCATCGAGATTGGCTTCTCCCTGGATTACGGCGGTCTCTACTGGACGGCCGGCCCACTGGGGGCAGCACCAGCCCTGACAACACTGGCCTTGGGCCAGCCCATCACCCCCGCGCAACGCCAGCAAGTTCGCTACTGGCTGCAGTGGATTCAAGCTGCCCAGCTGCTGCAGCACATCAACTACTACGGGCCGGAAGAAGATCTGGTGCAGGGCCTGATGCAGGGCCGGCTCGATTGGATTCCCTGCCACAGCAACACGCTGGTGCGACTGCGCCAGAAGTTGGGGCCACGGCTGGCCGTGGCCCCACTACCGGGAGACTTTGCCGGCCCCGCCACGCCGATCACCCGGGAGCGGGTGTGGGCCTTTGGCGTGAACTCCAGTGCCAACCAGCGCCGCATTGCTGAGGCTTTCGCCACGTTCACCGTGAACCCGCTGATTCAACGCAGCCTCACCATCTCCATCCAGAACCAGCTGCCGGTGAATCGCCACGTGCCGCCACCCGTGGCCAGCTCCGCCGTGCTCGAGGCCATGGTGACCGCAGAGCAGCAGGGGCAAGCCAGCGAACAAATCGTGAGGCTGATTCCCCCTCAAGATCAACGGCGACGGCAAGTCGCGCAGTTGATGATGCGACTGGTGTTTGGGGAGATCAGCCCGGATCAAGCCACCGATGCACTGATCAAGGAACTCGGCAATGGAGCGGGGAGATGATTCAGCTCGTTGATCAGATCGTGGGTTGGCTGGGCTATCTGCAGCGCCCGAATGTGGTGCTGCAGCTGCTGGTAGTACTGCTCCCTGCTCTAGCGGGCTGGCAAGTGGATCGCCGCCGTCCCCTCAACCAGAAATGGAAACGCTGGATGCCGCTGCTGATCAGCCTGGTTGTGGCTGCAGCCATCGCCACCCTGGCAGCCCTGCGCCAGCCCTACGGGCTGGCCTTCGTGCTCTCGCTGATGCTGCTGGGCTGGCTTGGGCTGAATCTTCTGCACAAACCACTCGGGCGCGTGATTGCACCCGCCAGCCTCCACCAGCTGGAAACACGCCTGATCAAGCCCGTCTACGTGCTGATGGCAGGGCTGGTGCTGCTCAACCTGGTGGACAACGTGCAGGACCTGGCCGTGATTCAGCTGGGGGAGTGGTTTTCCACGCCCGTGAATCTGGGCAATCTGTTTGAGGCAGCCCTGTTTGTGTACCTGCTGGTGATCGGCTCAAGCCCTCCCGCCCAGGGACTGGCCTGGCTGGCCCAGGAGGCCCTGGGCATGAGTGATGGCAGCCGGCGGGCCCTGGCCCTGATGATCCGCTACGTGGTGGTGGGGATGGGCATCCTCTGGGCCCTGGATCACGTGGGCTTCAACCCCACGGCGATCCTGGCCATCGCCGGGGGCCTCTCGGTGGGCCTGGGATTCGGCATCAAGGAGGTGTTCTCCAACTTCGTGAGTGGCCTGTGGCTGCTGTTCGAGGGATCGGTGCGCCCCGGGGAAGTGCTGTTCATCGATGGCGATCCCTGCGAGGTGCGCAGCCTGGGTCTGCGCGCGGCGCTGCTCTGGCGCGACCGCGACAACGCCGAGCTGGTGATCCCCAACCAGACCTTTTTCACCATGACCACCACCACCTATACGGGCAGCGATCGCATGCGGCGCAGCCAGGTGCTGGTGGGGGCCGCCTATCGCCACCCCCCGGATGCAGTGGTAGCCCTGCTGGAAGCCACAGCCCGCAACACACCGCGGGTGCTGCATCACCCAGCCCCCAAAGCGCTGATGCTCAGTTACGACGACTCCTCTATCCAGTACGCCCTGCGCTTCTGGATTGAGAATCCGATGGACAACGTGGGCATCTGCAGCGATGTGAATCGCGCCATCTGGCAGGCGTTTGAACAGGCAGGCATCGAGATTCCCTTCCCCCAACGGGTGATCCACAAGGCCTGATGCCAAACAGGCTCAGCAGCAGCTGGCGGGGGCACCCCCACTGACTTCAGAGCCCTTGGCCGAACCAAACGGGATGGAGCTGCCGCAACCCTCGAACAGGCCGTAGTGGTGATCAAAGGAGCCGATGGCCTCGAAATGGGGCGCGAAGCGGCTCTCCAGCAACATCCGATAGGTGTTGCCACACACCGGGAACACCCGTCCCGCCTCGATGCTGTGGTGTTGATCGAAGGGCAGGAGTGTGGGGTACTCAGGAATGGTGCCCCGATAGATCACCGCCTGGCCGTGGTCCTCACAGGCATCCTCCAACGCGGCGATGTTGAACAGGCGATAGGTGGCGGAGAAGAAGCGGGCTTCGCCCACCAGCGGCGCCAGGGCCGGTTCGGTGATGGCCAACGGCCGATCACTCACCAGCCGCGGATCGGCGAAGCCGGCGGCCCGGGCGAGGCGCAGGAAGTCGTTCCAGTAGAGGGCTCCGCCGAGGCATTCGCCGTAGAGCACCGGGTGGCGACGCACCGCCTCGGGTAGGCGCCGATCGGCGTAGACATCGGAGAAATAGAACTCCCCGCCCGGCTTCAGCAGACGCTGCACCCCCCGCAGCACCGCCGGCTTATCGGTGGAAAGATTGAGCACGCAGTTGCTCACGATCACATCGAAGCTGCCGGGCTGCAGATCCAGCTGCTCCAGGCACTCGATCGTGCCCTCCAGAAAGCGCACATTGGCGGTGCCGAACTGCTCGGCGTGGAAGGCCTGGTACTGGCGGGCCACGGCCAACTGCTCGGGGGTCATGTCCACACCCACCACCTCGCCGCTCGCTCCCACCAGCTGGGCCAGCAGGTAGGCATCGCGCCCTGAGCCACTACCGAGATCGAGGATGCGGCAGCCCTCCAGCAGGGGAGGGCACACCAGGCCACAGCCGTAGTAACGGCTGCTCACCTCAGGATGCACCTTGGCCAGCAGCGGCTTCAGCCAGGCCGGAACGGCATCCGCGTCGCAGCAGGCACTGGTTTTGAGGTCAGCCGTGCCCTGCAGCTCCTGGCCGTAATAGGCCTGCACCAGCTCCTGCATCACCGATCCCAGCCCTGTCCTGGCTGGACTGTAGGAACCGTGCTGGGACGCACGGGTTACCCAGCCCGCAGCAAGAACGCCGTCACCTGCTGGGGCCACTGCACCACCACCAGCAGCTCCCGGGGCGTGCGGGCAAACCCCGTCTGCGACAGGGCCGCAAATTCGGCCAGATTGTCGTGGGTCACGAGGGGATGGCGATCCTGCACCTGGTCCCAGGCGGCACGGAAGGGTTCGCCCTGCTCGGCCAAACACTGGGCTCTGGCCTGCTCCACGGCCATGCCGCCCTGACGCAGCCGCACAAAGGCGTCCAGGTCTGGCGGCAAGTGCTCGAGCCACTGGCTGAGCTCTCCCACCGGCACGATGCGGCTGGGGTGGGAGCTGCCCGGGCTGAGCAGCACGGCATGGCACTGGAGGCTCCAGCTGCTCTCCTGCAGCAAGCTTTGGCCAGCCTGGGCCAAAACAGGGCGATGGGCCTCGGCCAGCTGCTGGTGTTGGGCCTTGAGGTTATCCACGATTAGCGGTTGGGATCCTGCACATCCTCGAGGGAGGGGCCAAAGGAGCGCCCACCGGCCGCTGGCGCGAACAGCCCCGGCTGCCCTGACAGGGGCGTGAGCCAGGCACTGACGCGTTCACCCGCCGCGAGCCGCGGGATCGGGCTGGGCCCCACCCAGCCGCGGGGCCGCGGAGGAGGCAATGGATAGCGCAGCTCGATGGTGTTTCCAGGGCGCAACCGCAGCGGCGATCGCTGCCGCTGAATCGCCAGCACCCGAGCACGCACCTGGAGCTGCTCACCGCTGGCCACGGCCCGCAGCACCTGCAACTCGAGCCGCAGCGGCGCCTGGCGTTGCTCCTCGGCGTACACCCACGGCGGCAGCTCCGCACGGGCAGGCTGCAGTGCCGTGAGGAGCAACGCCGCCAGTCCAGCGCTCGCGCTACGCCAAAGCTGCTTCTTAGATTTCTGAGCCTCAGACTCCATTTCTCCATGTTCGACGCCTTCACCAAAGTGGTAGCCCAGGCCGACGCCCGCGGCGAATTCCTGAACGCCGGCCAACTCGATGCCCTGGCCGCCATGGTGGCGGAGAGCAACAAGCGCATGGACACGGTGAACCGCATCACCTCCAACGCCTCGCGCATCGTGACCAACGCCGCCCGCGACCTGTTCGACCAGCAGCCCGCCCTGATCGCCCCCGGCGGCAACGCCTACACCCACCGGCGCATGGCTGCCTGCCTGCGCGACATGGAGATCATCCTGCGCTACGTGACCTACGCGATCTTCACCGGCGACGCCTCGGTGCTGGAAGATCGTTGCCTCAACGGCCTGCGCGAAACCTACCTGGCCCTGGGTGTTCCCGGAGCTTCCGTGGCCGAAGGCGTGCGCAAGATGAAGGATGCCGCCATCGCGATCGCCAATGACCGCAACGGCATCACCCAGGGCGATTGCTCCGCCCTGATGAGCGAAGTGGGCACCTACTTCGACCGGGCTGCAGCTGCTGTTGCCTGAAGCAAAGCTGACCCCCAGCTGAGCGCCTGACATTCAGGCCTGCCGAAGCCCCGCTTGATCGGGGTCTTCCGGCAAGCCTTTCCATTGGAGGGCCGTGCGGCGAGCCCACAACAGCAGCGGATAGAGCCGCTGGGCACGCCGTGGGGCGGCAAACAGCTGCCCCAACAGTCCAAGCAAGGGATCACTGGGGTTCATCCGGCTGCAGATCCAGGCAATCGCC
>CANHMF010000074.1 GCA_947461705.1 Synechococcaceae cyanobacterium
AAGGGGGCTCCGAGCGGGTGCAGTTGCGCTGCACCGAACTGCTGCGCCTGCTGGAGCCTGAGCAGGTGAAGGCGCGGCTGGAAACCCTGCTGGAGGCCACCCATGGCGCTGGTGAGGATGTGGCCTTTCTCGATCGCTGGGGTTACGACGCTGCGCAACGGGCGGCCATTGCTGAGGCTGTGCTGGCGGTGGCGGAGGGTTGAATCCCATCAAAAAAGCGCCCCTTGAGGGGCGCTCAGCTGATGGCAGTGATGTCAGTCGCGGCGGCTGCCGCCGTTGAGGGCGATCACCAGCCGCAGGATGAAGATGAACAGGTTGATGTAGGTGAGATACATCCCCAGGGCACCGGCCAGGTATTGGTCGTCGTTGTAGGTGCGGGGCATCGTGTAGAAGTCCACGAAGGCGGCACCCACAAACAGCACGGTGCCGAAACCGGCAATCAGCAGCTCCATGCCGCCCATGCCGAAGCCGGGCACAAAGATGCCGCCGATGATCTGAACGAACATCGCGATCACCAGGCCGAGGATGCCCAGGCCCACCACACCGCTGAGGGCCTGGCCGACGCTGTCGCTCATGCGGCGACCCATCACCGAGGCCGCCACGAAGGTGACGCCGGTGGCCAGGGCGGCGGTGCCGATCGCACCGATGCCCGCGGTACCGATGGCCATGGCCACGATGCCGCTCAGGGTGAAACCGGTGAGCAGGCTGTAGGCCGTGAGCAGCGGCAGGGCCGTGCTGTTGTTGCCCTTCATGGCCACGTTCTGGGCCACGAAGAAGAGGATGAAGTTGCCGATCAAGGCCACCCAGAACAGCGGCATGAACAGGGCCGGGCTGCTGGCCATCAGGGCCAGGCCGCCCATCACGCCTCCGGCGGTGAGCACCATGCCGCCGCCCACGTAGGGCAGCGCCTTGTTCACCACATTGGGACCCACCAGGGCGCTGGATTGCGCCTCGCGGATGGCCTCCTGGAAATTGCTGCTGGCCGGCATGGCACAGGGGGATCACTGCATTCATCCTGCCAGCGCTGGCCAGGTTGCGTCGGCCGTTCCTGTGCGGATCCCCCTATCTGTTGCGTTGGGGTGGCTGCGCCCGCTTCAGGCCTGATCGCCCGGTTCAGGTTGTGATCCCGGCCAGAGCCGCACGCCCAGCACCGCTACGCCTGTACCGATGCAGGATTCAAGGAAGCGCAGCAGGGCGTTCAGCCCCGGACTCAACTTCGGATCCAGGCTGCCGGTGACCATCACCACGATCACGGTGATCGCCGCCAGGCGGCCATGGCTCGGGATGTTCACAGCGCTGCAGAGCAGCACCGTGGCGAAGATCGCCAGGGCCATGCCCAGGGGGTGAAAGGGCAGCAGCGTGAGGTACACAGCGCTGGTGGCGGCGCCGATCGCCGAGCCCAGGATGCGCAGCGAGGCCGAGGAGGTTGCCTCCTTGCGGGTGGCCTGGGTCACCACGATCGCGGAGATCGCCGACCAGAGGCCGCCGATCTTGGGCAGATAGCCGGGAAACAGGCTCGTGAACCAGGAGCCGAGCACATAGGCCACCAGGGCGGCCACGGCGAGTTCGGCGGGGATACGCAGGCGCTCCGCGCTGGTCATGGCTCAGGGCGGCTGCGGGGGCTATCGAATCGCTTTTTCACGGCAGGCGCCAGCTTGTTGGCATCCCGGTTCGCATAGGCATTCACCAGGCGCTGCACCAGTGGATGGCGCACCACATCGGCGGCGGTGAGGCGGCAGATCGCCACGCCCTCCACCCCTTCCAGCACCTCGGCTGCCTCGATCAAGCCGCTGAGCTGGCCAGGGGGCAGGTCGATCTGGGTGGGATCGCCCGTCACCACCATGCGCGAGTTCTCCCCCAGCCGGGTGAGCACCATGCGCATCTGGGCGGTGGTGGTGTTCTGGGCTTCGTCGAGGATCACAAAGGCATCCGCCAGGGTGCGGCCGCGCATGTAGGCCAGCGGCGCCACCTCGATCACGTTTTTCTCGAGCAGAGCCGCCGTGCGTTCCTGGCCCAGCAGCGCATGGAGCGCGTCGTAGAGGGGGCGCAGGTAGGGATCCACCTTCTGCTGCAGATCACCGGGCAGGAAGCCCAGCCGCTCGCCGGCCTCCACCGCTGGGCGGGTGAGGATCAGCCGCTCCACCTTGCGTTCCTGCAGCATCCGCACGGCCTGCACGGTGGCGAGGAAGGTCTTGCCGGTGCCGGCGGGGCCTAGGGCGAGGGTGAGATCGTGGCGCTCGATCGCCTCCACGTAGCTCTTCTGCTTGAGGGTGCGCGGGCGTAACAGTTTGCCGCTCTGGCTACGGGCCAGCACCTGTTTGCCAAGCTGTTGGTGCTCCTCCCCACGGCCGGTATCGAGGGCGCTGAGGGCGGTTTGCACGTCCACCTGGCTCAGCGCCTGGCCCTCCTGCCAGAGGGGCCGCAGCAGCTCCACCAGCCCCGCGGCTCGCTCCAACTGGCTGGGGCGTCCACGCAGCTGCAACGACAAACCCCGCAACACCAGGGAGGCACCAGTCAGGGCTTCCAGGCGATGCAGGGTTGCTTCAGCATCCCCGGCCAGGGCCATGGCGGCATCCTGATCGGGGAGGTCGATGGAGAAGGTCTGGAGGGTGTCAGCCCCGGACATGGGGCGGAGCCTCAGGCTTCAGCAGCGTCTTCAGCGGGGGCGGCAGCAGCAGCTTCTGCAGCGGCAGCAGCTTCGGCGGCTTTGGCCTCAGCGGCTTCCTTGGCAGCCTGCTTTGCAGCCGCTTCGCGAGCGGCGGCCTGCTTGGCCTGGCCCACGATCACGGATGCGCGCACCTTTTTCTCCACCAGGCCGCCCTTCTCGAGCAGGCTCAGCACGGAGTCGGTGGGTTGAGCACCCTGCTCAAGCCGAGCGCGAATGGCCTCGGCGTTGAGGCGGGCCTCCTTGGTGCGGGGGTTGTAGAAGCCCAGCTCCTCGAGGGGACGGCCATCACGACGGGACGTGCTGTTGGTGGCCACGAGACGGAAGCTCGCTTCCCGCTTCTTACCGAACCGCTTCAGGCGGAGCTTGATCATCGTGGCCTTGCCTTGCTGACTGGATAAAAGGGCGGAATCCGTAGGCGGAATCGCGCGCCAAACGACAACAATACCCTGCGGGGTGGTTGGCCTCAGAGCTGCCCGAAGCCCTTGCGCTTCTTGGCGGGTTTGGGGGCCTTGCCCATGCCGCCAGCGGGCATGCCGCCGGGGAAGCCACCCATGCCGGGCATCCCGCCCATGCCGGGGAAGCCACCCCCCATGCCAGGCATCCCCGGCATGCCGCCCCGGGTCATCTGCTGCATGAAGCCGCGCATCTTCTGGAAGTCGGCCAGCACCTTGTCCACATCGGCGGGGGTGTGGCCGCTGCCCCCGGCGATGCGCCGCCGCCGTGAGGGCTGGGAGGCCAGCAGTTCCGGCTGCTGCCGTTCGGCCTCGGTCATCGAGCCGATCATCGCCTCGATCTTCTTGAGCTGCTCCTCGCCCTGCTTGAGCATGCCGTCGTCGATCTTGTTCATCCCGGGGATCAGCTTCATCAGGCCGCCCAGGGAGCCCATGCGCTTGATCAGGCGCATCTGCTGCAGGAAGTCGGAGAAGTCGAAGCTGGCTTCCTGGAGCTTCTGCTGCATGCGGGCCACATCGGCCAGCTCCACCTCCTTCTGGGCCTTCTCCACCAGGGTGAGCACGTCGCCCATGCCGAGGATGCGGCTGGCCATCCGCTCAGGGTGGAAGGGCTGCAGCGCCTCCACCTTCTCGCCGGTGCCGATGAATTTGATCGGTGCGCCGCTCACCTTGCGGATCGAGAGGGCCGCGCCGCCGCGGGAGTCGCCGTCGAGCTTGGTGAGCACGGCGCCGGTGATGCCCACCTGCTCGTGAAAGGCCCGGGTGAGTTCGGCGGCCTCCTGGCCGATCATGGAATCCACCACCAGCAGCACCTCATCGGGCTGCACGGCCTCGCGGATCCGCACCATCTCCTCCATCATCGAGGTGTCGATCTGGAGACGGCCGGCGGTGTCCACCAGCACCGTGTCGAAGCCCTCGGCTTTGGCCTTGGCGATGCCGGCCGCGGCGATGTCCTCCGGTTTGGCGTCGGTGCCGAGGCTGAACACCTCCACGCCGATCTGCCGCCCCAGCGTTTGCAGCTGGTCGATGGCGGCGGGACGGTAGACATCGGCGCCCACCAGCAGCGCCTTGCGCCCCTGTTCCTTGAGGTGCAGGCCGAGCTTCGCGGTGGCGGTGGTCTTGCCGGCGCCCTGCAGGCCCGCCATCAGCACCACCGACGGCTCCCCGGCCTTGCCGCCGGCTGCCAAGGGGGCGTTTTCGCCGCCCATGGTGTCCACCAGCTGCTCGTGCACCACCTGGATGAACTTCTGGTCGGGGTTGATGCCGCGCACCACCTCGGCACCGATGGCCTTGCGGCGCACTTCATCCACGAAGTCCTTCACCACCGGAAGGCTCACATCGGCATCGAGCAGGGCCCGGCGCACCTCCTTGAGGGCCCCGTCGATGTTCGATTCGCTGATGCTGCCCTGGCCCCTCAGGTTCTTGACGGCGTCTTCAAACCGCTGGGAAAGCTCGTCGAACATGGGATGTGGGCGCGCGCGCTCAGGTGGGGCTCAAGGCCCGCTCATGGAGTGATCGTAAAAAGCCGTCGCCCGTCAGCCGCCGGGGGCTGTCGCCTAGGGGCTGGGGCGGAAGGCGGCCAGGTGCCAGGTGTCGCCGTCGCGGGCAAACACATAGGTGTTGCGCAGTTCGCTGCTGGGGGTGCGGCCGATCACCTGGCCGCTGGCATTGCGGCGCTCATCGCTGTAGGTGAGGGCCACCTCAGCGGCCACGCGGCTGGGGGTCTGTTCCGTGATGCGGAAGCTCTGCACGCTCGCCTTCACGCTCTCCGTTTCGGAGCGGCTGGCGTTGGCGCTCTGCTGGCTCTCCAGCTTGGCCACCACACCCGGCCGGGCCAGCTCGGCGAGGGGCTGGGCTGGGGGTGAACCCGCCAGCACGGCTGCCTTGCTGGCCAGCCAGGCCTCCAGCAGGGTGCGCAGCTGGGCCTCGCTGGGCGTGCTGGCGGTGAGGGGCAGATCTGGCTTGGCTGCGGGCTGGGCGGTTGGGGCGGCTGGTTTCTGGGGGGCTGGTTGCTCGGCCATGGGCTGCACGGGGATGGGCTTCACCACGGCCCGGGGTCTCAGGGCCAGCCAGCTGCCGGCGGCGATGGTGGCTACGGCGGCGGCGATGCCCACCGGGGCCCTCCAGCCGGGCGCGGCGGCCCAGGCCGGTAGGGCCGGCAGCGACCAGCCAGCCCAGAACGGCCCATCCCAGAGGGTGTCGTCCTCGGACTCCTCGTCTTGCTCGGCTGGCAGGTCGGCTGCGGTGTCGCTGGGGGGCAGTCCGTCCGGCAGGGGCGGCCAGGGGGGGAGGGCATCGAACGCTCCGGGCGTGCTGCTGCTGCTGCTGCTCACGGCGGCAACGGCGCGGGCGCGGATGCGGTCCTGCTGTTCCACGTAGGCCTGCACGTCGCGGTCGGCGAACCAGGCCTCCAGGTCCGCCTCGGCCTCGATGTCGCGGAAGCCTGGCAGCACTTCCCGGCTCAGCCAATCGCGGCAGTAGGCGCAGAGGCCCGCCAGGGGGCCGTCACCCTGTTCGCGGGCCCACTGGCGCAGCTCATCGCCGGCCCCCTGGGCGAACAGGCTCTCGGCTGCTGCGATGTCGCCCAGCAGCAGTTGCTGGCAGGCCAGGAACGGCTCCACACCGGCCTGGCCGCTGGCCAGCAGGCGGTCGTGGGCGGCCCGCACCCGCTCGGGCTTGCGCTGCACGAACCCCGCGGCTGTGAGGGCGTGGCTCGCCAGGAAATCTGCTGTGCTGGAGCCGCTCTGGGCCCAGCGACTGAACAGGTCCACCTGTTCCTGCACCGTCAGGAATGGGCGGATCTGTTTGAAGAAGGGCTGGAATTCGGCTGCGGGGAAGCTGGGGTCGGCCTCACCTTCCAGGCCGCCGCGCTTCTGGACCAGCTGCTCCAGCAGCGCCAGGCCCTCGGCGCGCTCCTGGGTGGCGGAGAGGTCGCGGCTGAGCAGATCCAGCACCCGATAGGGCAGCAGGTTGTCGCGCTCCTGCTCCAGTTTGCGGCGCTGCTCGGGCATCTGGCCCATGCGCTGCAGCAGCTGCAGGCCCTGCTGCAGGGTGCGGGCGGCGGCTTCGTAGCGCCGCTCGGCCGCAAAGTCTCGGGCGGCGGCCTGGCAGGCCAAGCCCGCCAGCAGGGTGAGGTCGGCCTCGCGGCTGCTGCCCAGGGCCGGGGCCTGGGGCGGCTGAAGGCCCCGGTGGGCCTGCTCGAAGGCCTCGAGGGCCTGGCCCGCCTCCATCAACAGCAGCAGACCGGCCACTTCCTTGGAGGGGGGGATCTCCAGAGCGGCGATGGAGGCGCCTTCTCCGCCGGCGATGGCGGTGAGTTCCGTTTCATAGAAGTGGCGGCGCTGCTCATCGGCCAACAACTCCGCGCTCGCCCGCAGCAGATCGGCCCGGGCCTGCAGGGTGTCCAGGGTGAAGCCCTGGTCCGGCACCCGATCCAGCCGCTGCTGCAGGGTGCGCAGCACGGTCTGCCCATCGGTGGTGGGACTGACTCCCAGCAGGCGGAAATGGTCGATCGGCAGTTCCAAGCCGGGCCCTTCGCTGACGCGTGACTGTAGGCAGGGTCTGCGATTTTGGCCGTAACTGCCACACCTTTTGGAGATGGACCCCGTACAGTCGGCAACAGCATCAGGCTCCCGTAACAGGACGCCCACATGACACAGGCAGACATGAGTCAGGGAATCGCCGCCAGCGGAGCACAGGCCAGCGGGGCCCCGTCCTGCTCGGCTGACACCAATGCGGTGGGCCTCCATGCCGAACGTCTGCTGAACCTCTACCCCTCCACGCCCGCCACGGTGACGCGGGACGAGGGCCTGTTGCTCTACCGCGACATGACCCTGGGGCGGCGCTTCGAGGACAAGTGCGCCGAGATGTACTACCGGGGCAAGATGTTCGGGTTCGTGCACCTCTACAACGGCCAGGAAGCCGTGAGCACGGGCGTGATCAAGGCGATGAAGATGCAGCACGACTGGTTCTGCAGCACCTACCGCGACCACGTGCATGCCCTCAGCTGCGGCGTGCCGGCCCGGGAGGTGATGAGCGAGCTGTTCGGCAAGGAAACCGGCTGCAGCAAGGGCCGCGGCGGTTCCATGCACCTGTTCTCGAAGGAGCACCACCTGTTGGGGGGCTACGCCTTCATCGGTGAGGGCATCCCCGTGGCCCTCGGCGCCGCCTTCACCAGCCGCTACAAGCGCGATGCCCTGGGTGATGCCAGTAGTGATGCCGTGACGGCAGCCTTCTTCGGCGATGGCACCTGCAACATCGGGCAGTTCTACGAGTGCCTGAACATGGCGGCTCTGTGGAAGCTCCCCATCCTGTTTGTGGTGGAAAACAACAAGTGGGCCATCGGCATGGACCACAACCGTGCCACCAGCGATCCGGAGATCTGGCGCAAGGCCGCTGCCTTCGGCATGGCGGGTGAAGAGGTGGATGGCATGGATGTGCTGGCGGTGCGGGCCGCCGCTCAGCGCGCCATCGAGCGGGCCCGTGCGGGCGAAGGCCCCACGCTGCTGGAGTGCCTCACCTACCGCTTCCGCGGTCACTCCCTTGCCGACCCGGATGAACTGCGGGCTGAGCAGGAAAAGGAATTCTGGGCGCAGCGCGATCCGATCAAGCGCCTGGCGGCCCACCTGATCGAGCACAACCTGGCCAGCGCCGAGGAGCTCAAGGGCATCGAGAAGGAGATCGACGCCGAAGTGGCCGATTGCGTTGAGTTCGCCCTCGCGGCTCCTGAGCCCAAGCCTGAGGAACTCACCCGCTACATCTGGGCTGAGGACTAGAGCCCGTGTAGGCGGGCCTGCTCACTGGCAGCCCGGAAGACCAGGCTGTGGCGTTGCACCAGGGGAGCGAGGTTGTCGTAGCCGCCGCCGATCACCGTGGCGATGGGAATGCGGCGGCGCAGGCAGGCATCCAGCACCAGGTGGTCGCGCTTAAGCAGGCCTTCGCTACTGAGGCAGAGCCGTCCGAGGCGATCACCGCGATGCGGATCCACACCGGCGTTGTAGATCACCAGCTGGGGGTTCACCTGGTCGAGGAGGTCGGGGAGTCGTTCGCCAACGGCAACCAGGTAGGCGTCGTCCTCCAGGCCATCGGCGAGCGGTAGGTCGACATCGCTCTGTTGTTTGCGCAGCGGAAAGTTGCTGGCGCAATGGGCCGAGAAGGTGAACACCCGCTCGTTGCCGGCAAAGATGGCTGCGGTGCCATCCCCCTGGTGCACGTCGAGGTCCACCAGCATCAGCCGCTCGATGGCTCCTTCCGCCAGCAGCACCTGCGCTGCCACGGCGCAGTCGTTGAAGATGCAGAAGCCGCTGCCGTAGTGCGGAAAGGCGTGGTGGGTGCCGCCGGCCAGGTGGCAGGCCACGCCGTGTTGCAGGGCCAGGCGGGCCGTGAGCACGGTGCCGCCCACCGCCAGCCAGGTGCGCTGCACCAGGGGTGTGGTGGCCGGCAGGCCAATGCGGCGCTGGTCGGCAGCACTCAGTTGGCCACGGGCGAAGGCCTGGTGATAAGGGCGGCCATGCACGAGCTCCAGCCAGCGGCGCGGCACGGGTTGGGGCTGATGAAACTGGGCGGTATTGGCGAGGCCCTGGAGCAGGAGTTCATCGTGCAGCAGTCGAAACTTCGCCATCGGAAAACGATGGCTGCTGGGTAGCGGCGCCGAGTAGGCCGGGTGGTAGACGAGCGGGGGCCTCAAGGTCTGCGCAGGGCGTTCAGCCTCGCTCGCCTCCGGCAGCGACAAGGCCTGGATCCCCATCTTGGTTGAGGCTGGCTGCCCTGCGATCACATCAGCAGGCTGAGTTCTTCGTTGACGCGGGCCATGGCCTGGGCGCGGCTGCGCAGATGGTTCAGCAGATGCTGGATCTCTGCCTGTTCGCTGAGGTCGCGCAGAACGATCAGGGCGATGCAGTCCTGGATGCCGGTGGGCCAGTCGAGGGCGCTGAGGCCGTAGCTGAAATCTGTGGATAAGGCATTCACGGGAATGGTGGCGAGGCTTGTGCTGGCCCTGCCCTCCCAGTCATGGAATGCGTAGGTGTCCAGGTTGATGGTTTGGCGCCAGAGTCCGCGTTGCTTCAAGCGTGCACCGAACTGTGGATAGCACTCGCCTGCCAGGCCCAAGGATGGGTATTGGATCAGATCACTGGAGGTGAGGCCGGATTCCCCCGCCAGGGGATGGTTGCTGGCACAGGCCATGCGCAGGGGGATGTTGGCGATCTCATAAACGGCGAAGTTTGGATCATCCTGGTCGGGTAGATCCGGTTTGCTGCAGGTGATCCAGGCATCAATAATGCGCTCCTGCAGAAGTTGGGTCGGTTTTTGGATGCCGATCCGGCCACGGCGTCCGCAGATCCACTGGCTAGGGAGGTCTGCAAGAATCTCGCGGCCGGCCCAGTGGTCGGACTCCAGCCTGAGGCGCTTGGTTTTCAGCAACCGATACAGCTGATGAACTTGTCGTTCCAGACTGAGTAGATGGTTGTGGGGCTCGGTGCTCCACTCGTTCGCGCTCTTCCGAAGTCTGATGCCCAGTGCCTCGGCTGCCTCGGCTGCTCTGCGGGAGATGGCACTTTGGCTGCAGTGGCTGTATCGGGCTGCATGTTCGCCCGAGCCAAGCCAGATGAGATAGTCCAGGGATTGGAGAGCATCCGGTGTGAGCATCCATCGGCAAAACCTGTTGGCCTTTCTAATGCAATTCCTTTTTGATGGTGATCTGTCTTGTATCCAAGGCTACGCACATCATGGGATGCGGACTGGTCTGAGCTTTCTTATTGGGGGCGTGGATACAATGTGGCAAGCATCAAACTTCTGTAGTGGTTGTTGCTGAATTGCTTGTATGAGTGAGATCGCGAGAGTTCGGGCGTCTCCGTTGGCTGCGCTGGAGGCTATCGCCGTGATGGCTTCCAGTGCCCGCGATTGCCAAGCGCGTGTGGCCCGGTTCTTGCCCGTGCGCGATGCCCATCCCCTGCTGAGCGGCCAGGACTACGCCCACAAGACAGCGTCCCTGCAAGTGGGCAGCCTGGGCGTGGCTGTGGGCCTAGGTTCCTCCTTTCGCTTCGCGGTTGACAACCACGAGCTGGTGACCTTTCTGCTCTCTTCGGGGGGGCGCACACGGGTGCACCTCGGAGGGGCCACCTATGGCAACAGTCCTGAGCGGCCCGGTTTGTTCCTGCCGGGTGAGGGCTATCACTGTGAAATCAGTGAGGCCAATGGTTTTGTGGTCACGGTTCGGCCCGAACGGCTGGCCAGCGCGGCCCTGGCGATGGCTCAGGAGATCGGTGCTGACTCAGTGGATCTCACGGTGTTGCAGAAGCCTCTGGAAGTGGGCCAGGAGAGTGGCCGCTCAGCCCATCTGCTGGCTCTGCTGCGCAACACACTGTTGCTGTTGGATGGCCTGCACGCCTCATCGGCCCTGGAGTTGCAGGCCAGAGCCCTGGACGATCTGATTTGTCGTCAGATCGCTGGCCTGCTGATCCCCCAGCTGCTCAGATCGAAGAGGGCAGCCGACGCGTGAGGTGGCGCAGTTTGCGCAGGGCCTTGAGTTCCACCTGCCGCACCCGCTCGCGCGACACATCCAACATGCGGCCAATCTCGGCCAGGGTGTGGCGCTCTTCGCCTTCAAGCCCAAAGCGCAGCTCCAGCACCTGGCGCTCCTGCTCGGTGAGGTAGGTGAGCCAGCGGCCCAGCTGTTCCTGGTGAAT
>CANHMF010000075.1 GCA_947461705.1 Synechococcaceae cyanobacterium
AGGGGCGTGAGCGCCCGCTGGGCATCGTCCAGCCCCTCGCCGCGCTCCTCGGCAATGCCGTGGCGCAGCAGCAACACTTCCCGCTTACGGCCTGCCATCAGCCCACGTCCAACTGCCCGCGCAGGCGCAGGGCGCCGGCCTCGGCCTGCAGGCTCAGCGCCGCTCCTTCGACGCTGGCGCTGAGCGGCGTGCTGGAAAGGGTGGTGAGCAGTCGCCAGGGCTGCCAGTGCTCCAGCAGCCCGCGGGTGGTGGCGGCATCCATGGCCCACTGAACGGCGGCCTGCGGGGTGTCCAGCTGCTCCAGCTGCCGCTGACGCGCCTGGGAGCCCTGGCGTCCCTCCTGTTGTTGCTCGAGCACGGCCAGACCCTGCCCCCACCAGGCCAGGCCGGCATCGGCAGCCCGGGCACCTGCGAGGCGGGCCTGCAACTGATCGGGGTTGCCCTTCACCGGCTTGGACTGCAACTGGGTCCAGGCGAGCAGGGTGTGGCCCTTGCTCTGCAGCGGGGAGGTTGTGAACCCCTGAGCCTCCAGAGCACTCTGGAGCGCAAGCGGATCGGGCGTGTCGCCGGGGGTGCCCAGCAACCAGCCTTCCCGCTGCTGAGCCCAAAGCAGGGGCCCCGGATCGGCGGCTGCCACCAAGGTGGGCAGGGGCCCCTGCTCCCGGCTAAGGGCCTGGGCCAGCAGCGGGCCAGCGATGGCCTGCCAAGGGTTGCGAACCTCTGCCGTGTCCCCAGACAGTGCCAACAGCTGGGCGGGGTTCTGGATCAGGGCCAGGCTGGTGGCCGGGGTGTGGAGCTGACGCAGCAGTCCATCACCGCCGCTGAGGGCGTTCTGGGGCACGGGGGCGTTGAGCTGGAGCACGGCATCGAGCTGCAGCCCTCGGCCGGAGGGCACCAGCGAGGCCACCAGCTCCGTGAGGGGCGAATCGGCACCGGCGGCCCCTGCCGGCAGACCAAGCCACTGGGCCATGGCCTGGGGCCGGGCCGTAAGCAGTGCGAGGCCATGGCCCAGCTGGGCAATGGCCTGTTGGAGCTGGGGGCTGGCGGCCTGGTTGAGTTCATCGATCTGGGACACGTCCAGGGCCTGCTCCAGGGCTCCACGACCCGAGGCGATCAGCACCAGGTCGTCGTTGATCAGCGCCGTGGCCAGAGGTCTGGAGTCCTGACCGATCAGTGCGCCGCGGCCGCTGATCAGGCCCATGCCGCGATAGCTGGTGATCTGGAGATCGGTGCCCGCGAGGCTGCGGGTTTGCCAGAAGCGCTGCAGGAAGCGCCGTGCCCCCTCGTTATCACGGCTGCGCAGGGCGAGCACCCAGCCAGGCTCGCCCTCCTCGCCCGGGGGCGTGAGCAGGGCCAGGCTGCTCTGCCCCCCCAGCCAGGGCGCCAGTTCGGTGGCGTAATCCAGGCCAGCAGCGGCAAAGGCCCCATCCCGCAGGCGCTCGGCCGCAGCAGCGGCCTGGCGGCGTTGGCGCGGGGGGGCCACGGCCCTGGCATAGGCGGCGGGCTGGTCCGGCCCCACCAACCAGTGAAGGCTCAGGGGAGCCGTGCGGGGCACGAAGCGTGCGGCCACAGGCAGCACAAGCCGCTGCTGCTGCAGGCTCAGGGGACTGCGCTGGAGCAGGAGCCACCAGGCGACGCCACCAAGAGCCAGCAACGCCAGGGCCGCCGCCAGTAATGCCGCCAGAAAGGGGCGGGCCTTCATGCGCCGCACGCAGGAATGGCCTCATCTTTATGCATCACGGCCGTGTTTGGCACCCCCCATTGCGCTGGGTAGGGTGCCGCCATGCCTAGCCCCATCAACCTGCGCGCCAGCGACCTCAAGACCCGCCTCGAGGCCGGGGAGCTCTTACAGCTGGTCGACGTCCGCGAGCCCATGGAACTGGAGCTGGCGGCCCTGAACCACCCGGTGATTCACCTGCCCCTGAGTCAGTCGGACCAGTGGCTGGAGCAGCTACCCGCCCTCCTGGACCGCGATTGCGAGGTGGTGGTGCTCTGCCATGCCGGCATCCGCAGCTGGCAGTTCGGTTCCTGGCTGATGGACACCCAGGGGTTTGAACGGGTGTGGAACCTGCAGGGCGGCATCGATGCCTGGAGTGTCGAGGCCGATCCGAGCGTGCCGCGCTACTGACGGCACGCCTACGATCTCGCCTACACATCCGCTTTAGACACCCCTGGCTGTGCAAGTGCTGCCCCGCCGCCAACAGGAGGTGCTTCGGGCCACCGTGCGCCACTACGTGGACACCACCGAACCGGTGGGCAGCCAGACCCTGGTGCGCCGGTTTGGCCTGGAGGCCAGTCCGGCCACGGTGCGCTCGGCCATGGGGGCCCTGGAGCAGAAGGGCCTCCTCACCCAACCCCACACGTCCGCGGGTCGGGTGCCCAGCCAGCAGGGCTACCGCCATTACGTGGACTGCCTGCTGCCGGCACCGGGAGCCGCAGCGGGCCAATTGGAGCGGGAACTCACGGGCCTGAGCCTGCAGTGGGCCGCCCTGGACGACCTGCTGCTGCACCTGGCCCGTCGCCTGGCCGACCTCACCGGCCTGCTCAGCCTGATCACCCGGCCCCAGCGCTTGGAGCCCAGCCTGCAGGCCCTGAGGCTGGTGCCCAGCGGCGACCGGCTGCTGGTGTTTCTGGTGGAGAACGCCGCGGCGGCCAGCAGCCTCAATCTGCGCCTGCCGACCACGGCAACCGCCGAGCTGCCGGCACTCGAGCGCTGGGCCACCAGTCAGCTGGAAACCGGCTCGCTCAACTGGGCCTGCCTGCCGCCGCAGCTGCGGCTCAGCGGTGAACTGTTGCGGCAAGCCCTGCGCAGCCACCGGGAGGCCAGGCCTGCAGACCAGGAAAGCGCCGTGGCCCTAGGCCTGGGTGGCTTGCTGAGCCAGCCGGAATTCAGCCGCACCGCGAGCCTCCGGCCCCTGCTGCAGCTGGTGGAGGAACAGCCCCAGCAGGTGCTGCAGGCCGAGGGAGCCCAACACCTGGGCGGCGTGTGGATCGGCTCGGAACACCCCCATCCGGCCCTGCAACAGTGCGCGGTAGTGCAGGCCCGCTACTGCACGGGGACCGGCGGGGTGGGCCAGGTGGCCCTGGTGGGCCCCATGCGCATGGCCTACGCCACCGCCCGCTCGGCCGTGCAGTCGGTGGCGACCAGTCTGGAACGGCTCCTGGGCTAACGGCCCATGGCGTCGCCGAGCTTCTCGGCCACGGTGTTCACGTCCTTGTCGCCACGGCCGGACAGGTTGAGCACCACCTCAGTGCCGGGGGCCAGGGTGGGGCAGAGCTTCTCCAGCCAGGCGAAGGCATGGGCCGTTTCGAGGGCCGGAATGATGCCCTCCAGGCGGCAGAGCAGCTGCAGGGCATCCAGGGCCTCGACGTCAGTCACAGCGCCATATTCGGCCCGGCCGATCGTTTTCAGGTAACTGTGCTCGGGGCCCACGCCGGGGTAATCCAAGCCGGCGCTGATCGAGTGGGCCTCCTGCACCTGGCCTTCGTCGTCCTGCAGCAGCAGGCTCATGGCACCGTGCAGCACCCCCACGCGCCCCTCCGTGATCGTGGCGGCATGGCGGCCGGTGGCCACGCCATCACCAGCGGCCTCCACCCCCACCAGGCGCACGGCCGTGTCCTGCACGAAGGGGTGGAACAGGCCCATGGCATTGGAGCCGCCGCCCACGCAGGCCACCAACACGTCGGGGTTGCGGCCAAAGGCCTCGTGGCACTGGCGCTTGGTTTCCTCGCCGATCACGGCATGGAAATCGCGCACCAGCATCGGAAACGGATGGGGGCCCGCCACCGAGCCCAGGATGTAGTGGGTGGTTTCCACGTTGGTCACCCAGTCGCGGATGGCCTCACTGGTGGCGTCCTTGAGGGTGGCGGTGCCGGCGGTCACGGGCTGCACCCTGGCCCCCAGCAGCCGCATACGGAACACGTTCAAGGCCTGGCGGCGCATGTCCTCGGCGCCCATGTACACAACGCACTCCAGGCCAAAGCGGGCGCACACAGTGGCGGTGGCCACGCCGTGCTGGCCGGCGCCGGTTTCGGCAATGATCCGCTTCTTGCCCATGCGCAGGGCCAGCAGCGCCTGCCCCAGGGCGTTGTTGATCTTGTGGGCGCCGGTGTGGTTGAGGTCTTCCCGCTTCAGCCAGATGCGCGGGCCGCCCTCGGCGCGGCGGTAGTGCTCGGTGAGGCGCTCGGCCTCGTAGAGGGGATTGGGGCGCCCCACGTAGGTGCGCAGCAGGTGGTTGAGCCGGTCGGTGAACGCCGGATCCTTCCAGGCCTCGGCGGCCGCCTGCTCCAACTCCGCCAGGGCGGGGATCAGGGTTTCCGGCACGTACTGGCCGCCGAACTGGCCGTAGCGGCCCAGGCTGTTGGGACGCGCCGCCAGCTCCAGGGCCGCAGGATCGCTACTGATCTGGGGAACGGTGCTGGTCACCGGCGGCGGAGCAAGATCACTGCAGCGTAAGAAGCAGCCATGGCCAAGGGCGGCTGGCAGGAATTCAGCAGGCCGGAGAGCCTGGAGCGGGGCGTGGCCGGCGCCGAGGCTGGCGGGCCCACCCTCAAGGCCCAGCAGCGGGTGCGGGTGCAACGCACCAAGGCGGGCAAGGGCGGAAAGCTGGTGACGGCCATCACCGGACTGGAGGCGCCGGAAGCCGAACTCAAGGCCTTGCTGAAACAGCTCAAGGCCGCCGCCGGCACGGGCGGCACCGTGAAGGACGGGGTGATTGAGCTGCAGGGCGACCAGGTGAGCCCGGCCCTGGCCGCCCTGGAGAAAGCCGGCTACCGGCCCAAACAGGCGGGGGGCTGAGGCGCCCGGTGGCGCGGTTTAGTGCACACCCACAAAATGGATGCGTGCCCGCAACGCATCCCAGGCCCTACGCCCCCCTGCGCAAATGCCGCGTGGCCCTGCATGGCCTGCGCCTGGCGATGCGTGACACCGCGGTGGCCTACAAGCTCCTGGTGTCCGTGGTGTTGTTGGCGGTGGCCTTTGTCCAGCGCTCCTGGGTGGACTTCGGGCTACTGCTGGTGGCCACGGCCCTGGTGCTGGCAGCCGAGCTGCTGAACACCGCCATTGAAGAGCTGTGTGACTACGTCCAGCCCGATCGGGCCCCGCAGATCGGCGCCACCAAGGACATCGCTGCAGCAGCCGTGGGGCTCTGCATCATGGCCTGGATGGGCGTGATGGTGCTCGAGGCCTGGCGACTGTTGTTCTCCGGCCGGGCCTGAGACCGGCCCGCACAGGCAGCGGGGGATACTTGGCCCATCAGCCTGCAGCAGAGCGCGATGACCGCCCCCACGGTCCCCTACGGCGAACTCACCACCCAGGGAGCCTCCACCAACATCGCCTGGCACCACACCTCGGTGGACCGGGCCGCCAGGGCCGAGCAACGGGGCCACGGCAGCGCCATCCTGTGGTTCACCGGCCTCAGCGGCTCCGGCAAGAGCACCCTGGCCAACGCCGTGAACTCCGCCCTGTTTGAGCGTGGGCTCTCCTGCTACGTGCTGGATGGCGACAACATCCGCCATGGCCTCTGCAAGGACCTGGGCTTCTCCGATGCAGCCCGCGAGGAGAACATCCGCCGCATCGGCGAAGTGAGCAAGCTGTTCCTCGATGCCGGTGTGGTGGTACTCACGGCGTTCGTATCGCCGTTCAAGGCCGACCGCGACAAGGCCCGTGCCCTGGTGGACGCCGGTGACTTCATCGAAATTCACTGCGCCGCCAACCTGGACGTGTGCGAGCAGCGCGACACCAAGGGCCTCTACGCCAAGGCCCGGGCCGGCGAGATCAAGGAGTTCACCGGCATCTCCAGCCCCTACGAGGCCCCCGAGAATCCCGAGCTGCGGGTAGACACGGGCAGCCAGAGCCTGGAGGAGTCGGTGGAGCAGGTGATCACCTATCTGCAGGCCAAGGCCGTCATCCCTCAGGCAGCCTGAGCACCTCCACCTCCGGCAACCCCCTGCTGTCGGCCCAGGCATCGAGGAACGTCTTGAGGCAACTGGTCACTGGCACAGCCAGGAGTAGGCCCAGCAGATCACCCAGGCCCATCAGGCTGCCCACCCGCGCCCCGATGGGCAGACACACCAACAACCAGGCGGGCTGCAAGCCCACGATGCTGCCCATCAGCCGGGGCTGGATCACCTGATCCACCACCTGCCCCACCGTGATGGCCGCCGCCAGCACCTCCGCGCCGGTGCGTGGGTTATCCAGAGCCAGCAGAGTGCTCACCAGAACGATGGTGAGGGCACTGGCATAGGGAATCAGGGTGGTGAGGCCAATCACCACGGCGAACAGCACGCCATAGGGAATCCCGAGCAAGGTGAACACCACCATCTGCGCCGCGCTGAGGATCAGGGCCAGCACCACCTGGCCAGCGAAGTAGCCCCGGAAGGTGCGGCCCAGGGTCGTCAGCACCAGCTCCCGGGCTCCCTGGGGCAACCAGCGGGAGAGGCCCGCCACGATGGTTTCACCGCCCAGCAGCAGAAACACCGCCAGCACCGCCACGATCACCGTGTTCACGGTGAGGCTCAAGGTGGCCCCCAGCAAACCCAGCAGGCCCTGGCTCAGCTGACTCGCCAGCTGACTGGCCCTGGCCAGCAGGGTGCTGCTGAGGTTGGTGAACTCCGTGGGCAACCGCCGCTCTGCAGCCCAGCCCTCCAGCTGATCCAGCCAGTGCTCCCCTTCCACCAGCCAGGCGGGCAGGGCATTGATCAATTCCCCCAGCTGCTCGATCAACCGGGGCACCAGCCAGATGGCCGCGAGCACCAGCAACCCCAGGCCCAGGCCCACCACTGCCAGCACCGCCAGCGCCCGGGGGAGGCCCCGGGCATGGAGCCAACGGGTCGGCAGATCGAGCAGGAACGCGATCAGCGCAGCCCCCAGGAACAGGGCCGGGAATGGCGCCAGGGGCACCAACAACTGGCGCAGCACCCACAGGTTGAGCACCAGCAGCGGCAGGGCAAGGCTGAGCCTCAGCCAAAGGGGGAGAACCAGCCGCTCAAGCATGGGCGTCCAGGGGCCTAAGCCCTCAGCTTGGCGGCCCGGGCCAAGGCCTGCCAGGGCAGGAGCGGCGCATTCCCCTGGACTGTGGATTCGGGGGCCTAGGGCATCTGGGCCAGGTAAGCGGCGCTGCCCAGCTCGAGCAACTTGGCATCTTTGGCGGCCACCTGATCGTGCAGGCCCTGGCGGTAGGCCGCAACGCGCTCGCTCAGCGGCGCATCGGCAATGGCCAGGATCTGGGCGGCCAGCAGCCCCGCATTGGCGCCGTTGCCAATGGCGACGGTGGCCACGGGGATGCCGGCTGGCATCTGCACGATGGAGTGGAGCGAATCCACCCCCGAGAGCGCCCGCGTCTGCACCGGCACACCGATCACCGGCAGGGTGGTGAGCGAGGCCACCATGCCTGGCAGGTGGGCGGCGCCACCAGCGCCGGCAATGATCACCCGGAAACCGCGGCCAGCGGCCTGCTGGGCGAAGGCCACCATCTCCAGGGGGGTGCGGTGGGCCGAGAGCACCCGCACCTCGCAGGCCACGCCAAAGCGCTCCAGCATCTCCACCGCCGGCTGCATGGTGGGCAGATCGGAATCACTGCCCATCACGACGGCCACCCGCGGCGTAGCGGATGCGGTGCTGTGATCGGCCATGGGCAAGACCCCCAGAAGGCAGCGAGGATGGCATTCTCCCGTCCCCGGCTTCAACCGGACCGCCATGCGCTGGCTCAGCAATGTCCGCCTGCCGGAGGCGATGCCCCCAGACGGCAGCCCGCGGCAATGGCGGGTGGGCCTCGACACCCACCAGCAGATCACCGTGGTGGAACCCCTGGCTCCGGGGAGCTGCGCCGCCGGGGAGAACTGGCAGGGCGATTGGCTGAGCCCCGCCGGCGTCGACCTGCAGATCAACGGCGGCCTGGGCCTGGCCTTCCCGGAGCTCACGCCCCGGGATCTGCCCCGACTGCTGGAGCTGCTGGATCTGCTGTGGCGCGACGGCGTGGAGGCCATCTGTCCCACGCTGGTCACCTGCGGTGTTGCTGACCTGCGCCAGGCCCTGGCGGTGTTGCGGGAGGCCCGCGAGAACCACCGGCCCGGACGCTGCCTGCTGCTGGGTGCCCACCTGGAGGGCCCCTTCCTGGCCCGGGCCCGCCGAGGCGCCCACCCGGAGCAACACCTGGCGCCACCAAGCCTGACGGCCCTGCAGGAGCGCATCGGCGGCTTTGAGCAGGACATCGACCTGGTGACCCTGGCGCCGGAGCTCGAGGGCGCCGCCGAGGTGATCGAGGCCCTGCGGGCCCAGGGCATCGTGGTGAGCCTGGGCCACAGCGAGGCCAACGAGCACCAGGCCACCGCCGCCTTCCAGGCCGGCGTGGGCATGGTGACCCATGCCCTCAACGCCATGGCGGGCCTGCACCACCGGGCCCCGGGCCCCATCGCCGCCGCCGCCCTGCGGGGCGATGTGGCCCTGGGGCTGATTGCCGATGGGGTGCATGTGGCCCCTTCCATGGCCGTGCTGCTGCAGCGCCTGCTGCCCCAGCAGGTGGTGCTGGTGAGCGATGCCCTGGCGCCCTACGGCCTGGCCGATGGCACCCACCGCTGGGATGCGCGGCCCCTGATCGTGGAGCAGGGCAGCTGCCGCCTCGAGGACGGCACCCTGGCGGGGGTGACCCTGCCGCTACTGGAGGCCGTCGGCCGACTGGCCCGCTGGAGTGGCGACGCGCCCTTGGCCATCGCCGCCGCCACGGTGCTGCCGCGGCGGGTCCTGGGAGATAGCCGCCCCATCGAGCAGCTGCTGGTGGGCCTACCCCTGCAGGAGACCCTGCGCTGGAGCCGTGACGCCACTGGCCTGCTCTGGCAACGGGCGGCCTGAATAGGATCCGCCCCACATCCCCCCACGCCCAGGCCCAACCCGATGCCCGCCGAGCAGCTGCTAGACGCCAAACAGACCGAAAAGGCTGAGGTGAAGGGCTACTTCGAAACCACCGGTTTCGATCGCTGGAACCGCATCTACAGCGAAAGCGCTGACGTGAACCGGGTGCAGCGCAACATCCGCATCGGCCACCAGAAAACGGTGGACAACGTGCTGGCCTGGCTGCAGGAGCAGGGGAACCTGGCCGCACGCAGCTTCTGCGATGCCGGTTGTGGCGTGGGCAGCCTCACCCTGCCCCTCGCCCAGCTGGGCGCCGGCTCGATCGCCGCCTCGGATCTGTCAGCCGCGATGGTGCAGGAGGCGGAGCGCCGCGCCGGCGACACCGGCATCCCCCCTGGCCGCATCAGCTTCCTGGCCTCCGATCTCGAGAGCCTCAGCGGCCGCTACGACACGGTGATCTGCCTGGACGTGTTCATCCACTACCCCCAGGAGCCCGCTGAAGAGATGGTGCGCCACCTGGCCTCGATGGCGGAACGCCACCTGATCGTGAGCTTTGCCCCCTACACGCCGCTGCTGGCGCTGCTCAAGGGCATCGGCCAGCTGTTCCCCGGCCCCAGCAAGACCACCCGCGCCTACACCCTGCGGGAGGCCGGCATCGTGGCCGCCGCGGCCGAAGCCGGCTTCAAACCCGTGCGCCGCAGCCTGAACAAGGCGCCGTTTTACTTTTCCCGCCTAATCGCCTTCGAGCGGGCCTGAGATGGATCCCTCACTCCTCCTGATCCCTGCCCTGCTGGGCTCCAGTGCCGTGGGCACGAGCCTGGCCCGCCGGCATCAGGCCCGCAAGCTGGCCCATCTGCTGGATGCCCGCTCATCCAGCGTTGCCGAACTGCTTGACCTCCAGGCCACGGTGGCCGGCCAGATGGGTGAGGGCTCCTTTCAAGAGCGGGTGAAACTCTCAGCAGAGATCGTCTGCGCCGAACCGCTCACGGCCCCTTGGAGCGGCGAACCCTGCGTGGCGTTCATCGACACCACCACCTGCCTCATGGAGGTGCGCACGGAAAGCACCGAGACCGACAGTGACGGCAAAAGCCGCACCGTGGTCAGCTGGGTGGAACGGGAGCAAGAACTCAACAAGCTGGAGCGCCGGCAAGGCTTTGAGCTGCGCCAGGGCAGCCAGAGCCTCCCGCTCGAGCCCGATGGCGCCGAGCTGGAACTGGAAACCGTCTTCTCGGAAGTGGAACCGCCCACCCGCAGCGACACGGCTAACACCCGCCATCTGGGCATCCGCCGCGAAGAGGCGATCCTGCGGGCCGGCGGCATGGCCTTCGTAGTGGGCGAGTGCAGTGATGCCAGTGGGAACCTGCTTCTACAAGCACCACAGACCGGGGGCTTGTTTATGGTGCGCCGAGGCAATGAAGAAGAGTTCAGCCGTCCCATTCGCCGCTGGCGGCGCATCTGGATGGTGAGCACCTGGGTGTTGGCGGGGATCGCCATCATCCTGCTGCTGGCGAGCCTCTAGACCCAGCCACGGCCACGGCCAGAGTTACGGTCATCGGGACAAGTAATGTCACTGATTAGCCAAGTATTGACCGATCTGAATAAAACGAGATCAATAACTTGATTGGAGCTGCGCGAGGCCCCAATCCAGCCCAAACAGCCACTTAAGCCTGCAAGCGACCATCCCCCTCCAATCAGCATCGCTGAAGTAAACACCGCAGGCGCTCACCTGAACCCCAGCAAAAGTGCCGACATCGAGGCGGTCCTTGCCGG
>CANHMF010000076.1 GCA_947461705.1 Synechococcaceae cyanobacterium
CTGCCGCGAATCGCTGGTGGACAGCATCAAGCGCGCCACCGATGTGATGGTGGCCGGCAAGGTGGCCCTGGTGCTGGGCTATGGCGATGTGGGCAAGGGTTCAGCCCAGTCGCTGCGTGGGCTGGGCGCCACGGTGATGATCGCTGAGATCGATCCGATCTGCGCCCTGCAGGCCGCCATGGAGGGCTACCGCGTGGTGCGTCTCGACGACGTGGTGCGTGATGTGGACATCTTCGTGACCGCCACCGGCAACTTCAAGGTGATCCGCCATGAGCACCTGATCCAGATGAAGGATCAGGCGATCGTGTGCAACATCGGTCACTTCGACAACGAGATCGATGTGGCGTCGCTGAAGCAGTACACCTGGGACAACATCAAGCCCCAGGTGGATCACATCGTGCTGCCCAGCGGCAACAAGATCATCCTGCTGGCCGAAGGCCGGCTGGTGAACCTGGGCTGCGCCACTGGCCACCCCAGCTTCGTGATGAGCAACTCCTTCACCAACCAGGTGCTCGCTCAGATCGAGCTGTTCACCAAGGGTGAGCAGTATGAGAAGCAGGTGTACGTGCTGCCCAAGCACCTTGATGAGATGGTGGCCCGCCTCCACCTCGACAAGATCGGCGCCAAGCTCACCGAGCTCTCCCAGGAGCAGGCCGATTACATCAACGTGCCCGTTGAGGGGCCTTACAAGCTCGAGCACTACCGCTACTGAGCACGCCTTCACGCAGCGCTGGTGCGCTTGCTGTTTTGCCCGGCCTGCAGGCCGGGCTTTTTTGTGGCCCTTGATTGTGTGGCGTGGCCTTGGCTCTCGGGATCGATGCCAGACAATCAGCGCAGCAAGCAGGAACCGCGATGGGGATCAGTGAACTGGTGCAGCAGCTGCCGCAGCTGATTGGTTCAGCCGTGGAGGCCAACCCCCTGCTGGGCTATGGCGCCATTTTCGCGGCGATGTTCCTGGAGAACCTGTTCCCGCCCATTCCCTCGGAGCTGATCATGCCCCTGGGGGGCTTCTATGTGCAGCAGGGTCAGTTGGCTCTGATCCCGGTGGTGTTGGCGGGGCTGCTCGGCACGGTGCTGGGGGCCCTGCCCTGGTATGGCATCGGTCGGCTGATCAATGAGCAGCGCCTTGAGCAGTGGTTGGAGCGCCATGGCCGCTGGATTGGCATCAGTCCCCAGGAGTTGCACCGCAGCCGCGATTGGTTCTCCCGCTATGGCACGGCTCTGGTGTTCTGGGGCCGGCTGGTGCCCGGCATCCGCACGCTGATCTCGGTGCCTGCGGGCATCGAGATGATGCCCTTCACGCCGTTCCTGCTGTGGACCACCGCCGGCAGCCTGATCTGGACCCTGCTGCTCACCTTGGCGGGGCTGGCCCTCGGTGAGGGTTACACCAATGTGGAGCACTGGATTGAGCCGGTGGCCAAGGCCGTGAAGCTGCTGCTGGTGCTGGCCGTGGCTGGTGGCCTTGTGTGGCTGGGGCTGCGCACCTGGAACAAGCGCAACAACTCCCATTAGCCCCTGGACGGGAGGTGGAGGCCTCTCGCGGACTCTCCAGAAATGGTGCACCGCGGTGCACCATTTCTGGAGACCCTCAAGCCCAGCTGGCCTCAGCTGGGGTCGGCGACGGCGGCTTCAGAACGGAACTTCGTCTTCACTGGGTTCTCCACCTCCAAAGCCCCCACCGAACCCGCCGCCGCCGGCCTCGGCGTCCCGCTTGGAGCCCAGCAGTTCGAGCCGGTCCACGCGGATCACGGGCTTGGTGCGCTCTTCGCCGGTGGCGCGGTCGGTCCAGCGGTCGAGCTTGAAGCTGCCGATGATGCCGAGCAGCGAGCCCTTGCGGACGTAGTCGGCGGCCACCTGGGCCTGTTTGCCCCAGATTTCGAGGTTGAACCAGTCCGGCTCGTCGTTGGCGCTGCGGCGGTTCACCGCCATGGTGAGGTTGGCCACCATGCTTCCCGATTCGAAGTAGCGAACCTCGGGGTCGCGGCCGGCTCGGCCGACGAGGGTCACGGAATTGACGCCCATGGCGTTCTCCTGTTGATGCGTTGGATTCATGATGCAGCCCCTGGTCGGGGTGCTTCCTCAAGAGAGTTCCACCCTTTGGCCCGGATGTTCCAGAGGCCCCTGCCGCTGGGGCTGTGGCAGAGCCTGGCGGATCCGGCCGGTTCAGCCGATCCACCTATGATTTGGCCCGCTCGGTGGCTCACCTGTGTTTTTTAAGCGTTTCCAGCTCTCACGCGACATCGGCATCGATCTGGGAACCGCCAACACCCTGATGTATGTGTCCGGCAAGGGCATCGTGCTGCAGGAGCCCTCCGTGGTAGCCATCGATCTCGAGCGTGGTGTGCCCCTGGCCGTGGGTGATGAGGCCAAGCTGATGCTGGGCCGCACCCCTGGCAACATCCGCGCGGTGCGCCCCCTGCGCGATGGCGTCATCGCCGATTTCGATGCCGCCGAGCAGATGATCAAAACCTTCATTCAGAAGGGCAATGAAGGCCGCGGCATCGTGGCCCCCCGTCTGGTGATCGGCATTCCCAGCGGTGTCACCGGTGTGGAGCGCCGTGCCGTGCGTGAGGCTGGCCTGGCCGGTGCCCGTGAGGTGCACCTGATTGATGAGCCCGTGGCGGCGGCCATTGGTGCGGGCCTGCCCGTCACCGAGCCCGTGGGCACCATGATCGTGGACATCGGCGGTGGCACCACAGAGGTGGCCGTGCTGAGCCTGGGCGGCACCGTGCTCAGCGAATCCGTGCGGGTTGCCGGCGACGAGCTCAGCGATGCCATCGGTGTGTACCTCAAGAAGGTGCACAACCTGGTGGTGGGTGAACGCACCGCCGAGGAGATCAAGATCCGCATTGGCTCGGCCTTCCCCGACAACATGCACGACGAGACCTCCATGGATGTGCGGGGTCTGCACCTGCTTTCCGGCCTGCCCCGCACCATCAACGTGCGCGCCGGTGATGTGCGCGAGGCCATGGCCGAGCCGCTCAACGTGATCGTGGAGGCCGTGAAGCGCACCCTCGAGCGCACGCCGCCCGAATTGGCTGCCGACATCGTGGACCGCGGCATCATGCTCGCCGGCGGTGGCGCCTTGGTGCGTGGCATCAGCGATCTGATCAGCCACGAGACCGGCATCCTCGTGCACGTGGCCGAAGACCCCCTGCTCTGCGTGGTGAACGGTTGCGGTCGGGTGCTGGAGGATTACAAGCGCCTCGAGCGGGTGCTCGACACGCCTGACTTCGCCAGGTCTGCCTCCTGAACCCCATGAACGGACGCCTGCCCCGCGTCCCCACGTTTCACAAGATCATCCAGGCCTGGCCCTGGTGGTTGCTGCTCCTGGCCCTGGTGGGGGTGCGGCTGAGCAAGGGGGCGTTCGTTGCCGATGCCTACGCCCTGCTGAGTCGGCCCTTCTGGCCTGGGTCGGCGCAGTCCGAGTGGCTGCGTTCTGCCAAGCAGCTCGCCGACCAGACCCGTCTCACCCAGTTGGAGCAGGACAACCTGCGCCTGCGTGGCTTGCTGGCCCTCGATCGCGCCCCCGGGGCGAAGCTCAGCGCTGCCGTGATCTCCCGCGACAGCGGTGGCTGGTGGCAACAGCTGGAGCTGGGCAAGGGCAGCCTGGATGGTGTGGCCCCCGGGGATGCCGTGCTGGCTCCTGGCGGCATGCTCGGCCGGGTGGCCAGCGTCACGCCCACCACGGCGCGGGTGGCGTTGCTCACTAGCCCCTCCAGTCGGCTGGGGGTGTGGGTGGCCCGCACCCAGCGCCATGGCTTGCTCACCGGCCTTGGCACGCCAAGGCCCAAGCTCCAGTTCCTGGACAAGGACACCGGTGTGCGCCCCGGAGACGTGGTGACCACCTCCCCCGCCAGCACCCTGGTGCCGCCCAACATCACGGTGGGGGTGGTGCAGTCTGTCGATGAGCAGGTGGTGCCGGCCCCCGATGCCGTGGTGCAGCTCAGTGCCCCCGTGGATGCGGTGGACTGGGTGCAGGTGGTCACCCGGAGTGCCCGCTGACTCATGGGTGTGCTGCATCGCCAGCGCTGGTGTGGGGCCACGGGTCTGGCGGTGCCGCTGCTGACCCTGGCCTCCCCCGGTTTCCTCCAGATCGCTGGGGTGGCCCCCAGCTGGGCGGTGCTGTGGCTGTTGCCCTGGGCCCTGGTGGATGGCCCTCGCTCCGGCGCCATCGCTGGCCTGTCCCTGGGTCTGGTGCTGGATGCGCTCCACCTGGGGGATGCCACGGAGGTGCCGGTGCTGCTCCTGCTCGGCTGGTGGTGGGGCCGGCTGGGCCGGCTCGGGGCCCCGATCGAGCGCAGTTTCAGCCTCGGACTACTGGCCCTGTTGGGCAGCCTGGCCCTGGGGGGCAGCCTGCTGCTGCAGTTCCAACTCCAGGGCCAATGGCCGCAGGCCGGCCTTCACATCCTCTTGGCGCAGACCCTGCTCACCGCACTCCTGGCTCCGATGATCTGTTCGTTGTTGTTGTTGCGCTGGCGCCAGGTGGCGTCGCTGCGGGGTTGATGGCCATGGCGCATCTGTTGTCGCGGCGCCGTTGGCTGGCAGGTGCTGCCGCTGGCCTCGCCCTGCTGCTGGCCGGCTGCCGGGCGCCCCAGCCAGAGCCGAAGCAGATCCAGTTCTGGACCCTGGATCTGGCGCCCAAATTCAATGGCTACATCCAAGGGGTGATCACCGCCTGGGAGCGCCAGAACCCCGGCTACGACGTGGTGTGGACCGATGTGCCCTGGGGCTCGGTGGAGCGCAAGCTGCTGGCGGCGGTGTTTGCCCGCACGGCGCCCGATGTGGTGAACCTCAACCCCCTCTTTGCCGCCAACCTGGCCAGTAAGGGGGGCCTGCTGCCCCTGGATCCGGTGCTCCCCCCAGCGGCGGCCTCCGGCTATCTGCCGCTGATCTGGCAGGCGGGCCGCAGCGCCGGCCCCGATGGCACCCCGCACCAATACGCCATTCCCTGGTACCTCACGGCCCGGATCACCCTGGCCAACACGGCCCTGCTCGCCAAGGCCGGCTACAGCGCTCCGCCCCGTACCTGGCAAGAGCTGCCGGCCTACGCCGAGGCGGTGAAGCGGCGCACGGGTCGCTATGCCCTGTTTGTCACGGTGGTGCCGGACGACTCGGCTGAGCTGCTGGAAACCCTGGTGCAGATGGGGGTGACGCTGCTGGATGGTCGCCAGCGGGCTGCTTTCAACAGCCCTGCCGGGCGCCGCGCCTTCGCCTTCTGGACCGATCTCTACCGCCGCGGCCTGCTGCCCCGGGAGGTGGTGAGCCAGGGCTATCGCCGGGCCATTGAGCTGTATCAGAGCGGTGAGCTGGCCCAGGTGGGCAGCGGCGCCGAGTTCCTGCGCAGCATCCAGACCAACGCCCCCGGCATCGCCGCCGCCACCCGCCCCTTCCCGCCGATCACCGGCAGCGATGGCCAGGCCAATGTGGCGGTGATGACCCTGGCGGTGCCGAAACAGAGCCGGCTGCCCAAGCCGGCGGCCAGCTTCGCCCTGTTCCTCACCAATGCTGCCAACCAGGCCCGGTTCGCGGAGCAGGCCCGGGTGTTGCCGTCGTCCGCCGGGGCCCTGCAGCAGCTGGAGCTGCAGCTGCGCCGCGAGCGGCCCGCCCAGCCGGCTGAGGCCCTGGTGCAGCAGGCCCGGCTCCTCTCCGCCGACACCCTCGGCCGCGCTCGGGTGCTGGTGCCTGCCAGCCCCGGCGTCAAACGCCTGCAGGCGATGGTGTACACCCAGCTGCAGCGGGCGATGCTCGGCCAGATCAGCAGCGATCAGGCCCTGGCGGAGGCGGAGCGCCAGTGGAATGCCTATGCGGAAGGTCGCTGGCCTGAGGCTGCTCAGCCGCACGCTGGGCAACGCCGCTGAGCAGCCTCAGGCCACCGCAACGCGCGGCACACTCGATTTTTTATTGACTCCGAAGAAATCGTTAAGAGTCGCGGGTTTGGACCTGTTTCCAGGCCTTTTGGGCGACTTGGCGTTCATCTTGAGAGGTATCGTTGCGCTTCTTCATCCCCTGTTGTGGACATGCCCCTGGAGGACCAGCCACGGCTGGGTGAAGCCGAACAGGGGGGATCTCCAGGGGAGCATCGCGCCACCTTGCTCGTCGTGGACGACGAAGCGGCCGTGCGTCGTGTGCTGGTGATGCGCCTGCAGCTGGCGGGTTACCGGGTGGTTTGCGCCGAAGATGGTGAACAGGCCCTGGCCCTGTTCCACAAGGAGCAGCCCGATCTCGTCGTGCTCGACGTGATGCTGCCCAAGCTGGATGGCTTCGCGGTGTGTCGCCGGCTCCGGGCTGAATCCTGTGTGCCGATCATCTTCCTCTCGGCCCTTGATGCCATTGCCGAGCGGGTAGCCGGCCTGGATCTCGGTGCCGACGATTACTTGCCCAAGCCCTTCAGCCCCAAGGAGCTGGAGGCCCGCATCGCCACGATCCTGCGCCGGGTGGGCCGCGGCTCGGCCGGTGCCGAACCCCGGGATGTGCCTGCCGGCCAGGGCGTGCTGCGGGTGGGCGATCTGGTGGTGGACACCAACCGCCGCCAGGTGACCCGCGACGGTGAGCGCATCGGCCTCACCTACACCGAATTCAGTCTGCTCGAGCTGCTGTTCCGCGAGCCTGGCCGGGTGGTGCCCCGGGCCGAGATCCTTGAGCAGCTCTGGGGCTACCCGCCGCGCCGTGCCGCCGACCTGCGGGTCGTGGACGTGTACGTGGCGCGTCTGCGGGGCAAGCTTGAGCCCGATCCCCGCAATCCCGAGCTGATCCTCACCGTGCGCGGCACTGGCTACGCCTCCCAGCGCATGGGCGATGCCGGCATGGCGGCGGCGGCCGGCTGATCCTGCAGGATGGGCCCCAACTGAGCCCCTGGACCCTTGTCGGAGCTGCGTGACACCCGCCTGGAGAAAGGCAAGGCCCTGGCTGCCCTGGGTCAGGGACCCTATGGCCTGCGTTTCGAGCCCAGTCACCGCACCGCGGCCCTGCAGCAGGCCCATGCCGACCTGGCCAACGGCGAGGAGCGGGATGTGGCGGTGGCGGTGGCCGGCCGGGTGATGACCCGTCGGGTGATGGGCAAGCTCGCCTTCTTCACCCTCGCGGATGAAACCGGTCCGATCCAGCTGTTCATCGAGAAGGCCACCCTCGAGGCCTCCATGCCGGAGGATCCCGAGGCCTTCGCCCATCTCACCTCCCTGGTGGATGCCGGCGACCTGATCGGCGTGCAGGGCACGTTGCGCCGCACCGATCGCGGTGAGCTGTCGGTGAAGGTGAAGGGCTGGACCATGCTCACCAAATCACTGCAGCCCCTGCCCGATAAGTGGCACGGCCTGGCGGATGTGGAGAAGCGCTACCGCCAGCGCTACCTGGATCTGATCGTGTCGCCCCACACCCGCGAAACCTTCCGGCGGCGGGCCGTGGCGGTGAGTGCCATGCGCCGCTGGCTGGATGAGCGCGAGTTTCTGGAGATCGAAACGCCGGTGCTGCAGAGCGTGCCGGGCGGTGCCGATGCCCGGCCGTTTGAAACCCACCACAACACCCTGGATCTGCCCCTCACCCTGCGCATCGCCACCGAGCTGCACCTCAAGCGGCTGGTGGTGGGTGGCTTCGAGCGGGTGTACGAGCTGGGCCGGATCTTCCGCAACGAGGGGGTGAGCACGCGCCACAACCCCGAGTTCACCTCGGTGGAGATCTACCAGGCCTATGCCGACTACACCGACATGATGGAGCTCACGGAGCAGCTGATTGCCCACGTGTGCCAGCAGGTGTGCGGCACCACCCAGATCAGCTACCAGGGCACCGCGATCGATCTGGCACCCCCCTGGCGGCGGGCCACCATGCATGAGCTGGTGCAGGACGCCACGGGCCTCGATTTCACCGCTTTTGCCAGCCGCGAGGAGGCCGCCGTGGCGATGCGGGCCCAGGGGCTGGAGGTGCCGGCCCTGGCGGATTCCGTGGGCCGGTTGCTGGTGGAGGCCTTTGAGCAGCGGGTGGAGGCGGAGTTGATTCAGCCCACCTTCGTGATCGACTACCCCGTGGAGAACTCGCCCCTGGCCCGGGCCCATCGCAGCAAGCCGGGGATGGTGGAGCGCTTTGAGCTGTTCATCGTGGGCCGCGAAACCGCCAACGCCTTCAGCGAACTGATCGATCCGGTGGATCAGCGCCAGCGCCTGGAGGCCCAGCAGGCCCGCAAGGCCGCCGGCGACGACGAGGCCCAGCAGGTGGACGAGGACTTCCTCCAGGCCCTGGAGGTGGGCATGCCCCCCACGGGAGGTTTGGGCATCGGTATCGATCGCCTGGTGATGCTGCTCACCGACAGCCCCTCGATCCGCGATGTGATCGCGTTTCCGCTGCTCAAACCCGAAGCCCGGCAGGAGATCCGCTCCGATGCTGGCGCCGAGACACAGCCTGCGGCCGCCGCAATGGGATAATCGACCCTAGTAGGCAATCTCCCCCATCCGGGGTTCACGATTCCATGAGTGGTGAGCGCGTCGGTTTCCGCTTCAAACACGCGGATGCAGTGGTCAAGCGCAACCCGCAGGGTCGTTCCCGTCGGGGTTGGGTGATGGAACCGGTGGAGCAAACCACCAGCCGTGGCACCAAGATGCCGGCTTATCGCATCCGCTGGCGCGACAGTGAGCGCCCCGAGATCGTGCTGCAGCACATGCTGATCGCCGATCCCGATCCCACGCCGCCACCCGAGGGTGTGAGTCTGGTGCCGCCGGCCCCCAAGGGCTGATGTTCAAGACCATCCCTTGAGGCGGTAGGCCGCCAAGCCGATGTGTTCCTTGAGGGCCACGGTGCTCAGGTAGAGGAATTCGGCATCCGGCAGCAAGCTCTTGAGCACGCTGCCAGCTGTGGGATCTCCGTAGTTGGCGCGGCTGGGTAGTTGGTAGTCGCAGGCCACAGGCACCACCTCCAGGCCGCTGCGCTGTTGGAAGCTGGCCAGGGAGCGGGGCATGTGAAAGGCGCTGGTGACCAGCAGCACCCGCGTCCAACCGCGGCGGCGGCCCAACTGGCCGATATCCCGGGCTTCTTCTGCCGTGGTGCGGGAGTTGGGGTTCAGCAGGATCTGCTCGGCCGGCACCCCCAGCTCCTGGGCCAGATCCCTGGCCCAGTGCGCTTCCGGAGGTGCAGGGTCGTCACGGGTGAAACGCACCCGCCCGCCGCTGGCCACAAGCAGGGGGGCCTTGCCCTGGCGCAACAGCCGCAGGCCCGTGAGCAGCCTGTCGCCCCCCTCGGCCACCTCCACGCCCGCCCGTGGGGCCAGGGCTGGACGCAGGCCGCCCCCCAGCACCACCACGGCATCGGCCTGGGGAAGCACGGCGGGGGTGAGGGCTGCGCTGCGTTCCTCCAGGCCCCAGATCAGCTGCCGGCTGATCAAAGGCATGGAGGCCAGCCACAGCAGGGCGAAGCCCGCACCACTCAGCCAGGGGCCCCACCTCCGCTGGCGTGCGGCAGCGCCCTGGCCTGCTAGCTGCAGCAACAGCCCCAGCCCGAGGGGATAGAGCAGCAGCGGCAGCAGCTTGGAGAGCAGGAAACCCATCGGGGGGGCAGCAGGGGGGGTGCGGGAGGCGGCCTGCAGAGTTCTGTACAGCCTGTACAGAACTCTGCACAGTGCTGGGAGCGATGCTCCCGCTCTGGATCAGGAGCCCGGTCCCTGGGCACGGCGCAGCCGTTCCAGCTCCTGGTCCGCTTCGAAGGCGGCCCAGGCCTGATTCAGGTCTGGCTCCAGGTCCGCGCTTGCAGCCCGTGGGGGGGCCGGCCTGGCCTGGGCCAGCTGCTCCAGCTCTTCGTCCACTTGGTGGAACTGGTGGCCGAGGTCGCCCAGGGCCTGCCAGCGGTCGCGGCCCTGGGCCATCAGCTGGTGCACGTGGGCTTCGGCGCGCTGGGCCAGGTCTGTGGCGCCGGCCGCCTGGGCCCGCTGGAGCCGCTGTTGCCACTGGGCAATGTCGCTGGCCAGTTGCAGCAGGCCGGCCCGGGTGTGTTCCGCCTGTGCCTGCAGGTCCAGCCGTTGCCGCTTGAGGCGCTGCTGGCGTTCCTGTTGCTCCTGTTCCTGCACCAGGGCCTCCTGGGCCGGATTGGCCTGCAGAAAGGCCTCCAGTTGGCGCTCCAGCTGGGCCTCCAGCTGCTCGAACCAGCTGCTGCTCACAGCACCTGGCCGGCCTGGTCGGGCGCCCGGGTGATCAGCGGGGCCTCGATCTCCTCCTGCAGCGGCGTAATGGCCGCTTCGCGGGAGCGCAGCAGCAGCTGGGTGAGCCGCGCGATGCCGCCTTCGCCCAGCTCCTGGCTGGCGAGCTGTTCGAAGGCCGCCCCATAGAGCTCCTCCAGCTGGCTGATCAGGCCCTCGCGCATCTCGCGCACGGCACGGCGCTGGTCTTCGCGGGACATGGCATCAAAACTCCTGGGGGGAGTCTGCCTGCACCAG
>CANHMF010000077.1 GCA_947461705.1 Synechococcaceae cyanobacterium
CGGCGGCATCCTGGCCCAGTGGATGCTCTATCACCACAAGCAGAACCCGCTTTATACCCGCTTCGACGACATCTGCGAGATCTTCAAGCGCTACGACTGCACCTTCTCCCTGGGTGATTCCCTGCGTCCCGGTTGTCTCCACGACGCCTCCGATGAGGCCCAGCTGGCCGAACTGAAAACCCTGGGTGAGCTCACCCGCCGCGCCTGGAAGCACGACGTGCAGGTGATGGTGGAGGGTCCGGGCCACGTGCCGATGGACCAGATCGAGTTCAACGTGAAGAAGCAGATGGAGGAGTGCAGCGAGGCACCCTTCTATGTGCTCGGGCCCCTCGTCACCGACATCGCCCCCGGCTACGACCACATCACGAGTGCGATCGGCGCGGCCATGGCCGGCTGGTATGGCACGGCGATGCTCTGCTATGTGACCCCCAAGGAGCACCTGGGTCTGCCCAATCCTGAAGATGTGCGCAACGGCCTGATCGCTTACAAGATCGCCGCCCACGCCGCTGATATCGCGCGCCACCGCCCGGGCTCCCGCGATCGTGACGACGAACTCAGCCGCGCCCGCTACGCCTTCGACTGGAACAAGCAGTTTGATCTCTCGCTGGATCCGGAGCGGGCTCGCGAGTATCACGACGAAACCCTGCCCGCTGACATCTACAAGCAGGCTGAGTTCTGCTCGATGTGTGGCCCTAAGCACTGCCCGATGCAGACCAAGATCACCGATGAGGATCTGGCCGGCCTCGAGCAGGTGCTGGCGGAGCAGAAGACCGGAGCGCCGGCAGCGGTGTGAGCTCTGACTGAGTGCTCGATCAATGCCCGGGGGTTCGCCCCCGGGTTTTTGTTTTGGGAAGGGCCTGGGAGTTTCGAGGCAGCAAAAAGCCCCGCCGTTAGGCGGGGCTGGCGATGCAGGCAGGACAGGACCCCGGTGTTCCAGGGATCCCGGGGCCCAGGGCAATCAGCCCAGCGCCTTGGCCTTGGCCACCACGTTGTCCACGGTGAAGCCGAACTTCTCCATCAGCAGGGGGCCGGGAGCGGAGGCGCCGAAGCGATCGATCGACACGCTGTCGCCATCGAAGCCGGTGTACTTGTGCCAGCCGAAGGAGCTGGAGGCTTCCACCACCAGGCGCTTGCGCACGGAGGAGGGCAGCACGCTCTCGCGGTAGGCCTCATCCTGCTCTTCGAACAGCTCCACGCAGGGCATCGACACCACGCGGACGTTCTTGCCTTCGGCCCGCAGCTGGGCGGCGGCCTTGGTGCAGAGCTCGAGCTCGGTGCCGGTGCCGATCAGGATCAGATCGGGGGTGCCGGTGCTGTCTTCCAGGATGTAACCACCCTTGGCCACGCCGGCGGCGCTGGAGTTGGCCTGGTTGGCCATGGCCTGACGGCTGAGGAACAGCACGGTGGGCCGCTTGCGGTTGGCAATCGCCACTTGGTAGGCGCCGCTGGTTTCGTTGCCGTCGCCAGGACGCATCACCAGCATGTTGGGCAGGGCCCGCAGGCTGGCCAGGGTCTCGATCGGCTGGTGGGTGGGGCCGTCTTCACCGAGGCCGATGGAGTCGTGGGTGAGCACATAGATCACGCCCAGTTCGCTCAGGGCGGAGAGGCGCATGGCGCCCACCATGTAGCCGGCGAACACGGCGAAGGTGCCGCCGTAGGGCACCAGGCCGCTGCCGTGGTAAGCGAGGCCGTTGAGGATGGAGGCCATGGCGTGTTCCCGCACACCGAAGTGCAGGTAGCGGTTGGCTTCGGCACCCTTCTGGAAGCCCTTCTCCCCTTTGATGTCCGTGAGGTTGGAGTGGGTGAGGTCGGCGGAACCGCCGATCAGCTCGGGCAGGTTGGGGCCAATGGCGTTGAGGCAGTTGTAGGAGTGCTGGCGAGTAGCCAGGCCCTTGTCGTCGGCGCTGTAGCTGGGCAGGTTGGCATCCCAGCCCTGGGGCAGCTCACCGCGCAGCTGGCGCTCAAACTGGGCGGCCTCGCTGGGGTACTTGGCGCGGTAGTCGGCCAGGGTGGCGTTCCAGGCGGCCTCGGCGGCGGCACCGCGGCTGATCGCCTGGCGCCACTGGTCGTAGGCGTCCTGGGGCACTTCGAACTCGCCGTAGCTCCAGCCCAGGGCTTCACGGGTGAGGGCCGCTTCCTCGGCGCCGAGGGCGGCACCGTGAACGCCTGCCGTGTTGGCCTTGTTGGGGGAGCCGTAGCCGATGGTGGTGGTCACCTTGATCATCGAGGGCCGATCGGTGACGGCCTTGGCCTCCGCGATGGCCTTGGCGATGGCATCCACGTCGGTGTTGCCATCGGGCACGTGGATGGTGTGCCAGCCGTAGGCCTCATAGCGCTTCAGCACATCCTCGGTGAAGGAAACATTGGTGTTTCCGTCGATGGTGATGTGGTTGTCGTCGTAGAGGGCGATCAGCTTGCCCAGGCCGAGGTGGCCGGCCAGGGAGGCGGCTTCGCCGCTCACGCCTTCCTGGTGGCAGCCGTCGCCCATGATCACGTAGGTGTAGTGATCAACAACCTTGCAATCGGCCTTGTTGAACTTGGCGGCGAGGTGGGCTTCGGCCATGGCCAGGCCCACGGCATTGGCGATGCCCTGACCCAGGGGCCCGGTGGTCACTTCAACCCCAGGGGTTTCGAAGGTTTCGGGGTGGCCGGGGGTCTTGGAGCCCCACTGGCGGAATTGCTTGATGTCCTCGATGCCCACCGAGTCGTAGCCGGTGAGGTGGAGCAGCGCGTACAGCAGCATGCAGCCGTGGCCGGCGGACAGCACGAAGCGGTCGCGGTTGAACCACTTGGGGTTCTTGGGGTTGTGGCTCAGGGCCTTGTCCCACAGGGCGTAGGCCATGGGGGCGCAACCCATGGGCAGGCCGGGGTGCCCTGAATTCGACTTGTTGATCGCATCAACCGCCAGGAAGCGGATGCTGTTGATGCAGAGGGTGTCGACGGATTGGTTTCCGAGGGCGGGGGCTGCGGCGACCATGGGTTACGGGTAAGGGAGTGGTGTGAGGGCGTCTGGATGGGGGCTGGGCTGTGGAGGGCTCAGCGCATCCGCCGGAACGCAAGGCAGACGTTGTGACCACCAAACCCGAAGGAGTTGGACAGCACGACGTTCAGTTTCTGTTCCCGGGCCTGATTGGGAACGACATCCAGATCACATGCCGGATCCGGATTTTGGTAATTGATCGTAGGGGGTACGAGGTTGTGGCCAATGGCCAGCACGGCGGCCACGGCCTCGATGCCGCCGCTGCCCCCCAGGAGGTGGCCCGTCATCGACTTGGTGGAGCTCACCGGAATCTGATGGGCCCGATCCCCCAGCGAGGCCTTGATGGCAGAGGTTTCGTTGCTGTCGTTGGCTTGGGTGCTTGTGCCGTGGGCATTCACGTAATCCACGGCCTCGGGCTCCAGGCGGGCATCGCGTAGGGCCAGGCGCATGGCCTCGGCCCCACCCACGCCTCCGGGGGAGGGTGAGGTGATGTGGTGGGCATCGCAGGTCATGCCGTAGCCCACGACTTCAGCCAGGATCTCGGCGCCGCGGGCCTGGGCGTGCTCCAGGCTCTCGAGCACCAGCACGCCGGCGCCTTCCCCGATCACAAAGCCATTGCGCTCCGCATCGAAAGGGCGGCTGGCGGTGGCGGGGTCGTCGTTGCGGAACGACAGGGCCTTGGCACTGGCGAAGCCGGCCACGCCCAGGGGGGTGATGGCGGATTCAGCGCCACCGGCCACCATCACGTCGGCCAGGCCGAGCTGGATCAAGCGGAAGGCATCGCCGATGGCATTGGAGCCGGCGGCACAGGCCGTGGCCACCGCGCTGCTGGGTCCCTTGGCACCAAGGGCGATCGCCGCCAGGCCAGTGGCCATGTTCGGGATCATCATCGGCACCGTGAAGGGACTCACCCGGTCGGGACCGCGATCCGCCAGCACATGGGCCTGGGTTTCCATCATCAGGAGCCCGCCCACACCGGAACCGATGGCCGTGCCGACGCGCTGCTGGTTGGTGTCGTCGATGCTCAGGCCGGCATGGGCCACGGCCTGCTTGGCCGCCACCACGCCGAACTGGCAGAACCGATCCCAGCGCTTGGCATCCTTCGGCTCGATGTATCCAGCTGGATTGAAACCCTTCACCTCAGCGGCGAAGCGGCAGGCGTGGCGCGAGGCGTCGAACAGGGTGATGTCGGCCACCCCGTTGCGCCCGCTGCTCAGGCCTTCCCAATAGGAAGCCACGTCGTTGCCGATCGGTGTGACCGCGCCCAGTCCTGTGACAACGACGCGGCGGAGACCCTCCACCATCGGATCCTCAGGCCTGCTTGTCCAGGATGTACTTGACGGCGTCACCCACGGTGGTGATGCCCTCGGCGGCCTCGTCGGGAATCTCGATGTCGAAGGCCTCTTCCAGGGCCATCACCAGCTCAACGGTGTCGAGGGAGTCGGCGCCCAGGTCGTTCTGGAAGTTGGATTCCGGCTTCACCTCGCCGGCATCCACGCTCAGTTGCTCGACAACGATCGAGCGCACTTTCTCGAAGATCGCTTCCTGTGACATGGCCGCACTGTCGGACGCCGCATCCTACGGGGCGGTCTGCTGCGGGCCTTGAGCTGGGCCGCAGCTCCTCGGCAACCCCTCGGCAGCTCGTATGAACAAGGGTGACGGGCCTGAAGTCCGGGTGAGTTGCGCCCGTTCACCGTGGGTACCTTGGGTGTCGCGTCCAGAGGCGACATGTCCCACGCCGTCAAGATCTACGACACCTGCATCGGTTGCACCCAGTGCGTGCGGGCTTGCCCTCTCGACGTGCTCGAGATGGTTCCCTGGGATGGCTGCAAGGCCGGCCAGATCGCCTCTTCGCCTCGTACTGAGGATTGTGTGGGGTGTAAGCGCTGCGAAACTGCTTGCCCTACAGACTTCCTCTCAATCCGCGTCTACCTTGGCGACGAGACCACGCGCTCGATGGGCCTCGCGTACTGAACGTTTCAGTCCGCTTCCCCATAAGCTCGAGCCCGGCCTAAAGCCGGGCTTTTTTGTGGCCCGCTTTGCGCCTGCGTCTCCAGTTCCCCAGGCCACCCCTTCCAGACCACCTATGTGCGGCATCGTTGCGGTGATCGGTTCCAGGGAGGCGGCTCCCCTGCTGCTCGATGGGCTTCGGCAGCTGGAATATCGCGGTTACGACTCCGCCGGCATCGCCACCGTGGCCGGGCGGGGTGCGCTCACCTGTCTGCGGGCAGAAGGCAAGTTGGTGAATCTCACCAACCGCTTTGACCAGAGCGGTGCTGCCGGCCAGTGCGGCATCGGCCACACCCGCTGGGCCACCCATGGCAAGCCGGAGGAGCGCAACGCCCATCCCCACCTTGATGGCCCTGGCCAGGTGGCGGTGGTGCAGAACGGCATCATCGAGAACTACCGCACCCTGCGGGAACAGCTCCAGGCCGAGGGGGTGGTGTTCCGCTCCGAGACCGACACTGAGGTGATCCCTCACCTGGTGAGCCGTGAGCTCGGACAGCTCCAGGCCGGGGGCCAGGCTCCCAGCGGCAGCCTGTTGCTGCAGGCCGTGCAGCAGGTGCTGCCGCTGCTGCATGGCGCCTACGCCCTGGCGGTGGTGTGGGCTGAGGTGCCCGGGGCCTTGGTGGTGGCCCGCAAGGCGGCACCGTTGTTGATTGGCATGGGCGAGGGCGAGTTCCTCTGCGCCAGCGATACCCCCGCCCTGGCCGGTTTCACCCGCACGATCCTGCCCATGGAGGACGGCGAAGTGGCCCTGCTCACCCCCCTGGGGATTGAGCTGTACGACGCCGCGGGCAACCGGGTGCAACGCAGCCCCAGCCTGCTCAGCGGCACCGAGCACGTGGCGGACAAGCGCAGCTTCCGCCACTTCATGCTCAAGGAAATCCATGAGCAGCCCGAAACGGCGGCCCTGTGGGTGGCCCGCCACCTGCCGGAGGGCGGCCAGCCTGGGGCCTCTCTGGTGGCCCTGCCCCTCGACGACAGCGTGTATGCCGGGGTGGAACGGATCCAGATCCTGGCCTGCGGCACCAGCCGCCATGCCGCCCAGGTGGGTGCCTACCTGCTGGAGCAACTCGCTGGCATCCCCACCAGCGTGTTCTATGCGAGTGAGTTTCGCTATTCACCGCCGCCGCTCTCGCCCCACACCCTCACCATCGGGGTCACCCAGTCGGGCGAGACGGCTGACACCCTGGCCGCCCTGGCCATGGAGCAGCAACGGCGAGAGCTGGTGGCCGATCCAGCCTTTGCCCCGCGCCTGCTCGGCATCACCAACCGCCCGGAGAGCTCCCTGGGCCGCATGGTGGACCACATCCTCGACATCGGTGCCGGCATTGAGGTGGGTGTGGCCGCCACCAAGACCTTCCTCGGTCAGCTGCTGGCCTTCTATGGCCTGGCCCTGGCGTTCGCGGAGCGCCGCGGAGGGGGTGCCGCTGGCGGTGGGCCCGAGCAGCTGCGCCAGCTGGCCTCAGCCCTGCGGTTGATTCCGGCCCAGCTCAAGCAGCTCGTGAGCGATCACGACCAGCGCTGTGAGCAGCTGGCCCACCTGTTTGCCGACACGCAGGACGTGATCTTTCTGGGCCGGGGCATCAACTACCCGATCGCGCTTGAGGGCGCCCTCAAGCTCAAGGAGATCAGCTACATCCATGCAGAGGGCTATCCCGCCGGTGAGATGAAGCATGGGCCCATTGCCCTGCTGGATGCCCGGGTGCCGGTGGTGTCCATCGCCGTGCCCGGGGTGGTGTTCGACAAGGTGCTCAGCAATGCCCAGGAGGCCAAGGCACGGGATGCCCAGTTGATCGGTGTGGCGCCGGACTGCCCCGACAGCGAGCTGTTCGATACGTTGCTGCCGGTGCCTGTGGTGGATGAACTGCTCAGCCCGCTGCTCACGGTGATTCCGATGCAGTTGCTCAGTTATCACATTGCGGCCCACCGGGGTTTGGATGTGGATCAACCCCGCAACCTGGCCAAGAGCGTCACTGTGGAGTGAGCGAGGCCGCAGTGGCGCCAGCTCCGCCACTGCGGCCGTAGCGGTCTTCGAAGCGCTTGATGTCGTCTTCGCCCAGGTAGGCGCCGCTCTGCACCTCGATCAACTCCACCGGGATCTTGCCGGGATTCGATAAGCGGTGCTTGGCGCCCAGGGGGATATAGGTGCTCTGGTTTTCACCCACGAGTTCCTCCACGCCTTCCTTTTCCACCACGGCGGTGCCCTGCACCACGATCCAGTGCTCGGCGCGATGGTGGTGCATCTGCAGGGAGAGGGAGGCCCCAGGGTTCACCACGATGCGTTTCACCTGCCAGCGGCTGCCCTCGGTGATGCCGTCATAGGAGCCCCAGGGGCGATAGATCTTCCGGTGGGCCTTGCTCTCGCGGGCCCCTTCCCGCTCCAGCAGGCTCACCACCGATTTCACATCCTGGGCCTTGTCGCGGTGGGCCACCAGCACCACATCGTCGGTTTCCACCACCACCAGATCTTCAACGCCGAGGCCCACCACCAGGCGGTGCTCACTGCGCAGGTAGCAGTTGCGGGAGGCCTCGCTGATCACGCGCCCCCGCAGCACGTTGCCGTCGGCATCCTGATCGGCGGTTTCCCACAGGGCGCTCCAGCTGCCCACATCACTCCAGCCCGCCTCCAAGGGCAGCACCGCCCCGAGGGTTGTGCGCTCCATCACGGCCACGTCGATGGCCACGCTGGGGCAGCTGCCGAAGGCTTCGCGCTCGAGGCGCAGGAAGTCGAGGTCGGGAGAGTCATGTTCCAGGGCTGCGCGGCAGGCGCTCACCACCTCAGGGGCGAGCCGCTCCAGTTCGGCCAGGATGGCGCTGGCCTTGAACAGGAACATGCCGCTGTTCCAGGTGAACCGGCCCGTGGCCAGGAACTGTTCGGCGGTGGCCCGGTTGGGCTTTTCCACGAAGCGGGCGATCGGCACGGCGCAGGGGCTGCTGCCGGCACCGGTGCTCAGGGGCTCGGCGGCCTCGATGTAGCCATAGCCGGTTTCCGGGGCCGTGGGCACAATCCCGAAGGTCACCAGTTGGCCGGCCTCAGCGGTCGGCATGCCCGCCACCACGGTGTCGCGGAAGCGGGCGGCATCGCGAATCACGTGATCGGCGGCCAGCACCAGCAGTAGGGGGTCTTCGCCATGGGCGGTGGCCTGCAGGGCTGCCACCGCCACGGCAGGAGCGGTGTTGCGCCCCATCGGCTCCAGCAGGATCGCCGCCGGCTCCACGCCGATCTGGCGCATCTGCTCGGCCACGATGAAGCGGTGGTCTTCGTTGCAGATCAGCAGTGGGGCTGCCAGCCCCGCAATCCCCTCCAGCCGCTGGTGGGTTTGCTGCAGCAGCGTGTCCTCACCATCGCCGGCCAGGGCCCAGTACTGCTTGGGGTAGCTGGCACGCGAGAGAGGCCACAGCCGAGTGCCCGTGCCGCCGCAGAGGATCACCGGAACCAGGGCCGCCATGGGACTGAGCGATTGCCCCTATTTCACTCCAGAACGGAGCGGAGGTGGGGGCTCGCTGCGGGTCTGCTCAGGGATGGGAGCGGCTTTCCTGCGCGGCCTCTGCCGTTCTGTACAGCCTGTACAGGTTTTGGGAGCGTGGCGGAGGACCCGATGGCCCGCGCGCTGGCTCAGGCCTTGGGGGATGGTTCACGCGGATCGGCGAGCTCCAGCAGCCCAGGCGGTGGGGTGATGCCGATCCAGCCCTCGTCCACGTGCACGCTGGGCACGATGGCCTGCACGAAGGGAATCAGCAGGGGTTGCTGGCCGCCGGAAACCAGTTCCACCTCCAGCAGGTCGTTGCCGGCATGGAGCAGGTCTTTGACGCGGCCGATCACCTGGCCGCTGGCCTCCAGGCGCACCTCCAGGCCCACCAGATCGAACAGGTGGAATTCGCCTTTGGCCAGCTTGGGGCGGTCGGCGACGGGCACGAGCAGCTCCTGGCCCACCAGGCTTTCGGCGCCGCTGCGGCTGGTGATGCCCTCAATCCGCACCACGTAGAGCTCCTTGCCCGGCAGCTGCCGGCCGCTGAGCAGGTTGATCTCCTGGTCTGGGCCCTGGCGCTGGCGCAGCCAGCGGCGCCCAGGCCTGGTGAAGCGCTCCGGGAAATCACTGAGGGGATTGATGCGCACCTCGCCCTGGAGGCCCTGGGCGGCCACGATCCGGCCCACCACCATCAGCTCTCCGTCTGTCATCACACCCAGCCCTGTGCCCTCAGCCTCGATAATGGCCCCACGACTGGGCCTCACCATGGCTGACACCCTGCCGATTCTCCCGGGCTCCACCGTGGTGGTGCGCGACGGCCGCTCCATCTACAACGGCTACAAGGGCTTTGTGCAGCGCATCAGCGGCAGCCGTGCCGCCGTGCTGTTCGAAGGCGGCAACTGGGACAAGCTGGTCACGATGCCGATCCAGCTGCTCGAGCAGGTCTGAAGCCCAGCGCTTCCAGGGCGGATCGGGCCGCGTCCTGTTCCGCCTGGCGGCGGGAACCGCCCCAGCCCTCGCCGAGGAACTTGCTCTCCAGCTGTACGCGGCAGTGGAAGCGGCGGGGATCGGCGTGCACCTGACTCACCTGGTCGCAGCTGTAGCTGGGCAAACCCCGCTTCCCGGCCTGGCTCCATTCCTGCAGGGCGGATTTCCAGTTGTGGCGGTGGGGGTCGGCCTCCAGCTCCGCGGCGGCCTCCTGCCAATGGGGGGTGAGCCACTGCAACACCGGTTCCAGGCTGCCCCAGATCCGGTAGAGCGCGCCGATCACGGCCTCACAGGCTTCGGCCCGCAGGGTGGCCCGCCCGGCTTGGTCGCCGGCGGCGATGGGACCGATGCGCAGGGCTGGCTCAATGCCGCACTGGCTGCCCAGCTGCGCCAGCCAGCGGTCGCTCACCAGCTGGGCCCGCAGGGCTGAGCTCTGGCCAACGGAGAGCTGGGGGTAGTAGCGCTCCAGAAATTCTGAGGCGGCCAGCCGCAGCACGGCATCCCCCAGGAATTCCAGCCGTTCGTGGTGGATGGCGAGGCCGGCGGAGGTGTGGGTGAGGGCCTCGTCGAGGGGGGCGAGTTGGGCTTCCAGGGATAGGGGGTTGGCCTGGTGAGGCAGCTCCAGGCCCAGGGCTGCCAGGAACCCCAGCAGCAGCTCGCGGCGCTCGGTGTTCATGGCGCTGGGGTGGTCAGGAAGGGGGTGAAAGCAGGACGTAAGCCGGGTTCTGTTCTCCCGCCGGCAAGCCGACGGGGGGTGATCATCTGTCTGGGACCGCCGTTACCGACGGCCTCGAGCGGCGCACTTGAAGCGGGACGGGTGTCATGGCCAACCGTTGTCCCTGGGCCTTGCTCCCAGCCGGGGTTTACCGAGCCAGCACCTCTCGATGCTGCTGGTGCGCTCTTACCGCACCTTTGCAC
>CANHMF010000078.1 GCA_947461705.1 Synechococcaceae cyanobacterium
TCCTTGGAGACGCGGTAGAGGGTCATCTTGATGGCCAGTACCGAGGCGTCGTCGGCGGCCTGGTTGATGAACTCCTCCACGGAGGTGGCGAACAGATCGAAGGGGTGATGCAGCAGCACGTCACCCCGGCGCAGCACCGAGAAGATGCTCTCGAATTCCTCGGCTTTGATCGAGCCGTCCTCCAGCAGGCTCTTCTGGGCCCTGGCCAGGGCCTTATGGGTGCGGCCGCGATGGGGCTTGTCCTTGAGGTTCGGCAACGGTGCCGCCATCAGGCTCATCAGATCGTCGAGGCCGAGAGGCCCGTTGATCCGGTAGAGGTCGGCCGGTTCCACGGCGGTGCCCTCCAGCAGTAGATCCACCACGGCATCGGGCATCTCATTGGCCACCTCGATGCGCACCACTTCTCCGCCCATCCGGCGTTTGCGTAGGCCCTGTTGCAGGGCTTCCATCAGGTCGTCGGCCTCGAGGTCGCGCAGTTCCAGGTCGGCGTCGCGGGTGACGCGGAAGAAGTAGTGGCCCTCGATCTCCATGCCGGGGAACAGCAGGTTGAGGTTGAAGGCCACCACCTGTTCCAGGGGCACCGCCGTGAACAGGGGCGTGGGCTCGTGGTCACTGAGCTCAACCGGCAGCTCCACAAACCGCGGCAGGTTTTTCTGGGGCACCTTCACCCGCGCGAATTGCTGCTGGCCGCTATCGGGGTCGCGAATCAGTGCGGCGATGTTGAGGCTGAGGTTGCTGATGAAGGGGAAGGGGTGCGCTGGGTCAACGGCCAGCGGCGTGAGCACTGGAAAAATGGCGTTCTGGAAGTAGTCATCCACCCACTCCTGCTGACGGCGGTTGAGACGGGCGTAGTCCACGAGGTGAACGCCATGCTCCGCCAGTTGGTGCTTTAGGTAGAGGCGGTAGTGGGCCTGTTGCTGCTCTAGCAGCGGGTGCAGGCTCTCCCGGATCCGGGCCAGCTGTTGGGTGGGGGTGAGGCCGTCGTCGCTCAGGGTTTGCACCCCGGCTTCTTCCTGTGACTTCAGTGAAGCCACCCGCACCATGAAAAATTCGTCGAGGTTGTTGCTGAAGATGGCGCTGAACTTCGCCTGCTCCAACAACGGCGTGTGTTCACTCAGGGCCTGGGCCAGCACCCGCTGGTTGAAGGCAATCCAGCTCAGCTCCCGGTTGACGTACTGCTCCGGAGCGACCACTGGTTCTGCCATTGATGCCCACCAAGCGCCCCTGGCAAGGTAGCAATCGAACCCTGTCAGTTTGTGTGCTCCTCCGGCTTGACGGTGCTCCCCGGCAGCCCACCGGCGACCAGCAGGGCCACGCCCGTGAGCAGCAGGATGCCCAGCCAGAACGGACTGCGCTGGCCGATCAGGTCGTAGGCCAGACCGGCCAGGGGTGGCCCCACAAAGCTGCCCAGGCTCTGCAGCCCCTGGAGGCTGCCCAGGGCAGCACCCTGGCCCGAGGCATCCAGTCGACGGGAGACCAGGGCCCGCAGGCAGGGCGTGACCAGGCCAGTGCCCATGGCCAGGATCGCCACGGCGCTGAACACCACCGGCTGGGCTGTGCTGATCGTGGCCAGGGGGATCAGCAGGCAGCCGGCGATCACGAAGCCCAGGCCGGCCAGCGTGAGGCGCCACTCACCGAAGCGCTGCACCAAGGGGCCAATCAGCCCTCCCTGCACCACGGTGGCCACCACGCCCACCACGAGGAAGGCCATGGTGGCCAGCCCTGGGCCCCAGTTGAAGGCCTGTTTGAAATAGAGCACCAGCACGGCGGTGAAGCCGTTGAAGGCGAGGAAAAAGAGAAAGAAGGCGGCGCATAACCGCCGCACTTGGGGATTGGTGAACACCCGTTGCAGGGCGCTCAGGGGGTTGAGATCCCGCTTGCGGGGCATGGCCCGGCGCGCCTCCGCCGGATGGGTTTCCGGCAGCAGCGTTAGCACCAGAACCAGGTTGAGTAGGGCAAAACCAGCGGCGGCCCACACCGGCAGGGTCACGTTCACGCCCGCCAGCAAGCCTCCGAAAGCCGGGCCGAGGATGAAGCCCAGCCCGAAGGCCACGCCGATCAGGCCGAAGGCCTTGGCGCGGTTCTCCGGTGTGGAGATGTCCGCCAGCACCGCGCCGGCGGTGGCGGCAGTACCGCCGCTCACCCCATCGATCAACCGCGCGCCGAACAGCAGCACGAGGGGCAGGGCCGTGCCCGCTGCCCAGGGGATCGCCTCCCAGTTGATGCTCACGGTGATGGCGAACAGGCTGAGCCCCAGCACCGACCCGGCCACGCAGGCGCTGATCACGGGTTTGCGGCCGAAGCGATCGCTGAGGGCGCCGATCAGCGGTGTGAAGGCGAACTGGGCGATGGCGTAGCTGCCGGCCAGCAGGCCGAGGGTGCGGCCATTGCTGGTGAAGCTCGCCAGCAGGAACGGCAGCAGTGGAAACACGATGCTTTCCCCCAGCCGGTCGTTCAGCAGGGTGACGAAGGCGCAGAGGGTGGTGGAGGGGCGCGAGAGGCGCACGGGCCGGGGCCGCAGATCGCTCCAGTTGAGCAAATGCCGGGTCCATTGCCCTGGCTAGAACGCCGGTCGCGCTCCCTTGGTCCTGTGCTCCAGCAGCTGAAGGCTCAGGAGGCCATGCTGTGGGCCTCCGGACTGGGATGCCATGGCAGAGCTGACCCATCTCAATGCGGCCGGGCAGGTGCACATGGTTGAGGTCGGCGATCGCCCGCCCACGCGCCGTGAGGCCACGGCCGAGGGGTTTCTGGTGATGCAGCCCCAGGTGCTCGCTCTGGTGCTCGAGGGGCGGGCGCCCAAAGGCGACGTGTTGGCGGTGGCCAGGGTGGCGGCGATCCAGGCGGCGAAACGCACCTGGGAGTTGATCCCGCTCTGCCACCCGATCGCCCTCAGCGGCGTCGAGGTCGCGATCGAGCCTGGTCGCGACGGCAGCACGTTGCGTCTGGAAGCCAGCGCTCGCACCACCGGCAGCACCGGGGTCGAGATGGAAGCGCTCACTGCTGTGCAGGTGGGGCTGCTCACCCTCTACGACATGCTCAAATCCGCCGATCCGGCTATGACGATCGGCCCGGTGCGGCTGCTCAGTAAGAGCGGCGGGCGCCATGGCGACTGGCACCGCCATGACTGAGCCCTACGGCCGCGAAGGGCTGCCGCTGGAGCAGGCCCGCTCGCAGATCCTGGCGGCGTTGCAGCCGCTGGGGCGCTCGGAAACGCTCCCGCTGATCCAGGCCTTGGGCCGCACCACGGCACTGCCGGTGCTGGCGGCAGTGGCAGTGCCGGGCTTTCGCGCCTCGATCATGGATGGCTATGCCATTGCCGGAGCGGAGCAACCGGCGCCTGGTGCCTGCTGGCGATTGGTGGGCCGTTCGGCGGCCGGTGCTCCCTATGGCGCGGCCTTGGGGGCAGGCGAAGCGGTGCGCATCCTCACCGGTGCTGTGGTGCCCGAGGGCAGTGAGCGGGTGCTGCCCCAGGAGCTGGTGGCGGCCATGGGTGATCAGCTCGAGCTGCTGCAACCCTGCGGCGCCAATGCCTGGATCCGCCAGCCCACCGAGGAGGCAGCAGCCGGCCAGGAGCTCGTGCCGGCGGGTCACCGGCTCGGTGTGGCCGATCTGGGACGCCTGGCCAGCTGCGGCGTGGAGCAGTTGGTGTTGACCCGCCGGCCGCGGCTGGGCCTGTTGATCAGCGGTGATGAACTGCTGTCGCCGGGGGCGGAGCGCGGGCCTGGGCAGATCTGGGAGAGCAACTCCACCTTGCTCATCGCCCTGCTCCACCGGTTGGGTTATGAAGCGGCCGAGCAGCGGGTGGTGGTGGATCAGCCCGAGCCGTTGCGGGCGGCGCTGCAGGAGTTGGCGGCGGGCTGTGATGTGGTGGTGAGCACCGGCGGCGTGTCCGCCGGCGACAGCGACTGGATTCGGCCGCTGGTGGCCGAACTGGGGCAGGTGAGCTTCTGGAAGCTGTTTCTCAAGCCGGGTCGGCCCTTGGCCTGGGGCCAGGTGGCGGGTGTGCCCTTCTTCGGGTTGCCGGGCAATCCGGTGGCGGCGGCGATCACGGCCCTGCAGCTGCTCTGGCCAGCCCTGCAGCGGCTCGAGGGGGCTGAACTGCAGCTGTTGCCGCGGCTCAGGGTCCGCCTGGACGCCCCGCTGCGTCGCGGGGCGGGGCGTCCGGAGCTGGCCCGGGCGCGTCTGCTGGTGGCTGCTGATGGAGCCTTGATGGCGCGGCTGGAGGGTTCCCAGGCCTCCTCGCGCATTGGCTCGTTGCAGGGGGCGGATCTGCTGCTGGAGATCCCGGCGGAGCTGGGCTCTCTGGACGCCGGCACTGAGCTCTGGGCGCAGCTGCTGCGGTTGCCGATCCTGTGAGCTCAAAGCGGCGTGTTGCCGCTCAGCCACGTACCCCTGCCATCAGAGCGCCATTCCCGTTTCCAGAACGGGGCTTCGTGTTTGAGCGCCTCCAGGAGCTCCTGGCAGCAGCGCTGGGCGGGGCCGCGCCGGTCGGCGCCGATGGCCACCAGCACGATCGCCTCGCCAGGCAATACCCGGCCGATGCGGTGCTGCACCAGGGCAGTGCTGACGCCGTGGCGTCCGCAGCACCCAGCGGCAAGGTGCTGCAGCTGCCGTTCGGTCATGCCCGGATAGTGCTCGAGTTCTAGGGCCACCAAGGGGTGACCCTCGCCGTCGCTGGGGCGCACCCGTCCGATAAACACGCTCTCGGCTGCGTCGTGCGGATGACCATCGGCCATGAGTGCGTGCTGCCATTGCTCGACCAGCTGCAGCGGCTGAAAGGCTTGGGCGTGTAGATCAATGCGTACCTGCATGGGGGGCTCCCTCCTTCATCCTCTGATGGTGCCAAGTCGGTCGCTGCATCAGTAGATGGGGCCGATGCTCACTCAGTGACTTGGCTGAAGAGAGCCAGCGTTAGCAGAAGCCATCCCAGGATGGACAGCGTCCCCATCACCTGCCACCGCTTGGATCGCTCCTCAAGCCAAGGTTGGTAGATCCGGCTCAGCCATGGCACCAGAAACCAACCGGTGAGAGCCACCGTAATGGCATTGCTGAGCAACATATTCAGCGGCAGGGGGAGCTTGCCAAGGGTTGGCTGCCCAAGGAGGGTCAGCATCATCACGGATGGGTAAAGAGCTAGCCAAACCAGTAGATTGATCTTCCATACAGGTGCATTCTTGCCTGCTTTTGAGGAGATCCACTGGTCAAATGACTGGCGGTCAATGCCGGATCTGTACTGGTACCCCATGCTCGCTTCTGCTTCGCTGAGTAGTTGTCTTCGGATCCGACTATCGAGCCACTCCAGGCATTGTTCCAGGCTGCAAAACTGGATGCGGGCTGTGCAGTGTGTGCCGCCTTTGCGATCTTCAAAGATCAGCTCTTGGCCAAGGTAGCCATCAAAGTCCTTGGCTGCTGTATCGAGCTTGTCTTGTAGAGCTTGAAAGTCGGGAATCTGATCATCCGTGAGGTCATTGTGAAACGTGTAGACGAAAATCTCTTGTGATTGGCTGTGTTCAGTCATCGATTATGCACGTGCCTCGCATTGGTAAACCCGTTTCCCGAACACCCATGTTTCGGCAACGTTGCGATCGTCTCCGCAGGCGAGTAGTCCAAAAAGTAGTTCTGCCGCTTGTTGCACAGTGGTTGGCATCCCTTGATCGCAGGTCAGCTCCTGGTGCCAGGCCAAGGCATGCTGGCCTGCTTTGAGATCCAGGGCCACGAAATCCGCTTCTTTTCCGGCCTCAAAATTTCCGATTTTGTCGTCTAGATAGAGTGCCTTTGCCCCTCCAAGAGTGGCGAGGTAAAAAGCGCGGTAAGCGCTGAGTTTATTGCGCTTGCTTTCTTCAAGATCTTGTTCGCGAGGATTGATGCTGCCGTCCAGTGTGGTGTTGTTGCAGAGCCCCACTTTGTAGGCTTCTTCCATCACGCGGATCATGCTGAAGGCGTTTCCTGCGCCTACGTCGGTTCCTAGGCAGACCCGCACGGGTTGATCGGGATCCATGGCTTTGCCGAGTCGGAATAATCCACTGCCTAGGAATAGATTGGAGAGTGGGCAGAAGCAAACAGCGGCGCCAGCCTTGGAGAATCGGCCGAATTCGTCATTGGACAGCCAGACGCCATGCCCCGCTGTAAATTTTGGCCCAAGCAACCCATGTTTTTCGTGAACTGCGGTGTAATCGCGGCAGTCCGGGAACTCTTGCTTGGCCTGCTTGATCTCGGACGGATTTTCGGAAATATGTGTGTTAATCCAGCAGTCTGGAAACTCCTCTTTGAGTTGGCGGCAGGCTTCCATCATGGCTTCGGAGCAGCCAACGGCAAAGCGTGGCGTGATGGCGTATAGGCAGCGATCACGCTGGTGATATCGCTCGATGAGCTGCTTGCTTTGGGTGTAGAAGTCTTCAGGGCTGATGCAGTACTCTTCAGGAGCAAACTTGTCGATACCGGTTAGGCCAGCGATCACGCGCATTCCCCGGTCCCGGGCTTCTTCGAAAAAAACTTCTGTTGAAATCGGAGAGGATGTCGTGAAGGCTTGGCAGGTTGTCGTGCCTGCTCCTAGAAGTGCCTCGAAGAAGTGTGTTGCTGCTGTCTGGGCATAGTCTCGGTCGCGATATTTCAGCTCCTCCGGGAAAATCGAGTTCTGCAGCCAATCCAGGAGCTGGCTCCCGTAGGCTCCCATCACTCTCACCTGGGGAAAGTGGATGTGGCCATCGATGAATCCTGGGACAATGAGTTTATTCTCGATATGTTCAAGTCTGTAGTTTGATAACTTGTCGCACAGGGTGTCGTATGGAGCCAGCGCCGTGATGATGCCGTTGTCAATCAGCATCAGCCCATCGCTGATGAGCCTGGCGGCCGTTGACTCCTCGCTGTCGAGGGGCCAGGGATCCTCCACCAAATGGAAAAAGCTGCCCCTGATCGCAATGCTGTGGGCCATTTGCCGCAGGTTGTCGTTGTTGCTGTCTTAGCCAGCCCTGTATGGGGCCCAGCGGCTCGTTGTAAAACGTGATGCCTTGTTGTATGGGGTGTGCGGGGCTTGTTGTGTTGACGCTTTCTGTTCTTTGCCTGGTTGCTTTTGCTGTGCTGATGTGTTTTGCTCAGCTGCGTTGTTCGCTCCTGCAGAGGGCTTCAAGGCTTCACCATTAGCGGAACCTGTTGCCAGATAGTTGCGGTGGCTACGTGCTGATCAGGGTGTGGTTTGTTGTGCAGCAGTTGTGTGATCAACCGCCACTGATGGGTGGCAGGAAGGCCAGCTCATCGCCTGCACGCAGTGGCGTGTCGGCACTGGCGAACTGGTGGTTAATGGCAATGCGGACGTTGTCGAACTGGTCTGGCAGCTGCAGGTCTTCCCACAGCTGGCGTGGGGTCAAGGGATCCTCGGCTGTTGGCCCGATGGCCCACAGCTGCTCTGACCATCCAGCTCGATCGCGTAAACCTGCGAATAACAGGATGCGAATTCCTGGTGCTGAGGTGCCGCTCATGGCAGCAACGCTACCCATGGCGGCGCTAGCTCTTGCGACCATGGCCCCACGCCCGTTCCTCAACCCGTGAGCCTCGCCATTGCCCTGCTCACCGTGTCTGATACCCGCACCCTTGCGGACGATCGCTCCGGTGATGCGCTGCAGCAGCGACTGGAGGTGGCGGGCCATCGGTTGGTGGAGCGGCGGATCGTTCCAGACAACCGCTATCGCATCCGTGCTGAACTCAGCGGCTGGATCGCAGATCCCGCCGTAGAGGTGGTGATCAGCTGCGGTGGCACCGGCCTCACGGGCCGCGACGGCACACCGGAAGCCGTGGCGCCTCTGCTCGATAAGACCATTGACGGGTTCGGCGAGTTGTTCCGGGTGCTTTCGTTCGACAGCATCGGCACCAGCTCGTTGCAGAGCCGCTGTCTGGCGGGAGTCGCCAACGGGACGGTTGTCTTTGTGTTGCCGGGTTCCCTGGATGCGGTGGAAACCGCCTGGGACCGGCTGATTGCTGCGCAGCTCGATGCGGGTACGCGCCCTTGCAACCTGGTGCAGCTGATGCCCCGGTTCACGGAGCCGGCTGGGTGAGACGCCTCCACCGCCTTCTGCATCTGGTGGCTCGGCGTGAGCGGCGCCGCGGCCGGCGCTATCAGCCGCGCTTTCGCCTGAATCAGATCGGGGTCACGTCGCTGGCGGCTCTCAGTGCTGTTTTGCTGCTCGGCGTGCTCTCCCTCTGGAGTGGTCAGTTGTTGATCGTGGCGCCGCTGGGTGCGTCCTGCGTGTTGCTGTTTGGTTACCCCGCCAGCCCCCTGGCTCAGCCGCGCAACATCGTGCTGGGCAATCTGCTTGGCGGTTTGGTGGGGGTGATCCTGGTGAGCACCGCGGGCCAGGGCCCCATGGTGTCGGCCCTGGCGGTGGGGCTCACGATCCTGTTGGGGCAACAGCTGCGGTGCTTGCATCCCCCCGCCGGTGGGATGGCGTTTCTGGCGGTGTATCTGAAGGTGGCCTGGGGCTTCCTGTTGTTTCCGGTACTGAGCGGGTCGCTGTTACTGGTGCTCCTGGCCTGGGCCTTCAGCCGCTGGGTGCCCGGCGCGTTGCCCTACCCCCAGCACTGGTTGTGATGGGCGGGGTGATCCCTGCGGCTTTCGCGGTGGTGGTGCAGCTAGCCGCCCAGATAGGCCATCTCTGCGTGGGGGGTGCCGGCTGCCGCTGCCTGTTGGCGCTCCTCGCTGTAGCGATCGTTGCGTTGTTCCCAGAGCCCGGTTATCACCTGTTCAAGCGCGGCTGGATCGCTGCCTGGTTGCAGTGCTGGCTTCAGATCCACGCCGCTGCCGGGCGCAGCGAACAGGCAGGTGTAAGCGATGCCATCGGCGGTGACGCGCAGGCGGTTGCAGTCGCCGCAGAAGGGCTGGCTCACCGATGCCACCACCGCCACGCTGCCCTGGCCATCGCGGTAGCGCCAACGACTGGCGGTGCTGTGGCCGGGCCGGCCCAGGGGTTCGAGCGGCCAGCGCTCGCTGATCCCGTGAATCAGGTCGTTGGCCGGCACCACATCGGCCTGCCGCCAGCCGTTGCGGTTGCCCACATCCATGTATTCGATCAGGCGCAACTCCACACCCCGCTCCCGGGCCAGCTGCGCCAGGGGTCGCACCTGATCGTGATTGCGGTCCCGTTGGATCACGGCGTTGAGCTTCAGGGCGCCGGCGGCTGGATCAAAGCCGGCGGTGCGGGCGTGCTCGATCGCGGCCAGCACCTGCGTCACGGCGCGGGCGCCGGCGGCCTCATCCGCTAAGCCGGCCATGGTGGCCACGCTGGCGGCGGTGGTGCCATCCAGGCTGAGGGTGAGGCGATCCAGTCCGGCCTCCCGCAGGTGGCGGGCGCGCTCGGCGGAGAGCAACAGCCCGTTGCTGGTGAGGGCGATCTCGCGCAGGCCCTGGTCGCGCAGCGGCTGCACGGCGCTGATCAGCGCATCGAGCTGGTGGTGCAGCAGCGGTTCGCCGCCGGTCAGCCGCAGGCTGTGGGCCCCAAGAGCCACGGCCGCTTTGATCACATGCAACCGTTGCTCCAGGCTCAGCAGCCCCGGTGGCTCCTGGCCATCGGGCAGGCAGTAGGGGCAGGCCAGGTTGCAGCGGGCCGTGAGCGAGAGGCGCAGCACGCCGAGAGGGCGCTGAAGCTGATCGCGGGGGTGAGCGACGGCCATCTCTGCAGCGGAGTCCAGTCTGCTTGGCCCCTGTGGGCAGCTCAGATGTCCTCGGGGCGGTTCACGTTGCGGATCGTGCGGGCGGCGAGCGTCACCCGGTGGCAGGACTGGTGGGTGAGCCAGCTCTGCAGGCGGCGCTCCCCCTGGGCGATCGCGGTGGCCAGGCCATCCCGTTGAGCGGGGCCGCTGGGGTAGAGGCCCAGCAGGGGCTGCAGGCGCTCACCGTCGTGGGCCAGGTGGATCGCCCCAGGCACAGCGTCAGCCGCGGTCAGCAGGCTCTGCAGCACGCCGAGGTTGAGGGCGGGCATGTCCACCGGGCAGAGCAGCAGCCGTTGGTTGGGATGGTGCTCCATCAGGCGGTGCAGGGCCAGCAGGGGCCCCTCCCAGGGAGACGGCTCGGCCAGGGCGGTGATGGCGGCTGGTGCAGCGGCTGTGGGGTGCGCGGCGAGCTGTCCAGCCAGGGCCAGGTGCTCCGGCCAGCGGCTCAGCAGCGTGATCGGGGCCTGCAACTCGGCCAGCAGCCGCAGCGTGCGCTCCAGCCAGCTGCCGCCTTCGGGGTGGTTCAGCAGCGCTTTGTCCCGGCCCATGCGCCGGCTGGCTCCGCCGCTGAGCAGGCAGCTGCGCAGCGGAGTGGAGCTGGCGCCCTGCGTCACCTCGTTCTGTAGCAATCGCTGCCGGAGCGCATCGGCCTGATCCA
>CANHMF010000079.1 GCA_947461705.1 Synechococcaceae cyanobacterium
CAGACGCCGCAGATAGGGGAGATAGGCGCTGGTCCAGGTGGTGCGGCTGCCGGCCGGGTTGCGGCGGCGGCGCGGATCGCACGCGAAGCCCTGCTCAAAGGCCTCCACCGCCAGGGCAACCGCCCGCCCCTGGGCCGAGCATGCGGCAACAGCACCTGGGGCCGAAGCCGCCCCCCACGCCCCCCAGCTGAAGCGCTGCTGCTGCAACTGCTGCAACACCCGCTTGAGCTGCAGGCGGGCCTGGTCCAGACCAGCCGGATCAGCAGGGAGCCCGAGGCTGAGGCGCTGCACGGGATGGCGCCCGCTGGCGCGGCGACAGGGCAGCGGGCCCCGCAGCCCCAGGCGCCCACCGCGCCGTTCCAGCCGGAGCGCGACGCCGCTGCTGGCCAGGGCGGCATTGTGGCGGCGAATCTCCGCATCGAGGGGATGCTCCCCAGCCGCAGGGTCAGGTGTGGCCATGCCGGAGCTGCAGCCGCCACAGCGGTGAAACGGCGCCGACCTTATCGACTGCGGCAGCAAACGGCCAGGGTCCTGGCGTCAGCGTTACGCTCAGCGCCATTCCTTCCTGGTTTCAGGGCATGTCCACGGGCGGCGCCAAGGTCGGCGTGCTGTTGCTCAACCTCGGCGGTCCGGAACGCATTCAGGACGTCGGCCCCTTCCTCTACAACCTGTTTGCCGACCCGGAGATCATCCGGCTCCCCAATCCGGCGTTGCAGAAGCCCTTGGCCTGGCTGATCAGTTCCTTGCGGGCTGGCAAGTCGCAGGCGGCCTACAAGTCGATCGGTGGCGGCTCTCCCCTGCGCCGCATCACCGAACAGCAGGCCCGTGAACTGCAGAGCAGCCTGCGGCAGCGGGGCATCGAGGCCACCAGCTACGTGGCCATGCGCTACTGGCACCCCTTCACCGAGTCGGCCGTGGCCGACATCAAGGCCGATGGCATCGATCAGGTGGTGGTGCTGCCGCTCTACCCCCACTTCTCGATCAGCACCAGCGGCTCCAGCTTCCGTGAGCTGCAGCGCCTGCGCCAGGCGGATCCCGCCTTCGCGAAGCTGCCGATCCGCTGCATCCGCAGCTACTACGACGACCCCGGCTACGTGGGCGCCATGGCGGAACTGATCGCCAGGGAGATCCAGGCCTGCCCAGAGCCCAGCAGCGCCCACGTGTTCTTCAGTGCCCACGGGGTGCCCAAGAGCTATGTGGAAGAGGCCGGCGATCCCTACCAGGAAGAGATCGAGGCCTGCGCCCGCCTGATCATGGAGAAGCTGGAGGCAGACCTCGGCCACCCCAACCCCTTCACCCTGGCGTACCAGAGCCGGGTGGGGCCAGTGGAGTGGCTCAAGCCCTACACCGATGACGCCCTCCATGAGCTGGGTGAGCAGGGCGTGAAAGACCTGGTGGTGGTGCCGATCAGCTTTGTGAGCGAGCACATCGAGACCCTCGAGGAGATCGACATCGAATACCGCGAGATCGCCACGGAAGCCGGCATCACCAATTTCCGCCGGGTGCCAGCCCTCGACACCAGCCCGGCCTTCATTGCCGGGTTGGCGAACCTGGTGCAACACGCCCTGGAAGGTCCGGAGGTGAATCTGGATCAGGCGGCGGCCCTGCCCACCAAGGTGAAGCTCTACCCCCAGGACAAGTGGGCCTGGGGCTGGAACAACAGCTCCGAGGTGTGGAACGGCCGCTTGGCGATGCTCGGTTTCTCCGCTTTCCTGCTGGAGCTGATCAGCGGTCGCGGTCCGCTCCATGCCATCGGTCTGCTCTAGAGCTCAAGGCCTGGTTGGCCTGGGCACCGCCCTGTGCGTCAGCCTCACAGGCTGGGCGATGGCGGCCCGGGCGGAGCTGCGCTGGCGCCAGGGGGTGTTTCCGGTGGCCAGCTTCGCGGGGTACACCAGCCACTTCGGCAGCCGCAGGGGCCCCAGCGGCAGCCTGGAACCCCACCACGGCCTCGACATCGCTGCGCCGCTCGGGTCGCCGATCCGCAACTGGTGGCACGGTGCCGTGCGACAGGTGATCAGCGATGGGAGCTGTGGACTGGGGCTGGTGATTCAGTCGGGGTCCTACGAGCACATCTATTGCCACCTGGCCGGCTCGGTGCAGGCTGGGGTGTACCGCAGTGGAGCTGTGGCCCTCAGGGCCGGCCAAGCCCTGAGGGGCGGCCAGTTGATCGGCCATGTGGGCATGAGTGGGCGCACCACCGGCCCCCACCTGCACTGGGGCATCCGCTATCAGGGGCGTTGGCTCAACCCCGGCACGATCCTGCGGGCGATGGCCAACGCCCGCAACCGGCGCTGAGGGGCTAAGGGTTGATCAGCCGAGCTGCTTGCCCCCGGCCGGCTTGGACTACCGGCTTTGGTCTGGCTGCTTTGGACCCGCTGCGATGGAAAGTGGAAATCCGCAACCCAACGCCCAGACCAGACCTTAGGGTTGGCAGATGTTGTTGAGCGGTGTCTGCTGAAATCGTGACCGTTACGTCCGTTTCTCCAGCGGCCACCGCCGCCGCGCCCTCCTATCCCGCCCGGGTGAATGGTGGCTACGCCCTCATGGATGCCCTGCATCGCCATGGGGTGGAGCACATCTTCGGCTACCCCGGCGGGGCCATCCTGCCCATCTACGACGAGCTGCACAAGGCGGAAGCGCGCGGCTGGCTGAAGCACATCCTGGTGCGCCACGAACAGGGGGGCACCCACGCCGCCGATGCCTATGCCCGTGCCACCGGCAAGGTGGGCGTGTGCTTCGGCACCTCCGGCCCCGGCGCCACCAACCTGGTGACCGGCATCGCCACCGCCCAGATGGATTCGGTGCCGATGGTGGTGATCACCGGGCAGGTGCCCCGGGCCTCCATCGGCACCGATGCCTTCCAGGAAACCGACATTTTCGGCATCACCCTGCCGATCGTGAAGCACTCCTGGGTGGTGCGCGACCCCCGGGACATCGGCCGGATCGTGGCCGAGGCCTTCCTGATCGCCTCCACCGGTCGGCCCGGTCCGGTATTGATTGACGTTCCCAAGGATGTGGGCGTCGAGCAGTTCGACTACACCCCGGTGGAGCCGGGCAGCGCCATTCCCGCTGGCTACTCGCTCCCCCCTGAGCCCACTGCCGCGGCCATTGCCGACGCCCTCGACCTGATGCGCCAAGCGCGGCGCCCCCTGCTGTACGTGGGTGGTGGCGCCATCAGCAGTGGGGCCCACGAGGCCGTGAAGCAGCTGGCCGAGCGCTTCCGCCTGCCGGTCACCACCACCCTGATGGGCAAGGGCGCCTTCGATGAGAAGCACCCCCTCTCCGTGGGGATGCTGGGCATGCACGGCACCGCCTACGCCAACTTCGCCGTCACGGAATGCGATCTGCTGATCGCCGCCGGTGCCCGTTTCGACGACCGCGTGACCGGCCGCCTGGATGGCTTTGCCCCGCGGGCCCAGGTGATCCACATCGACATCGACGCGGCGGAAGTGGGCAAGACCCGCGTGCCTGAGGTGCCCGTGGTGGGCGATGTGCAGCGCGCCCTCAGCATGCTGCTGGCCGCCTCCCAGGGGGAGAACTCCCAGGGGCGCACCGACGCCTGGCTGGAACGGATTGAGAGCTGGAAGCAGCACTACCCCCTGGTGGTGCCAGCCCCTGAAGGCGAGATCGCCCCGCAGGAGGTGGTGGTGGCCCTGCAGGACCTGGCACCGAATGCCTTCTACACAACGGATGTGGGGCAGCACCAGATGTGGGCGGCCCAGTTCCTGCACAACGGACCGCGGCGCTGGGTGAGCTCAGCAGGCCTGGGCACCATGGGGTTTGGCATGCCGGCGGCCATGGGCGTGCAGACGGCCTTCCCCGACGACCAAGTGATCTGCGTGGCCGGCGACGCCAGCATCCTGATGAACATTCAGGAACTGGGCACCCTCAGCCAGTACAACCTGCCCGTGAAGGTGGTGGTGCTGAACAACGGCTGGCAGGGCATGGTGCGCCAGTGGCAGGAGAGCTTCTACGACGAGCGCTACTCCGCCTCGGAAATGATGGGCGGCATGCCCGATTTCCCTGCCTTGGCTGAGGCCTTTGGCGTCCGGGGCATTCAAATCAGCGAACGCGCCAACCTGCGGCAGCAGCTCAGTGAGGCCTTGGCCCATCCCGGCCCGGTGTTCGTGGAGGTGAAGGTGCGCCGCAACGAAAACTGCTATCCGATGGTGCCACCGGGGGCCAGCAATGCCCAGATGGTGGGCCTGCCCAGCCATCCCGAGCTCGCCATCGATGCCACCCGCCAATGCAGCGCCTGCAGCCACACCACCGCCAGTTCGAGCCTCTACTGCCCCAACTGCGGAGCGAAGCTCTGAAGCTGCTGCTGGCCTGTCTGGTGGCCCTAGTGCTGTCGTGGGCTGGGGCCGCCGAGGCGGCTGAAGTGCTGCAGGTGCGCAGCGGCAAGCTGCTCCAGATCGGCGACCACAACCGCACTTACACCGTTGAGCTGGCCTGCATCGCCATTCCCAGCGAAGGCAATGCCGCCGCCACGGAGTGGCTGCGGCAGCAGCTGCCACGACGGGCACGGGTGAATCTTCGGCCCAGTGGGTCCAACAACGGCACCCTGGTCGCGCGGGTAGAGCGGCTGGACCGTGGGGATGGCAGCAGCCGTACCGACATGGCCGCGGGGTTGGTGGCCGCCGGACTGGCCACACCCCTGCCACACTGCACCGGCTGATCCGAAGGTCTGATGGGCATCAACCGTGCTGCCAAAGGCATCGTGCTGGTGCCCTGCCTACTGCTGGGGGCCGCCTTCCTGGCGGCATCCGTCTGGGGTGAGGCGGCTGCAAACCGCAACCTGGCCCTCAGCCTGGGGCTCTCGCTGATAGCCGGAGGACTGCTGGCCCAATTGCTGCCGGAGCAGCCCCCGGAACAGCAGACCCAGGCCAAGGGCGATCCCGACTGAGTCGGCACCTGCGTCAGAGCGCTACTTGGCCGCGGGCGTTCCCTTCCCCTGATTTTCCTGCACCAGGCGGAAATAATCCGGGGTCGGGAAGATCACGTAGCTGTCGTCTTTCGCCTTGATGATCTCCCGCAGCACGGCGGAGAGATCGGCCACCTGGGGTTTGAGCTGATCGCGATTGGGCACCTTGGCAAGCCCCTTCTGCAGCTCGGCATAGCTGAAGAAGAACACCCCCCGAGGCCCCTCGGGGGTCTGCACGGTGAGGAAGGGCTTGGTGAAGAACACGGGCACACTGAGGCCCTCATTGATCTGCTGATCCGTGAGGCCCTGGGCCTTGAGCAATTTGATGGCCTCCTGACGATCGCTGGGGTTCACCACCACGGGAGCCACGAGCTTCTTGCTCTTGTCCTTGAGCTGCTTGTTGAGCTCCAGAACCTTGTCGTTCATCACGTTCAGGGGAATCCCCACCACCCCCGCCTTGAGCTTGGGGTTGTTTTTCTGAATTCCCGCCAGCTCACTTTGAGCCTTGGAGCGCTCGAGATACAGGGGAAGGATCAGCGTGTTGTCCTTGGGGATGGGCAGGGGAACCCCCTTCTCATCAGTGATCACGAAGACGGGGATCACCTCCAGCTTCTTGATCGCGGCGGCTTCCGGAATCGCGAAGGCGGGAGCTCCACCCAGCACAGCCGCCCCGAGCAGGCCAGCTCCCATCAACAGGGAGCCCGCCCGGCAACCCAGCGTGCAGCCCATTTGGCGGCGCCATGCGTCAAATCGGGACTGCATACGACCAACTGTGGAAAGGATGAGCCTAGTCAGGGAATTCGCCCTAGTTTTCCTCCCCTGGACGGTGCCAACCATGACCACCGCAGAAGCAAGGGCAACAGCCGTTGTGCCCGTCCGACGCGTCCAACGCCCCTGGGGACGTCCCAAAGACAGGATGCTCAGCCTGGCGGGGCTGGCGGCCGTGGTGGTGGGCAGCCAGACCCTGGCGGCGAGCAGTCCCCAGGCCAGTGCCGTGCGCCTGCTGCTGCCCAGCGAGGGGGTCCTGGCAGGCCTGGGCGATGGACTGCGACGCGGTTATGGCCTGGCCATGGAGCAGAGCCGTGCCTGCGGAATCCAGCCCCCCTCGCTGCAACTCGGCTGGCTCCCTCCTGGCAGTGATCCACGGGCAAGCCTGGGGGCGAGCCCTCGCTCCCAGCTGGTGATTGCGCCACCGGCCGCGCCCCTGAGGGGCTATGGGCTGTTGGCGGGGCAGCAGCGCCTGAACGTGCTGCTGCCCCTGCAGCGCGGCCTCTCCCTCGAGGGCCTGCCGCAGCACCAGGGAGCCGATCGGCTCTGGCCAGTGGGGCCTGCCCGCAGCCAGATGAGTGATCGCCTGGCCAAAGGCCTGGTGGACCAGAACCTGGGCAAGGTGCTGGTGGTGCGCGACGCCAGTGCCGAAGCCAAGGCCATGGCCGATCGCTTCATCGCCAGCCTGGGCACGGAGCAGGGTCAGCTGGTGGGGTTCGGCGATGGAGCCAACCCGGTGGACGGCAACGACAAGGCCGCCATGGAGCAGCTGGTCCGCGATGTGGGCTGGTACGCCCCCAAGAGCCTGGCCGTGTTCACCCAGCCCGGCAGCCGCCTGGCCAGAGCCATCCAGAACACCCCCTGGCCGCCAGATCTGGTGCTCGCCTGGCCATTCCCCGTGACCAACAGCCTCGCCCAGCGGCAGATCGGAGTGGATCCCCTCAGCCGCGGGGAGGGCTGGCCAGCCTTTGCCCGCGCCTTCACCCAACGGTGGGGCTATGCACCGGGAGTGGTGGAGACGGCGGGCTACGACACCGGCGTGCTCACGGCCCTGGCCTCGGTGAGCAGCCAGGGCCGGCCGGGCTGGAACTTGGCCTGGTTCATGACCACCGCCAAGCCCCAGCCCCTCTGCCAGGCCCTGCAACACCGCAGCCAGGGAGGCGGCGTGCGGCCCCAGGGCGCGGGTAGTCGCCTCGACCTGGGACCAGCCGCACCTCCCACGGCCGCCTTACGCCTCAGCCAGGCTGGACCCAAGCCATGACCAGCACCACGGCTGAGCGGCTGGTGGTGCCCTTCGCCCAGGTGGGCATCGAGGCCATCGCCGAGGTGGGTGGCAAGAACGCCTCCCTCGGGGAGATGATCCGCGAATTGTCGGCGGAGGGGGTGCGGGTTCCCGGCGGCTTTGCCACCACGGCAGCGGCGTACCGCCGCTTCGTCGCCGCCGGCAACCTGGCCCCCCGGCTCCACGCCATCCTTGGCGGCCTGGATGGCAGCGATCTGGCAGCCCTGCAGGCGGCCGGGGCCGCGGCTCGCTCCCTGCTGCTGGCCACGCCGCTGCCGGCCGAACTGGAGCACGCCATCCGGGCGGCCTACCGGCAGCTGGCCGCGGAGAGCGGCAGGGATGAGATCCCCGTGGCGGTGCGTTCCAGTGCCACAGCCGAAGATCTACCCGATGCCTCCTTTGCCGGCCAGCAGGAGACGTATCTGAATGTTCACGGCGAGGCCGCGCTGATCGCCGCCTGCCGGCGCTGCTACGCCTCCCTGTTCACCGACAGGGCCATCTCCTACCGGCAGATCAACGGTTTCGACCACTTCGAGGTGGCCCTCTCCATCGGCGTGCAGCCGATGGTGCGCTCGGATCTGGCCGCCTCCGGGGTGATGTTCAGCATCGACACCGAGACCGGCTTCCGCGACGCGGTGCTGCTCACCGCCGCCTACGGCCTGGGGGAAACCGTGGTGCAGGGGGCGGTGAACCCCGATGAATATCTGATCTTCAAGCCCACCCTCGCCGAGGGCTTTGCGCCGATCCTGAGCAAACGGCTCGGCAGCAAGGCGATCCGCATGGTGATTGGCGAGGGAGAGGGGGCCTCCACCCACACCCTCGCCGTTCCCCCCGAGGAGCAGCGGCGCTTCGCCATCAGCGATGCGGAGGCCCTGCAGCTGGCCCGCTGGGCCGCAGCCATCGAAGCCCACTACAGCCGGCGGCGCGGCTGCCCCACGCCGATGGACATCGAGTGGGCCAAGGATGGGGACAGCGGCGCCTTGTTCATCCTGCAGGCCCGGCCTGAAACCGTGGAGTCACGCCGATCGGGGGCGGTGCTGCGCAGCTGGCACCTGGAGCCCCACAACGCCGAATGCCTCACCACGGGGCGCGCCATCGGTACCTCCGTAAGCAGCGGCAGGGCCCGCATGCTTCAGAACCCGAGCGAGATCCAACGCTTCACCCAGGGTGATCTGCTCGTGACCGAGCGCACCGATCCCGACTGGGAGCCCATCCTGAAGATGGCCAGTGGTGTGATCACCAATCAGGGCGGGCGCACCTGCCACGCCGCGATCATTGCCCGCGAGATGGGGATCACCGCCATCGTGGGCTGCGGCGATGCCACCGAGCGGATCGCCGATGGCGATTGGATCACCGCCAGCTGCTGTGAAGGTGATGAGGGCCGGGTGTACCGCGGTGCGGTTCCCTTTCAGCTGGTGGAGCAGGAGCTGGGCGATCTGCCCAGCACCCGCACCCAGATCCTGATGAACGTGGGCAACCCGGAGGAGGCCTTCAACCTGGCGGCCATCCCCTGCGATGGGGTGGGGCTGGCCCGGCTGGAGTTCATCATCGCGAACCACATCCGGGTGCACCCAATGGCCCTGCTGCAGCCGGAACGGGTGAGCAACGCCGCTGAACGCCAGGCCATCGCCGAGCTCACGGCCGGCTACGCCACCCCCGCGGACTACTACGTGACGCTGCTGAGCCAGGGCATGGCCCGCATTGCGGCGGCCTTTTACCCACGGCCGGTGATCCTGCGCTTCTCAGATTTCAAGAGCAACGAGTACGCCAACTTGCTGGGCGGCCGCTGCTTCGAGCCCAGCGAGGAGAACCCGATGCTCGGCTGGCGCGGTGCCTCCCGCTACTACGCCCCCGCCTTCCGCGAGGCCTTCGGCCTCGAGTGCCAGGCCCTCAAGCGGGTGCGCGAACAGATGGGGCTGAGCAACGTGATTCCGATGGTGCCCTTCTGCCGCACGCCCGAGGAGGGGGACAAGGTGCTGGCTGAGATGGCGCGCCACGGGCTGGTGCGCGGCAGCAACGGCCTGCAGGTGTATGTGATGTGCGAGCTTCCCAGCAACGTGATCGGCGCTGAGGCCTTCGCCGAGCGGTTTGATGGCTTTTCGATCGGCTCCAACGACCTCACCCAACTCACGCTGGGACTAGATCGCGACTCCGCTCTAGTGGCCCAGCTGTTCGACGAGCGCCACGCCACCGTGAAAGAGATGATCCGAATGGCGATTCACACCGCCAGGCGCTGCGGGCGCAAGATCGGCATCTGCGGCCAGGCCCCAAGCGATCACCCCGAATTCGCCGAATTCCTGGTGCGCGAGGGCATTGATTCCATCAGCCTCAACCCTGACGCGGTGATTCAGACCCGGATCGCTGTGGCGGCTATGGAGCGGGCGCTGGGGTGATCGCCAGCGCATAGCGCTCCCCCGGCACCGGATCGATCAGGCGGGTGGGGCCGCCCGCCACCAGCTCCTGGGCTTCGAGCGGGCTGCCCTCCTGCCACAGCAGCCGAGTGAGCAGGCCCGTGAAAGCCACATCCCCCCCGGCCGTGCTGGCCAGCACGGTGCGGGGGGAGAAGCGCGAGAGCAGCTGAGGCAGCACCCCGCGGCCCTTCACGAAGGCACCGGCCACCGGCAGGCCGAGATCCACCACCGGCGTGATCACCGCATCGAGGGGTTGGGCCTGCAGCTCGGCAGGCAGAAAACCGTGGGGTTCGAGGTAAAGGCGGCCACCGGGGTGCTGCAACAGGTAACCGTTCTCCACCTGGGGCACCGGGGCACCGGCCGTGGCGGTGATGCCCAAATCACCGATCTGGTGCTGCTGCCCCGGACGCAGGGCCGTAACCGCACGGAAGCCCAGCTCGCGCACCTTGGCGGCCGCTGTGGTGGAAGCCACCACAGGCAGATTCTTCGGGAGCAACGCCAGGCTGGCGGGGTGGGTGTGGTCGGGCAAACCCTGGGTGAGCAGCAGCAGATCGAGCTGCTCCGGCACGGGCCAGGGACGCGGCAATTCACCCTGAAAGAACCAGGGCCCTGGCGGGAAGCTGAGGCTCCCGGTGAGCCAGGGGTCCAGCAGCACCTGCAGGCCATCGAACTCAAGCAGCCAGCCATTGGCACCGAAATAGGTGGCGTGCAGGGCCATGGCAGCCAAACCGGGGAACAGGGGCCGGACCCTAGGCCCCCTGCAACCGAAGTGCCGCCTGGGGCTCCTGGCGCAACAACTGCCAGAGCATCAACCCATGGGCAGCGCTGCGCAGCACGCACAGCACGGCCAAACCAACGCACAGGGGGCAGTGGGTGATCGACATGCCACAGGGGCCCTGAATGAGTCCACCCTGGCAGCCCCAACCGGGGGCAGGG
>CANHMF010000080.1 GCA_947461705.1 Synechococcaceae cyanobacterium
CACGCGGCCCTTCAGCACGGCGAGTTCCTTCTCGAACTCCTGCATCAGGCGCTTGAGCTCGTCGGTCACTTCAGTGATCCGGTCGAGGCAAGCGTTCAGCAGGGCGGCCGCTTCATAGCGGGTCATGGCCTGCTTGCCCTTGTAGGTACCGTTGGGGTAGCCCGCAACGCAGCCGTAGCGCTCGATCAGGTTGGACAGCGCCTGGTAGGCCCAGTCGGTGGGCTGCACGTCGGAGAACTGGGTGATCGACGTCACCTGCTCCTGGCTGTTGGCCTGGGAGCCCATCCCGTACTGGCTGACGCCAACGATGGCCAGGTCGGCGGCGGCTGCGGGAAGGCTGCAGCCCAGGGTGGCCGGGGCGAGTATGCCGGCGGCTGCGGTAAGGCCAGAACGCAAGGCGCGCATTTAGAAGCGGAATCGACGCAGCCATGCTCCTGCATGATTCGAGTAAAGTCGAAATAGGGGAGGGTTTTGTCATGACTCCCACGCATGTTTCTTGGCAGATAGGCCCTTCTCCAGTGAGGGGGGCTTCAGCGATGGCTGGGAGGCAGAGGTCGGCCTGGCTTGCTTCCTATGGAGGTTCTGCCATGTATGGCCACACAGCTCCCTGGGGGACAGAACTACCCATGAGGCCACACTGAGGCAGAACCCTTTTCCTTCCGCCCAGCGTTGACCATGTCAGGGTCCACCCGCGGCTTCTCGCACACTCCCGGCGCAGCTGATCGAGCTCAGAGGGCCTGGAGTCGGCCATGGGGTGAGGGCCTTAGCGCTGAGCAGCTGGAAGGCAAACCGCCAGCGCGGGTCAGGGATGGCCTGCGCCATCGCCAGGATGCCTGGCACGGCAATCGGTGTGGTGACGGCTCGGCCTCTGACTGAGGGCCCGAAGGACGCCCCCACGGAGCGGAACATCCCATTCCGGGACCGCTGGCATGTGAGGAGGTCCTTCCCACAGCCTGGCAAGGGCAAGCAGAAGCCGGTAAAGCCTGTTAGTCCAAAAGCCAGTGGCAGAGAGGTTTCTGGGCTGAGAAGCCAGGCTCTGACTGAAACGCCCCCTGATGGATTCGAACCATCGACCGGCTGCTTAGAAGGCAGCTGCTCTATCCAGCTGAGCTAAGGGAGCTGGGGGTGCTGCCGTGGCAGCTCGACCATTCTGACAGCCAGATCTGGTGGTCTTGCCTGGAAGGGCTTCTATGGTGGTGTGCTGCGCACCATTTGCCCAATGCCGGCTCCCAGGCTCACGGACAGCCAGAAAGAGGAGCTGGTCGCTCGCTACCGGCAGGGGGAAACAGCCCAGGCCCTGGCGGAGGCCTATGGCTGCAGCCCCAACACGGTGAGTCGGGTGGTGAAGGCGGCCCTGGCTCCCGAGGAGCTCGCCGCCCTGAAGCAGCAGCGAGGACGGGGGGCTTCGGCCGCCGCTGCCAGCTTGGCCCCTGCCGAGGCGCCAGTGGTCGAGGCTCTGGGTGATCCCGCCCTCGAGGCCACCGCTTCAGACAACTTGGGCCCTGAGCCGGCTCCCGAGCCGGAGGATGCCGACACGGTTGTGGTGCTGGCCATCGACGATGCCGATGACTTCGCTGATGACGGCCTCGACGACGACAGCAGCGATGACGGGGACTTTGGCGATGCGTTCGTGACGGTCCCGGTCGGGATCGCCATCGAGGAGCGCGCCTCGGCGGCTCCGCAACCCCTCACCACCGGCGCCCTTCCCGTGAGCGTCTACATGCTGGTGGACAAAACCGTGGAGCTCCAGGCCAAGCCCCTCAAGGACTTTCCCGAACTGGGCCTGTTGCCGGAGGACGAGCAGGAGCGACAGGCGTTGATGCTCTATTCCAATCCCCGCCAGGCCAAGCGCCAGTGCGGCCGCACCCAGCGCGTGATCAAAGTGCCTGATAGCGGCGTGCTCGAGCGCACCTCCTCCTATCTGCTGGCCCAGGGCATCACCCGGCTCGTGGTGGAGGGGGGCTCCCTCTACGCCATCCCCGGCAGCTGAGCCGGGAGAAACGCTCACCTACTCGTTGAGGCCCTGATCGCTTCGGGGCAGCAGCAGCGCCGTGGCGCTGCCCCCGGTGATCACCCCCACCACCAGGGCGATGCCCACCAGGAAGCCCGTGGGCAGCTCCGCGGTGCGACCAAAGCCCAGATTCAGGCTGGCCCGTTGGTTCAGGTTCTGAGCCCCGAGGCAGAGGATCAGTAGCAGGAGCACACCACCGCCAAGGCTGGCGAGCAGCAGGCGCAGGCGCAGCAGCATCAGCTCGGCTCCAGGTGGTGCAGCAGAGCGTAGAGCTCCCGCTTGGGTACGCCCGTTTCCTTTGCCAGTTGCTTGGCAGCATCGCTACTGCTCAGCCCGGCGGCCACCCGTTGGTCCAGCTCAGCGCGCAGCTCCGCATCGCTGGGGCGTTCCTGGGTGGTGGGAGCTGCTCCCCCCAGCACCAGGGTGAATTCCCCCTGGGGGGCGGTGTGGCGGAAGTGCTCGAGGGCGGCGCTCACCGTGGGGCCCACCTGCTGTTCATGGCGCTTGGTGAGCTCGCGGGTCACCGCCAGGGGGCGATCGCCGAGTTCAGCGAGCAGGTCTGTCAGGAGATCCAGCAGGCGATGGGGGGCCTCGAACAACACCATGGTGCGTGGTTCGCCGGCCAGCTCCTGCAGGCGCTGGCGGCGTTGCTGGGCCTTGGGGGGCAGGAACCCCTCGAAGCAGAAGCGGCCGCTGGGCAAGCCACTGCTCACCAGGGCGGTGGTGGCCGCGCAGGGGCCGGGCACGCAGATCACGGTGCGCCCGGCGGCGCGTGCGGCCGCCACCAGCGCTTCGCCGGGGTCGGAGATGCCCGGCAGGCCGGCATCGCTGATCACCGCCACGGCCTCGTCCGCGTCCAACGCCTCCAGCAGTTCCGGGATGCGGGCGGTCTGGTTGTGTTCATGGAAACTCACCAGCCGGTTCTTGATGCCCAGGTTGTGGAGCAGCAGGCCGCTGCGGCGCGTGTCCTCGCAGGCGATGCGGCTGGCGCCCTCGAGCACCCTGCGGGCCCGGGGTGAGAGATCGCCGGTGTTGCCGATGGGGGTGCCCACCAGATAGAGCACGCCTGCAGCCGGTTCTTGGCCCTGCATCACAATGCCCCTTTGCCGTCTCCATGATGCTTGCCGGGATCGCTGAGGAGGCCCTGCTGCTCGAGCTGCGCCGGCTGAGCTGGGGCGCCGCCGACATCCTGCTGGCCTACGGCCGCGGCGAGCAGCCCCCCTATGGCTTCCCGTCGGCCCTGAGCGTGGAGGACGGCGGTGAGGGCCCGGTGAGTGCGGCGGATCTGGCCGTGAACCAGTGGCTGCTGGATGGGCTGGCGGCGGCCTTCCCCACGGCCCCCTGGACCCTGCTGAGCGAGGAGACCGCCAAGGAGCAACTCACCGCCGGCGTGCCCCTCGAGGCCGAGTGGCTGTGGATCCTCGATCCGCTGGATGGCACCAAGGACTTTCTGCAGGGCACGGGCGAGTACGCCGTGCATCTGGCCCTGGTGCGCCACGGTGCTCCGGTGCTCGGGGTGGTGCTGCTGCCCGAGTTGGAGGAGCTGTGGTTTGGCCTGGTGGAAGCCGGTGCCGAGGCCCCGGGCCGTGCCTGGCGTGAGAACCGCGCCGGTGAGCGGTCCTCCGCCAACCTCAGCCCTCGCCGGGAGCTGGGCGAGCTGGTGTTGGTGGCCAGCCGCAACCACCGCGATCAGCGGCTCGAGCAGCTGCTGGAGGCCTTGGCCCTCGGGGATACGAAGGCCATCGGCAGCGTGGGCGGCAAGGTGGCCACCATTCTGCGGGGTGACACCGATCTCTACATCTCCCTCTCGGGCAAGAGTGCTCCGAAGGACTGGGATATGGCGGCGCCAGAAGCGGTGCTGCGCGCCGCCGGTGGCGCCTTCACCCACGCCGATGGCCGGGCCCTCGCCTACAACAGCGGCGACGTGCGCCAGGCCGGTTGCCTGATCGCCAGCCATGGCGCCAGCCACACTGCGCTGTGTGAACGGGCCGCGGCGGCGATGGCCGTGATTGATCCGGGCTTCAGGGTGTAGCTGCTGGTTCTACAGGGCCTCGATGGCTTGCTCGAGCTTGAGGATCCGCTCCTCGCGGCTGCCCCAGAGTTCGATCAGCGGCGGAAAGGTTGTGCTGTTGCGCAGTCCGTAGCGTCCATCGCGGTAGATCTGTTTGAAGATCAGGTCCATCGCGTCGCGATAGGCGTGGTCGATCGGGCGGATCCCGTCATCCTCCAGGAGCACTGGGGCCTCGTCGGTCTTGGGAATGAACACGAGCAGATCCAGGCAGGCGAGGCATTCACGGATGGGCTCCAGCATGGAGTCCACGAAGGCGTTGTCGATGTCTGAACGGCCACAGTCGGCGGCGAATTGGGAATAGGCGATGAAATCAATCGGGCACCGATCAAAGATCACCGGTCGTTCACGTTGGCTATGGCGGAAGCAGCGGCCGATGTTGTAGTACAGCATCAGGCCGTTGTGATGGCGCGTGGCGGCATCACGAAACTGAATCTCGTAAGGGCCATGCAGTCCCAGCACGCGGTAGGGCTCGTCTTCAAGCAGCGTGTTGGCATGGGCGCGGACCCAGTCCTGCACCAGCGTGCTTTTGCCCATCGAATGGGCTCCTGTGATCGCAAGATTCATGGCGGCGGCTGCGAGCCCAAGACCCTGAACACAACCTAAAAAAGCCGGCCCTGGGGGGGCCGGCTTTGCGGAATAACTCCTGTCTTGCGGAATTGATCTGGCTGAACCGGCCAGCCCTGTGGATCGCTCAGGCGCCGGCGGGCTCGTCGGCCTGGGGCACGCCCCGCAGGGTGAGGTTGATGCGGCCGCGGTTGTCGATCTCGCGGACGCGCACGGTCACGTGGTCGCCCACTTTCACCACGTCCTCCACCTTCTCCACGCGCGCTTCGGAGAGTTGGGAGATGTGGATCATGCCTTCCTTGCCGGGAAGGATCTCCACGAAGGCACCGATGGGGATCACGCGAGTCACGGCACCGCTGAACACTTCGCCCTCGCTGACGCGACGGGTGAGCCCCTCGATGATGCGCTGCGCTTCTTCAGCGGCGGCACCGTCGTGGCTGGCGATCGTCACGATGCCGCCATCTTCGATGTCGATCTTGGTGTTGGTGCGCTCGGTGATGCCCTTGATGGTGCGGCCGCCGGGGCCGATCACCGTGCCGATCAGTTCCGGATCGATGCGGAAGCTGAGCAGGCGCGGGGCATGGGGGGAGAGCACATCGCGGGGCTTCTCGATCGCCTCGAGCATCTTCTCGAGGATGTGCAGGCGGGCGGGGCGTGCCTGGTTGATGGCGTCAGCCACGGTCTTCACCTCAAGACCGGTGATCTTCATGTCCATCTGCAGAGCGGTGATGCCCTTCTCGGTGCCGGCCACCTTGAAGTCCATGTCGCCGAGGAAGTCCTCGATGCCCTGGATATCGGTGAGGATCCGCACCTCGGCGCCTTCCTTGATCAGGCCCATGGCGGCGCCGCTCACGGGAGCCTTGAGGGGCACGCCCGCATCCATCAGGGCGATGGTGCTGCCGCACACCGAGCCCATCGAGGTGGAGCCGTTGGAGCTCAGGCACTCCGATACCACGCGCAGCACGTAGGGGAAGCTCTCCTTGCTGGGCAGCACGGGCACTAGGGCCCGCTCAGCCAGCGCGCCATGGCCGATCTCGCGGCGGCCAGGGCTGCGCATGGGCCGGGTTTCCCCCACCGAGTAGGGGGGGAAGTTGTAGTGGTGCAGGTAGGTCTTCTCGGTGGACGGATTGAGGTCGTCCATTTCCTGGGCGTCACTCGGGGTGCCGAGGGTGGCGCAGGAGAGCACCTGGGTGAGGCCGCGTTGGAACAGGCCCGAACCATGCACGCGCTTGGGCAGTACACCGGCGGCAGCACTGATGGGGCGCACCTCATCGAGGTTGCGGCCATCCACGCGCTTGCCTTCCTTGATGATCTGCTCGCGCATGAGCTTCTTGGTGAGGCTCTTGTAGCTGTTGCCCAGCACCTTGCCGTTGCTGGACACGGCCACCTTCACGGCGTCCTCGTCCTTGAGGGCGGTGATCTTCTCGCTCACTTCTGCCTTGATGGCGTCGAGCTTCTCGTCCCGCTCGGCCTTGGTCTGGGAGAACTGCTTGAGCACCTCGCCGATGCCCTTGGCGCATTCCTTCTCAAGGAACTTGGGCAGGGTGTCGTCCTCGGCTTTGGCCTCGGGGATCACCTGCTCAATGCCCAGCTCCTTGAGCAGGTTCTGCTGCGCCTTGATCAGCTCGATCACCGCTTCGTAGCCGAAGTCGATGGCTTCAATCACATCCTGTTCGCCCAGCTGGTTGGCACCGGCCTCCACCATGATCACGCCCTGGGGGGTGCCGGCGACCACCAGATCGAGGTCGGAGCGCTCGATCTCGCGGTAGCTGGGGTTGAGCACGAAGTCGTCGCCCAGCAGGCCCACCCGCACGGCGGCCATGGGGCCATAGAAGGGAATCTTGGCCAGCAGGGTGGCCATCGACGCGCCGGTCACGGCGAGCACATCGGGTGGCACCCGCTCATCGAGCGACATGCAGGTGGCCACGATCTGGAGGTCGTCGCGCATCCAGCTGGGGAAGAGCGGCCGCATGGGGCGGTCGATCAGGCGCGCGATCAGGGTGGCGCGCTCGGGGGGGCGGCTCTCGCGCCGCATGAAGCTGCCGGGGATGCGACCAGCGGCATAGAGCCGCTCCTCGTAGTCGCAGATCAGGGGCAGGAAATCGATGCCTTCACGGCCGCCGGAGCGGGTTGCCGTTACCAGAACAGCAGTATCTCCGCACTCGACCATCACCGAGCCCCCAGCCTGGGGAGCAAACCGACCGGTGGTCAGCCGGATCTCCCGACCATCGAAGGAGATCGACTGAGTGTGACCTTGCACTTGGGCTTATGTCCGTTTTGTTGTCAAGGCCGATTCTCGCATTCGGGGCTGGAGTGCTGGGGGAACTGCCCCTTTCTTTTTGGAATGCCCGCCCGTTGTTCCGCGGGCGCAGGCATGAAAAAAGGCACCTCGCGGTGCCCTGAAAGCTTGGGTGGCTGGGATGCGGCTGGCATCCCCAGCAGGTTCACCAGGACGACTTGACCACGCCGGGCAGTTCACCCTTGTGGGCGCGCTCACGCAGCTGGTTGCGGCACAGGCCGAAATCGCGATACACACCCCGGGGCTTGCCGGTGGCCCAGCAGCGGTTGCGCATGCGGGTGCGGGCGCTGTTGCGGGGCAGGTTCTGGATCTTGCGGTGGATCTCCAGGCGCTGCATCGGATCAGCAGCCGATTCGAAGGCGTCCATCAGGGCGGCGCGCTTGGCGGCGTAGCGCTCCACCATCTTCTGGCGCTTGACGTCGCGCGCAATCATCGACTTCTTCGCCATGCGGCCTGGGTCTCGTAATGCAGTGATGAATGAGCCTACCCCTTCGGGGTGTGGCTGGGGCAGAGGTCGGCGATGGGGCAGCCGTTGCACTTGGGGCTCCTGGCGGTGCACACGGCCCGGCCGTGGAAGATCAGTCGGATCGAGAGGTTCTGCCACTCCGCCTGGGGCACCAGCTTCATCAGGTCGGGCTCGATCTGGCGCGGCTCGGTTTTGCGGGTGAGCCTGAGGCGCTGGCTCAGGCGGCTCACGTGGGTGTCCACGGTGACGCCGGCATTGATGCCGAAGCACCAGGCCAGCACCACCGACGCGGTTTTGCGGGCCACCCCGGGCAGCACCAGCAACTCCTCCATGCTGCGGGGCACCTCGCCGCCATGGCGCTCCATCAGCAGCCGGGAGCTGGCCACGATGTTTTTGGCCTTGTTGCGGAAGAAGCCGGCCGATTTCACGTAGGGCTCCACCGCATCGGCCTCCACCACCGCCGCCGCCGCGGCATCGGGGAAGCGCTCGAACAGGGCCGGTGTGATCAGGTTGACCCGCTCATCGGTGCACTGGGCCGAGAGCATCGTGGCGATCAGCAGCTCGTAGGGCGTGCGCCAGTCGAGCGAGCAGGTGGCGTGGGGATAGAGCTCCCCCAGGCGCTCCAGCAGCTGGGGGGCACGGGTTTTGGCCGAGGGGAAACGGCCGCGCCGGGGGCTGGTCAACGGCCCAGCAGTTGCTGCACCGCGGCCAGCTGGCTGGTGTCCTTCACGATCAGCACCAGGCTCAGGCCCACCAGGAACACAAAGCCCGATTGCATGAAGGCCATCTGGAACTTCTCGGGCACGGGCTTGCCGCGCAGGCCCTCGATCAACAGCAGCGCGAACTGGCCGCCATCGAGCAGGGGCAGGGGCAGGGCATTGAGCACCGCCAGGTTGATGGAGATCAGCGCGGTGTAGAGGAACAGGCTGCTGCCGCCCTGCTTGGCCAGGGAGGCGCCCATCTCCACGATCTTCACCGGGCCTGACACCTGGCCCGCGGTCTCGCCGAAGTGGGTGGCCAGGGTCATGAACCCTTCCACCGTGCGCCGGGTGAGGGCGGTGAAGTCGTGATTGGCCTGGCTCAGGATTTCACCGGGTCCGGTGGCGGCCCGGAAGGCCTCGCTGCCGTTGGGTTGCAGCTGTGCCCCTATCCGCCCCACGCCCCCCACATCGGCCGGGGTGAGTTGCAGTTGCAGGCGCTGGTTGCCGCGTTCGGTCTCGAGGCGCAGGGTTTGGTCGGGGGCGGTTTTCACCCGCTGCACCAGATCGGCCACGGCCGCCTGGCCGCCCCCGAGATCCGCGCCATCGAGCCGCAGGATGCGATCGCCGGGCTGCAGGCCCGAGGCGGCAGCGGCCTGGCCGGGCTGCACTCCGGCCACCAGCACACCCGGGGTGGCGCTGAAGCCTGCAGGGATCCCCACCACGACGCCCTGGGCCACCAGCACAGCCCAGGCCAGCAGCAGATTGGCCAGCACGCCCGCCGCAATCACCAGGGCCCGCTGGGGCAGGGGGCGGTTGCGCAGCAGGTCGGGATCGTTGGCGGGAATGGCGCTGTCCTCGTCGTCGTCCGGGAACGACACGTAGCCCCCGAGGGGGATGGCCCGCAGGGCGAATTGCACCCCGCGGCGCTGGCGCTCGAGCAGCGCCGGCCCAAAGCCGATCGAGAAACCGCTGACGCGGATGCCCTGCCAGGTGGCGGCGAAGAAGTGGCCAGCCTCATGAATCACAACCAAGCCGGCCAGGATCAGGAGTGCCGTCAGTACGCCCACGCTGTTGCCCGCTGGATCGATCCATTGTGGAGCTATCCCGAGAAGGCCGTGGTGGGGCCATAGCGTTGGCAGCGGCTGTTCAAGGCTCCTGCTGCGTGACCGCGATTCACCGTTGTGATGCCCTGCTGGTGGGCGCCGGGATCATGGGGGCCACCCTGGCCAGCCTGCTCAAGCAGCTGGAGCCTGGGCTGGAGGTGGTGGTGCTGGAGCGGCTGCCCGGGCTGGCGACCGAGAGCAGTGCGGCGATGAACAACGCCGGCACGGGCCATGCCGCCAACTGCGAGCTCAACTACACGCCCGAGGCGGCCGATGGCTCGCTGCCCACGGGCAAGGCCCTGGCGATCAATGCCTCCTTTGAGCGCAGCCTCGAGGCCTGGAGCTCATTGGTGGAGCAGCAGATGCTGCCCGCGCCGAGCTCCTTCATCCGGTCGGTGCCACACCTGAGCTTCGTGTGGGGAGAGCCGAACGTGGCGTTTCTGCGGCGCCGCTACGCGGCCCTGAGCGCTTCGCCCCAGTTCGCCGCCATGGCCTGGAGCACGGATCCGGCCGAGCTGCGCCAGTGGATGCCGCTGGTGATGGCGGGGCGTTCCCTGGCCCAGCCCCTGGCGGCCACCCGTGTGACCCGGGGCACGGATGTGAATTTCGGAGCGCTCACGGGGCTGCTGCTGGAGGGGCTCGCGCACCGGGGCGCGTTGCAGATGCGGCGGGGCCACGAGGTGGTGGGGCTGGAGCCGCTGGCGAGCCCCCAGGGGCGGCGGGAGTGGCGGGTGCAGGCCAAAACGGCCGACGGCCGCCTGCAGCAGTTCCAGGCGTCGTTTGTGTTCCTCGGGGCCGGCGGCGGCAGCTTGCCGCTGCTGCAGCGCTCCGGCATCCCGGAGGGGCGCGTGTACGGCGCGTTCCCGGTGAGTGGCCAGTGGCTGGTGTGCCGCAACCCGGAGGTGATCGCAGCCCACAACGCCAAGGTGTATGGCAAGGCGGCGGTGGGGGCGCCGCCGATGTCGGTGCCGCACCTCGACACCCGCTGGCTTGATGGCCAGCGGGCGCTGCTGTTCGGCCCCTACGCCGGCTTCAGCACCCGCTTTCTCAAGCAGGGATCCCTCTGGGATCTGCCCAGGTCGGTGC